>JAFWEL010000105.1 GCA_017512905.1 Clostridia bacterium
ATAGCATATCGTTTGCGCATTGCTGCCTGCTGTGGCAAGGAACACATCGGCTTCCGCTCTATATAGCTTACGGGGCTCAATCGCTTCACACTCTCGCATTGCGGCTCTCACACTTCTCTGCCTACGCTTAAACCTCGCCTCACGGCTTCGGCTCCAAGGCTGAGTACTGGCTGCTTGCCAGGCTTTACCAGGCCAGGAGTTCCACCTGACTATACTATACACACCGAACCGGCGCACCCTTACTGAATACAATTCTATTCTGTCACACTACATAGTGCTATGGTGTGCTTCTTCATGCAGTCAAAGATGT
This sequence comes from Clostridia bacterium, assembly GCA_017512905.1. GTDB lineage: Bacteria > Bacillota > Clostridia > Christensenellales > Aristaeellaceae > UBA2862. The sequence continues at coordinate 311 of JAFWEL010000105.1, forward strand.
CAGGTCAGTCGCCGGCGCCTGATGCCCCAGAGCAGCGCCAGGGCGACCAGGGCAACGAAGAGATACAGCGGCAGATTGGAACGATCCCCCGTGGGCACCCTGTCCCGCACGTTGAGGGTGATCTCCCTGCTGACGATTTGCCTGCCCGCCCCGTCGGTGACGACGCAGCGGAAGCGCGCGCCGTCCCACTTCTTCTCGACGTCCCTGCGGCTCAGCGTCGGGCCGGTAAAGCCGGGCAGATCCACCCACTTTTCATGCTTGGGGTCCCAGATCTGCCATTGATAGGTATAGGGCGTCTTTCCGCCCCCAACCTCCACCTCGAAGGAGACATCCTCGCCCTCCTGGACCGTTTCGTCCCCGGGCTCACGAATGAATCGCAGCGGATTACCACCCAGGAGCAAAGTGAACTCGTTGTTGGCATAGGCGCATTCATCCCGGCCGACCGCTGAGATCACCACCCGTGCGCTGTTGTGCGCCTCGGGATCGCCCACCAGCGCCTCGACGGGCAGCGTGATGGTGTGGGTCGTGCGGCTGGCCAGCGCCTTGCCGTAGTAGGGCAGGCTGACGTGGAGGGGCTTCTCTTCGTCATCCAGGTAGACCGCGCAGGTCAGCTTGAAGCTGTCCTCGGTATGGGCGTAGTTCGATATGACGATGTCCACCAGGTCGCTGCTGTCGCCGTCGGCGTACACGCGGTGGGAGATCTCGATATCCTGACAGGCGATCTCCAGCGCCACGGGCTTTCCGGCGTCGACCGCATTGGCGATCAGGCCGGACTTCACGGCGCCGGCAAAGGCCGCGTTGGACGCCTGCTCTCCCGGCTGCAGCACCAGCGCGTCGCCGTCCAGCTTCCAGGTCAGCTCCCGGGTCGCGGCGGCGTTGGCGGCGATGCCGGCAACGCCCTTCACACCGGCGGCGTTGGCCATGGCCCCCTGCCAGTTGGCAAAGGTGGACACGCTGGACACGCGCAGGTACAGCGTCCTGTCGCCGCCCCAATTCTCGGGGATCTTCAGCGTGCCGGAGAAGGATGCCAGCGCCCCAGGCATCAGCATGTTGCTCTTCGCATACCTGGCCTTTGTATCGCCTTCGGAAAGGCTGCTCCTCCAGGCTTCGTTCGCGCCGCTCTGGCTCGCCTTCAGCGTCTGGGTCTTTTCACCCAGCACCCAGTCGCGCTGGCGGGTGGTATAATCAAAATCGTCGTTTCGGTAGATGGCCCGCTTGCCCTTGGGCAGCTCGACCGACTGTCCACTGCCCTTCATGGTCAGGCAGCTGTTTTCAGGATGCAGGCAGTCGCAGTGCAGGGTCTCCACCACATTGGCCTTGCCGTCCTCCAGGGCGTACATCTCAAGATCGAAGGCCGATATGCCCATGTTGCCCTCGTTCATCAGGGCAATGGTGGTATCCTCGAAGTCGCCGGCGGCCACGGTGGTATCCGCCACGACCATGCCCGTCATCGTCAGTACCGGCTTGAGGGTCAGCGGGAAGCTGTACAGCGTCATCGGCGGCGTCCTGTCGCCCTCCTTCGGCATGGGCGTCACGGTCATGTAGCCCTGTCCTTCCGTGGTCAGCAGCACGTCGTGGGGCACCAGGCCGCTTTCAAGCGTAAACTCGGAGAACACCGCCGGAGCGGAAACGGTGTTGGTGTCAGGATCGTAGACGGCCACCCACAGCCGCCAGGTGTCCGGGTCGCTCTCCTTTTCCTTTTGCTTTGAGACGGTGGACATCCAGTAGATGTACTGCGTGCCGTGGACCGTCTGCACCTTGAAATCGGCGGCGGGCATGGTGATGTCATAGGAATAATCCGTCACGTCGTAGGACAGGCTGCGGCTGAGCGCGCCCTGCTTGTTGTCGATGCGCAGGCTCTTCAGCTTGTAGGTCTTCGCGCCGTCCGCGTCGGTCTCGGCCTCGATGTAGAACAGCGTCTGGGCATAGGTGTCGCTGCCCGCGCCCGCGGTCTGCACCAGCTCGAAAGCGCCGATGTCGCCCTTCTTCACGACGACCGCCTGTCGCTTGGTATCGGTCAGGGTCACCTTGAGCGTCGGTTTTCTCTCCGTTTTAAAGGTGACCGGCGCGGTGTTCATCTCCCAGTCGTACAGCTCGATGGCGCTGTCGCCTTCGACGCCCTCCCTGGGCCGGCTCAGGGCCACGAAGCTGAAGCAGCGGAAGCGAGGAACGGCTTCGATAGAGCCGCCTTGTCCCCTGACGCTGGAGCGCAGGTTGACGCGCTCGTGATCGTCGCCCAGGGCGTTTCGGATCGCCATGTCGGACATGAGTACAAAGTCATTCTTCCCGGTATACTCGAAGCAGGCATAGCCCTTCTCGCCGGAGCCGTCGTCCACCCGTTCCGCGAAGCCGTATGCCTCGATACGGCTGATATAGATGCCCTTATCGTAGGTCACCTTCGCCCATTCGATGCGCGGATTGAAGAGGCCCCGGGGATTGAGCGCGGCGTCCAGCTTGCATGCGTTCTGTTCGCAGGGTTAGTCAAGCGTCGTCAGGCCATTGACGCCTTCATCGTACTGCAGGGGCATGATCCAGGCAAAGGCATGGCCGTTCAGCAGATCGCCCGCGATCGGATAGCCGTCGTCGTCGAACCGGTTGGCGCAGCAGGCGATCACAAATATCGTTCTTTCGTCCGACCATACGTCGAATGCGTAATCGTCGCTTTCCCGGCTGCGCGCGATATAATTACCGCGCATGAGATCCTGTGCGCTCGCCTTTTTGCCGGTGTTCACATCCACCCAGCACACGCGCTGGTGGGCCCTGCCGGTCTCCTCGTCCCGGGCCTTGTCGAGGTAGAAGGCGTAGGTATGGCCGTTGGAGGTCCCCACCCGGATGGCGCTGACGGCGTCCTCCTCGTTGGCCAGGACGGCCTTCGCTGCCGGGACCAGCTGCGCATAGCTGGACGGCTCCTGGCTGGTCGGAACGATCTCCTCCGGCGCGGCGGCATTGCTGGCGGCATACTGCTGCAGCGGCGGCAGGGCGTTCTTCAGGGGTATCGGGTCGAACAGCGGTTTGGCGACGCTGTCAAAGTTCTTGGAGAACGTCGCGAACAGCAGCGTAACGCCGACGCTGAAATCGATTGCGTAGCTGCCGGAGATCTCACTCCTTCCGTCTCCCATACCGACCAGCGTCAATCGGAGATTCAGCGAAGCGAGGAACCGGACCCAGACATCCAGGAGGTCCTTGACGCCCAAGCCGCCCTGGACAATGAAGGTGAAGCCCAGGCTGAAGGTGATATCCTTCGCCGGCTGGAGCTGCCAATCGTGGAAGGCGCCGTCCACCCAGCTGAAGCCCGCCTGAATGCCGAAGGCGACGCCTGCCGTGATCGCGACCGTAAAGCCGATGTAGACCGGCACCGGGCCGAGGGAGATCACCATCGTCCAGCTGAATGAATACTTCAACGTCAGGCCAAACGCGCCTCGCAGCTTGATGACGGTCAGCTTCACGTCCTTGTCCTGGTTGTCGACCTGCCAGCGTCCGCTGAGCAGCGCGAACCAGCCGACCTTGATCTTCGACTCCATCAGGAAGGAGATCTTGTTCTCCCTGTAATACTTATAGGCAACGCTGAGCTTCGACAGTTGATTCGAGAGGAAGCCCGTTTTCTCATTGTCCTTCTGTGCCTTGGCCAGGTCCGCCATCTCGTCGTTTTTCCAGTTGAGCTGGTTGTCCTTCATTTCGTCCTGAAGCAGCTCGCTGCCCATGGAGATGGTGACGTACCCCCCTGGTCGATCTGGATCTTGGGCAGCATTCTATTGAAGGGCAGATCGACGCTCCCGTCGACGTCCACTCCCGGTATCTTGAACTTGACCAAGAAGCCCTTGCCAAGCACGTCGTTGAATATCTTCCCGCCCTTGTCGACCGGCGCGTCCACCGCGCCCTTCAGGGACTTGACGCGGGCCTTGAAGTGCTCGTCGGAGCTTTCCTTGCCGAAGGCGAAGAACGGCGTCTCGTCCTTGGCGATAAAGGGCTTGAGCTCCCTTTTCCACTGGCCGTGGAATAAAAACGTGTCCCCGGAACGAGCGTCCGGACTGACCCACTGCGGATAGTAGTTCAGGTCGAAATCCTTGTTCTTCCAGTAGCAGAACATCGGCTCGGGCACGGCGCTGCCATCCGGCGTGCGGACGACGACATTGATCTCGAACTCCATGTCGTTCATGTCGGAATAGAGCATCTCAAAGTTCGACCGAAGGATGTCGTGATCCTTGAACGAGGCGGAATATATATAGGGCTTGTCGTCCAGCGGCGTCAGGGGCTCCTTGCGGACCTCGCCCAGCTTGAATACCGCGTGCTCTATGCCGAAGTCGCGGTAGCCCTGCTCCTGGCCATCCACGTCCAGCCGGACATGCACGGTCTTGTCGTCGTCGACGACGAACTGGTTGGTCTGGAAAAACACCCTTCCCTTGTCGTCGGTAATGCCTTTGACCTCCCTGTTCCCCTTGCTTAGCAGGTCATAAACGGTGACACTGACATCCTTTATGAAATGTTCGTCCTTGTATACTCCCGTGTAAAGCTGGACGCCGATCTCGTTTTCCGTCATGACGTGTATCGTGCTGCTGGCCTCGTTGTACAGCACGCTGCCATTCGCGGAGAGCCGTCCCATGCGGGTGAGCGAGGTGTCGACCGCCTTCACCTGGGCGGTATTTACGACGGGCACTTCGCCGTAGGCATACAGATCCTTGAGATAGCTGCCGACGGTCTCTTCAACGTCGCCACCGGCGCCATCCCTCATCACCGTGGCCAGTGTTTCCTGCATCGAACGGATATCCGACTCCCACTGCTCCGCGTTGTCCGCGACCTCCCTGCGGGCCGCCTTAAGTTCCGCCGTGGCCGCCTCGACCTTCGCGGAGATGCGCACGCGCTCGGAGGCGATCATCGCTTCGCCTTCCTCCTTCAGCTGCCTGCCCAACTCGGCGATGAGGGCGGCCTGCTCCTTGAGGCGCTCCTGCTGGTAGCGCAATTCCTCGCGCAGCATCTCCGCCTCGCTGTACATCTGCCGCATCCGCTCGGTCATGCCCTTGTATTCCGATGCGCTCGTGAAACGCGCGTAGGCCTCCGGATCCTTTTCGCGCAGCTCCGCCAGCTTGATCGACCCGCGGGCGAGGATATCCTCCACGCTGTACACATAGGTATCCAGCAGCTCGTCCAGCCAGTCGGACACCTGCATGGCGTTCCAGGTGTCGTTGGGCGTCATGCCCTTGTGGTAGGCGTTGCTCCGCGCGCCGCTGTCGCCGAAGCCCGTCAGCGCGTAGGCCGCTGCCAGCTCCTCGTCGGTCAGCACATGCCCCGCAGCGGCAAGCGCGTTCAATGGCAACGCCTGGATGAGCAGCACCGTCATCAGTATCACTGAAAGCCATTTTTTCATCGGTGGATTCCTCCGGTATGCAAAGTCAGGTTCGCCGGTATTCCAGCGGTTTGAGGGCCATCGCTGTTTTGCAATCGCCCTTCCGGCTGGCAAAGGCGTATTCTATCTATATTATTCCATATTTGCAATAAAGTATACCATTGTACTGTCATACTATCAAATTTGAGAGATGGGAATAATGCTTAATTATATATTAAAATGAAAACCCGGTCGACCCGTCGACAGGATGGTCAACCGGCAAACAGAGGAACCAAAACCACTGCGCATTGCCCCGGTGAGACAAATGGAAGGCTTTCCTATCAGAATCGTCATATTAATGCGATTTATCATTGACAAAATTCAGCAACAATGCTATAAAATATATCAAACAACGCATAAAGGAGACAGACATCCTGAAACGATTTCTTTCCCTGCTGCTCGCCGCGCTGATGCTCATCGGCTGCGCATCCGCCCTTGCGGAAACCACCATCTACAAAGAGCTTGGCTTAGCCATCGACTTTTCCGCCATCCAGGACAAGTCGGCCAACTACCCCTTCCTGAAGAATTGGGGCGTTGGCTCCAGGGATCCCTTTCTTTCCTCCATGGGGATTTACTTTGTGAACCTGCCCAAGACTGTTATCGAAACCATCAGCGAGATGGAGGAGGGCAGCGAAGACGCGGAGGCGTGGGAAGCTTTGGAGGATGCCCTTACCGTCAACCTTGGCGCTATCTACGTCACGAACGCGAAGAGCCTGGTTGAGGCGGGTGCCGACGAGTCGTTGCTGGCGCAGTGCGAGGTGACCGAGTTTGGAACGCAGGGCGATTACCATTATTTTCTCGTTTACAACCCGGATTTCGTGCTGGACAAGCTGAGCTCATTTTATGACGCGGCGGATACCGGGGATTACGAGCATTCGCCCCAGGAGATGAAGGCGACGGCGCTCGCCGACATCGAGCTGGTGTGCTCCGAGCTGCGCAAGGCGCTCCAGGCCGCCGAGCTCTTCGAGCCGGTGGATACGGCGGCGGAGTTCATCGGCCAGGTCGTCGAATTTGAGAGCGTGGACCTGGACGGCAACGTCGTCAAATCCGCCGACCTGTTCAAGGACAACAAGGTCACCATGGTCAACCTCTGGGGTTCCTGGTGCATCAACTGCGTCAACGAGATGGCGGGGCTGGCGGAGCTCCACAAGCGCCTGCAGGAGAAGGGCTGCGGCATCGTCGGCGTGGAGTATGAGCGGGGAGAATCCGTGGAAAAAATGGCGGATACCGCCCGCAAGGTGCTCGCGGACAACGGCGTCACCTATCCCAACGTGTGGATACCCGAGGGCAACCCGATTTTTGCACAGGCCGGCGGCTTCCCCTTCTCGCTGTTTGTGGACAGCGAAGGCAAGATCCTCACCTACCCGATCAAGGGCGCGCCCAGGGACGCTATCAGCGTTTACGAGTCTACCTTTGAGAAGCTGCTGGCCGGCGAAGCCATCGTGGATTCCCCCGAGACCGGCTCGACGAAGAACGAAAGCGGCGAATACCGGGTCTTTGTCTACGACGAGGATGGCAACCCCGTCAAGGGCGTGATCGTACAGCTCTGTGATGAATCCACCTGCTCCTTCCAGAAGACCAAGGCGGACGGCATGGCGATCTTCCAGGTGGACGAGCCGAAGGTCTACGACGTCCACGTGGGCAAGGTCCCGGAGGGCTATCAGACCAGCGACGAGGCCTACAAGACGCTGGATACTTACTCCGATACGGACATCTTCATCAGCAAAGTCGAATAAGCGAAGTATCCTCTCACCATAGCCGCGTTTCATGGCGCGGCTATGGTGTTTCGGAAGGGTCTGGAACAGGAGAATGCGTATGACGAGATCCAGGATCTATCTGATAATGCAGGCGGCGCTGTGCGTCCTGCTGGTCGTCCTGCTGTCCGTATCGGCGGTGACGATCTACCGCGAGGGCGCGGCCCGCAAGGCGGAGCACCCGCTGGAATCGATCTACACCCGCGAGATCGCGGCGGAGAAGTACGCCCCCATCGCGCCGCTGTTCTTCGCCGCCATAGGCCTGATGATCGCGGGGCTGGTGCTGGGCGTCAGGGATGAGAACGCGGAGAAGCCCGTCGGGGATCCCGAGCTCAAACGGGATCTCGTCGTCGCCCGCGTGTCACAGCCCTCGGATGACATGCGCGTAGCCCGGAGCGGACAGAAGCGGTGGCTGCTGATCGGGTGGGCCGCGTTCGCGCTGTGCATGGTTCCCGTATTCATCTATTTGCTCAATCCCGGGCACTTCCCTCTGGCGGATCTGGAGGGCATGTTCTACGGCCTGATCCGCGTGCTGATACCCTGGACCGCCGTGGGCCTGGGCGCGCTGGCGCTGTGCTCCGGGATGCGCGAAAGGTGTGTCCTCCGGGAGACCGAGGCCGCGCAGGCGCAGATGAAGACAGAAAAGGAGGCCGGCGTCAAACCCGAACCGAAGGCCGCGCCGCGGCGCAAAAGCATGGGTGGGTTGCAAATCGCGCTGGTTGTCATCGCAATCGGCCTCATCGTCGCCGGCGTGTTCAACGGCAGCGCCAGGGATGTGCTCTACAAAGCGATCAATATCTGTACGGAGTGTGTTGGCCTTGGATAATGTGAAAACCTCATGGTGGCAGAGCCATAAGCCCACCACCCGCCGCCTGATACAGCTCTATTCGGCCCTGCTGCACAACGCGCACCTGAAGGGCTTCATCAGCGGCCAGATCTATCAGGGCAAGGCGAAATATGCCTGCGCGCCGGGCTTCAACTGCTATTCCTGTCCCAGCGCTGCGGGCGCGTGTCCGCTGGGGTCGATCCAGAACGCGCTGGCCTCCACAGGCCACAGCGCGGGCTGGTATGTGCTGGGCATCATACTGCTCTTCGGCGTCGTGCTGGGCCGCACCATCTGCGGGTGGCTGTGCCCGCTGGGACTGATCCAGGAGCTGCTGAACAAAATCCCCACGCCGAAGCTCAGGAAGAGCCGCGTCACCCGGGCGCTGTCCTGGCTGAAATACGTGCTGCTGGCCGTGTTCGTGATCGCCCTGCCACTGTGGTACGGCCTGCGCTACGACCTGCCCCTGCCGGGCTTCTGCAAGTACATCTGTCCCGCGGGCACCTTTGAAGGGGCGATGGGCCTGCTGTCCAACACCATGCCCGCCAACACGGGCTATTTCAGCATGCTGGGCATACTGTTCACCCGCAAGTTCGTCATCATGCTGGTCATCGGCCTGGCCTGCATCTTCTGCTATCGCGCCTTCTGCCGCTTCATATGCCCGCTTGGCGCGATTTATGGCCTGTTCAATCGCTTCAACGTCATCGGCGTCAAGGTGGACCAGGACCGCTGCAACCACTGCGGCGCGTGCGTGCGCGGCTGTGGCATGGACGTGCGCCGAGTGGGCGACCACGAGTGCATCAGCTGCGGCAAGTGCATGAACGCCTGCAACCAGGGCGCCATCTCGATCAAGGCCGGCAAGGTCACGCTCAAGGCGCCTGAAAAGGGCTGCGCTGGCGACGGTCCGGATGCTCCGCAGAAGCGCAGGAAGTTGGGGCGCATCCTCTGGGGCATCGCGCTGGCGGTACTGTGTTTCGCACTGCTGTGGTTCAACGTACTTGACCCCGCCGTGAAAAAGGAGCCCATGCCCGGCAGAAGCGCCGCTGTAGCGACCGCCACCGCCAAGCCTGAAGCGACGGCAGCGTCCGCCGCAACCGAAGCGCCCGCTGTAACCGAAGCGCCCGCCGCGACGGAAGCGCCCGCCACGACGGAGGAACAGGTTGCGCAAGCCGCCGTCAGCTACGACAGCGACGCGCCGGAGGGCCGGGAGGTCGGCCAGCAGCTGCCCGACTTCACCCTTTCCTGCTACGACGGCTCTGAGTTCCACCTGGCCCAGCAGCGCGGCAAGATCACCTTCATCAACCTGTGGGCGACCTCCTGCACGCCCTGCAAGCACGAGCTGCCCTATTTCAGCGAGCTGTACAAGGCTCACGAGGGCGACATCGCCATGCTCGTGGTCCACTCCTCGATGGTGCTGGACGACCCCGCGGAGTACCTGGCCGACAAGGGCTACGCCATGCCCTTCGCCACCGACGACGATGACGACACCGTGGCGGAG
>JAFWEL010000106.1 GCA_017512905.1 Clostridia bacterium
ATCGACTTTGAGCGTTGCGACGGCAAGGTGTTCTCCTACTACGAGGTCAACACCGCTAACATGAACGCCACCAACAACACATAGTCCGTCACGGGCGGCCAGGGCAACTATCCGCTGGCCTTCATCGAGACGGACAAGGCGTTGGAATTCACCTTTGCCAGTTCCCAGTTCACCCTGGACATGTTCGCCATGGCCAACGCCGTGCAGATGGTCAAGGGCGACGTCGCTACGCTGGAGAGCAAGCTCTACGAGGTGACCACCGGCCTGAAGGTCACGCTGCCCTACGAGGTCCAGGAGAATTCCGTGCGGATCAACGGCTTCACTGAGGCCGCCGAGGCTGCCGCGGGCAAGTTCAGCGTCGTCATCACGACCACCGGCGATAACGCGCCCAACACCGTCATCACCTTCGCGGAGAACGACGTGGCCGTGGGCGACACCCTGCGCGTGGCCTACCGTCGTCGCGTGAACGGCGCCTCCGTCGCCACGGTGAAGACCAACTCCACCACCGCCAAGGGTGCCCTGTACGCGCACTGGCCGGTCTACTCCAGCGGCACCGACTGCACCGAGTCCTCGGTCAAGGGCTATCTGCACCTGTTCATTCCTCGCGTCCGCGTGACCGCGCTGCCGGGCTTCGACAACAGCTACAAGAGCGCGGCGACCAACGCCGTGACCTTCAGCGCCATCGACCCGAAGCGTGCCGACGAGAAGATGTACGACCTGTACTACGAGCCGCTGGACGCCAACGGCGAGATCGTCACCACGTCCACCGGCACGGTGAGCTGGAACTGATTCGCTTCTGAATACGGAGAGCGCGGCATAACAACCGCGCTCTCGTTTGCTCGAAAGGAGAGTCGTCATGGCTACACTCAATAATCTCCAGTAGGTGGCGTATGCCAAGCGGGCGCTGGCCGCGGGCTGGAAGTACTGGTACGGTACTGTGGGCTATAAAGCTACGCAGTCCCTGCTGAATTCGAAGGCCAGACAGTATCCCGCCCATTACACTGCCGGCAGGATGGGCACCTACAGGAAGCACATCGAGGAAAAGCGCATGGTCGCCGACTGTGTCGGATAGATCAAGAGCTTTTTCTGGTCTGAGAACGGCACGATGGCGTCCAAGTACGGCCACGGATGCCCGGACAAGTCGGCCAACGGTCTGTTCAAGCTGTGCAAGAAGACCGGCCCCATCTCGAAGATTCCGAAGACGCCCGGCCTGGTCGTCTGGCGCTCCGGGCACATCGGCATCTCGCTGGACGGCGAGTATGCCATCGAGGCCAGGGGCTTCAACTACGGCGTCGTGAGGACGAAGATCAGAAATCGCAACTGGGAAAAGTGGGGCATGCTGCCCCCGTCCATCATGGACTACATGGATGAGGATGTCCCGACCGTTGAACCCGAACCGAAGCCCGTTGCCACGGAAGGCTGCCCCTATGCCGAGCCGGACAGGAATCTGAAGAAAGGCTTCACCGGCGAGGGTGTAAAATGGGTTCAGTGGATGCTGACCCACTGCGGTTACAGCGTCAGCAGCTGCGGCATTGATGGCGACTTCGGCAAGGCCACCCATGCCGCCGTCATTCAGTTCCAGACGGAGCACCAGCTGGAAGCGGACGGCATCGTCGGTCCGTTGACCCGCACCGCCCTGAAAGCGGAATACGAAAAGAAGAAGGGAGCATAAGCCATGAATACCATCGACCTCACCCCCGTCCTGCAGGCGTAGATTGCGCTCCTCGCCAGCTGGATCACCCTGCGCGTTATCCCCTGGCTGAAGGCAAGAACCAATCGACAGCAGCAGGAATAGCTGCTGTCCACCATCCGCATCCTGGTCTACGCCGCCGAACAGATCTACGGTGCGGGCAGGGGCAGCAATAAATATCAATACGTCGAGAACGAGCTGGACAAGCGCGGGCTGAATGTGGACGCTGCGGCCATCGAGGCCGCCGTCCGTGAAATGAACCTGTTGAAAAGCTGGGAGACCAGCCTCACCACCGACTTGAACGATCACAGGGAGGATCACGATGCCGAAACAGAGTAAGGAGCTGCCGCCTGTCCAGCAGACAGAAAAGGAGCTGCCGCAGGTCGGCAGTCCCGAGAACACCATTGTGATCGGCGGCAGGCTCGTCGAGATCAAGCCCACCAAGCTGCGCTACCAGCGCAATCACACCGCAGCGTTCTACAAGATGCTTGAGCTCTATCCCCTGGCGGACATCCTGGCCATGGAGGCCGGCGCTTTCGGCGACGACCGGGATGGAGACAAGGCCGTCATGGACTGGCTCATCGCGGTATTCGACGACGAGGCGTTGGTGCTGGAGAACTACGACAGCATGGATACCGGCACGGTCGAACAGCTGCTTGAGATCTTCCGGCGCGTGAACCGCATCGACGAAAAGGAACAGAAACAAAAAAACCTGCAGACGGCGCGCCAGGCATAACGCTTGAGCGCGCCGTCGCCATGATCGCGGCCCACCTGGGCGTCGTCGATGAAGAGCAGATCAACAACATGAGCTACGTGTTCTTCGACGACGTGCTCCGGGAACTGGGCTATAAACTGAACTTCGAGGCCGGCGCCAACTATGCCGGCAACGCCTTCTGTGAGAAGTCATGGGACATGATCGAGAAGAGCAATCCCTTCAACATCGCGGATCGGAAGAACAGCTCGCAGGCCATGAGCAACCTCGCGGGTTTCTTTGGCAAGAGCACCATACGAATAATGGGAGGAAAATCGAAATGACCGTTGACAAGAGCAAATATGAATACAGCTACCTCTTCACCCTGGACGGCGAGGAATTCCGCGTCCGTCCCATGATCCCCTATGCGGAGAAGGAGCAGATGGCGTAGGACTTCGTCAGCGCCGCCGTGATCTTCGACGAGAAGAAGGGCATCGCCTTTGAGGGGTACAATGCAGACTTGATCCATGCGTTCCTGGTGCTGGTACATTATACCGACCTCGACACCTCTGCCTTCGATACCGCCGAGGGACGGCAGGAACTGTTCGACATCATCGCCACCCATGGCCTGTGGGAAAGCATCATGGAGATCGTCGAGGATGACCTGGAGGATGTGGATTGCATCAGCGCACGGCTGGAGACATCTGCCCGCAGGAGCTTCGAGCACGAGCACTCCCTCCATTTCCAGGCGCTGAAGACCTTCCAGTCCCTGCTGGGCACGGAGGATGTCACCGAAACCATCGCCAAGGCCGAGGGCTTGAACTCCAAGCTGATCGACATGCTCGGCGCGCTCCAGCGGGAGCAGGCGAATCCCGTGAAGGCCGGAGGTTTGCAGCTGGCAAAGAAAGCGGATGCCTGACAATTTTCGGTGTTCCTGTTGCCTATCCAGGCAAGAAAGGGTATAATGATCTCAACAAATCGGTATTTGCGGAGGAAAAGATGAAAAAGCTCCTTTCTTGCTTGATGATTGCGGTGTTGTTCAGCGCTTTTTCCTGTGCCCTGTCGGAAGAGTCACGGTCTCATTCCATATTCCGTCTGGATGAAGAAGGATATCTTTATTATATGGATTACTCCATGGACTACTATGGACCGGAGGTCATGAACGCTCTGAAAGAAGGTGGCTTTATCGATGCAGGCTGTTCATCGTTCTTCACCCACGATCCGGAAGGCAATCCCATCACTTGCAGAAACTATGATTATCCGCATCGCGTATCCCAGGAAGATCCGTCTCTGACTGGCTTGAACATCGTACTTCACTGTAAGCCCGAAGGCAAATATGAATCCATCGCCATGGCGGATGCAGTCTGGTGTGGCGAGCGGAACCCGTTGTTGCAGAAGGGCGGCCCGGATCTGCCCGATTTTGACATCCATTTGCTCGATATATTACCCTATGAGTGCATGGACGGGATCAACGAAAAAGGTCTGTGCGTCTCCATTCTCCGAGTCGATATCAAGCCGGGCGAACAACCTGCCCGAATGCCGATTGCGTCCAGCATGCTCGTGCGGTATATGCTGGACGATTGCGCGAATGTTGCTGAGGCAATCCAGAAAGTAGATACAGCTATTGTTACCCCGGAGGATTGGCAGGGCTGCCATGTATTCGTGACAGATGCGGACGGTCACTATGCGGTTATAGAGAGCCGAAACAGCGTCGTTTCCGTGATTGATTCGGATATCGTGACAAACTTCTATCTCGGTTCAGATGATATTGAAGACTATTATAAAAACGGCAACCTTCGCGAGGAAGCTGTCAAGATCACAGATGAATACGGGGATGCGGCGTACCGCTTTGGCTATGGTCATGGGTATCATCGGTTTGTGACGATCGCAGGCCAGTTGGAACGATATCAGGATACGAATTCGGAAGAACGCCACACTGTAATGCCAAGAGCCGCCGCGCTGGTAATTCTGCAAAGCGTTGCACAGAATCCATACACCAATGTGTCTGGCATTTCCATGACACAGTACAGCGCCATCTATGACAACGCTCATCAAACAATGGAAGTCTGGCCGTTTCAAAATTATCAGAAATCATGGGTTTTTGATGTGACAGGAACAGAGCAGTGATACGAGAGGACTGCGTGTCCCGTTTGAAGATATTCCTCAAGCGATGTATTTCAAACAACCACAATTCCAGATTTGCTGAGGCGACCGATAATGATTCAGACAGATAATAGCCGCATTCAAGAATTCGAGGACGGACTACGGTCACAGTTGAAGGAGATCACAGACAGATTGTGCGTCGTTTATCACATCTCAGAGGTTGAGGCAACCAGACGGATTCAGGAATCCGCGTTCTACCAGGCGCTCACCGACAGTTCGAGTAAGCTGCTCTTCGACAGTGCCGAGGACAACTTCCTGCGATTGCAGAATGAGATCGAGTATGGAGACTGGCGCAAATGACTTTTTTCGCAAATGATTTTTCTTTGTCGCAATGCTTGACATCCCTGGGGAAACGCCATATAATATAAGCGAAGAGCGAACCACGCACGCGGTTGCCTCTTTGGGTTAATTAGTGTCTTGTGATCGAAGGATCACGCAACAGCCGTTCACTTGCCAGAGTGGGCGGCTGCGTTCTTTCTGCGATCCTTCACGATGAGGCTGGAAACTTCGTTGCAGTTGCGTGATGGTATACTTCCCGATGTGAAAAGTAATACGCATACGCAACACCTCCTTTCGGAGGTATTGGCAACCGCCTGCGCGTTTGTGCCCGCTCTTCGACCCTTCCGGACGCCTTTCGGCGCCCTTGGGGCAAGTATTATTCTACACGACACCGTACAGGGTGTCAAGCATATTCGAGTGTACTGACCGCCATGAGCGGTCTTTTTTATGAGGAGGACTGCCATGGCACAGAGTCAAAACAAGCTGGTCGGCACATAGTATCTGGACCTGACGCGGCTGAAACAGGATGTCGCCGATACCAACAACCTGCTGAAATCCATCGGCGCGGGGATCAACCTGAACGTATCAGACGTGGTGGAAAAGCAGATCAAGGAGATGCTCACCCGGTACAGGGCGGAGATTCGGAAGGCGTCTGATGAGGCGAAGAACTCTGGTCAGGACATGGCAAACGGCCTGAAGGCTGCCGATACCCAGATCAAGGCCCTGCTCACCACCACCCAGAAGCTGAATACGGACGGCTCCATCACCGAGACCCGGAAGGGCTACGACGAGCTGGGACGTTCCATCACCGAGGTCTACAAGGCCGGGCAGCTGCTGAATCGGACCGTCTCATCTGAAAGCGCGTTGTCTTCCGACATCAAGCGCGCCAATGATCTCTATAAGGAGCAGCTCGCCAGCATCAAGAAGATCTATGACCTGAAGACCAAGCGCCTTACCGTCAACGACGGCACCGCCATGGCCGCAGATATCGACAAGCAGATCGCGGATGTCCAGCAGTAGATCGACACCAACCACCAGCTCATTTCCCAGTTGGATCAGGAGGCTGTCTCCCGCTCCAGGCTGGTCAACCTCACGCATGAGGAGGCCGCCGCCCAGCAGAAGTACAACAGTGCGCTCGCCGCGCAAAAGGACCGCGCCACGGCAAAGAGCCAGCTGGACGGTTCCGGGGCGCGGGAGCTCAAGCAGATGCAGGCGGCTTACCAGCAGTTGACCAACGCCTATCGCCAGTACAACCTCGCAGTCAGAAGCGGAAACGAGGCAGGGAAAGCCTACTGGAGCCAGAGCGCCCAGCAAGCCCTCCAGGAGATCGGCAGCATCGAGGAGAAGATCGGCTCCCTCACCGTCGAGGAGGATGTTCGCTAGAAGATACTCGACCTCATCGCCCAGGCGCGCAACGCCGAAGCCGCGCACAAGAGCGGCATGGGCGGCATGCGCGAAAACGCCACCGTCCTGGAGAACACTCTGGATCGCATCTCCAGCCGCCTGCTCCAGATGGCGGCGACCATGCTGGTGCTGCGCGGGCTGACCTCCCTTTGGCGCAACGCCACCAGCTTCGCCCAGACCTACTACGACAAGCTGAACGAGATCCGCGTCGTTACGGGCAAGTCCCAGGCCCAGGCCAACCAGTTGGGCGTCAGCTATCGCAAGCTCGCCCGGGATATGAAGGTCTCTGCCACGGAAATCGCCGTGGCTGCTACAGAGTTCTGGCGGCAGGGCCTGGATGAGAAGCAGGTCAACGAGCGCCTGGTCGCTACCACCCAGTACGCCAAGATCTCGGCCATGGAGTTCGACGATGCCGCGGAGATCATCACTGCCGCCACCAACACCATGGGCATCAGCGCCCAGCACGCAGCCGACATCTTCGCCTACCTGGGCGACATGAGCGCCTCCGGCCCCGATGAGATCGGCGTGGCCATGCAGAAGGCATCCGCTTCCGCAAAGGAATTTGGCCTCACGTTTGAGTGGTTGGGCGCGTACATCGCCACCATCAGTGAGAAGACGCGGCAGGCGCCCGAGGTCATCGGCACGTCCATCAACTCCATCATGGCCCGCCTGCACTCCATCAAGGCGAAGGGCTTCAACGAGGAGGACGCCACCCGGATCAACGACATCGCCAAGGCCCTGGGCACCATCGACGTGGCGCTCATGGACAGCGAGGGCAACTGGCGCAACATGTCGGACATCTTCTCCGACATCGCCGCCAAGTGGGACACCCTCTCCGGCAAACAGAAGTCCTATATCGCCACCACCATGGCCGGTACCCGCCAGCAGAACTACTTCATTGCCCTGATGTCCGACATGGCCAAGGGCATTGAAGGCGGAAGCCGCGCCTATGAGCTGTACGCCGGCGCGATGGGCGCTGCGGGCACGGCGGCGCAGAAGTACGCCGTCTGGCAGGAATCCGTCACCGCCGCCCAGAACCGCCTGACCACCGCCATGCAGGAGTTCTACTCCCTGCTGAACGCCGAGTGGATGAAGAAGTTCTACGATGGCATGGCCGGTTTTGTGGAGATCATCACCGCGGGCACCGACGCGCTGGGCGGATGGAACCTCATCATCCCCGTGGCCACCGCGGGGATCATTGGCCTGATCGCCGTGGTGTACAAGGCCGTCACCGCCATCAAGGCCATGCACGCGGCGCTCGCTGCGGGCGGCGGCATCGCCTCCGTGGCCAGCGGCGGGGTGGTCGGCGCGATCATCGCCGTCGTCGGCCTGCTCACTTCCGTCGCCACCATGGTCATCGGCTCCATCGCCAAGAGCAGCCAGCCGGAGAAGGTGGACTACAGCAGCACGATCCAGTCCATCACCAGCTACCGCGACAACGTAGACACGCTGGTGACGGAGCTGGAGACCCTGGCCGCCAAGACCAGCCTGACCGCGGAAGAACAGGCGCGGGCGGATGAGATCATGCAGACGCTGTCTGGCACCTCCCTCTCCATGAAGCAGGCGCTGGAGAACGGCGGTCGGGGATTCGATACCCTGGCTGAGAAAGCCGCCGCAGCCCGCGGAGAGCTGGAGAAGACGGACCAGACCATTCGCAGCCTGAACGCCGCGGACGCCTTGCAAAAGCTACGGGACGCGGACAACAGCTACGCGGACGCGATACGGCAGGCCCAGAAGGAGCTGCACTCCTCCTCCCAGTACGACGACATCGCCGCGCAATACGCCCGGTACATGAGCGATAACCCCTCCGGCATGTATCGCGAGACCTATGCCGGACCCATGGGAACCCTTGTC
>JAFWEL010000107.1 GCA_017512905.1 Clostridia bacterium
GCTTCGCGTCGCAAAAAAGGCCCCGCCCGCGGCGTACACGCCGCCGCGTACGATTAAAGATCGGGGCGCTACCGCCCCCGATACCCCCGGTAAGTTAGCCAAAGGGGAGTTCGTCATCAGCTCGATAAATCAGAATTTCCCCATCCAACAAATACCAAACACCCGAACAATTCCCGGAAACGGGCGGCAGGAGGCAACGACACATATGATTATCATCGGCGAAAAGCTGAACGGCTCGATCCCGGCGGTGGCGAAGGCCATCGCGGATAAGGACGAGGCCTTTATCCGGGAGCGGGCGCGACTCCAGGCAGAGGCGGGGGCCACCTATCTGGACGTGTGCGCCTCGGTGGAGGAGGCCGTGGAGGTAGAGACCCTGGTGTGGATGATCTGCAACATCCAGGCCGTCACCGACGTGCCCATCTGCATCGACAGCCCCAGCGCGAAAACCTGCGTGCGGGCGCTGCCCTTCTGCCGCAGGCCGGGCCTGATCAACTCGGTTTCTATGGAGGGGGACAAGATCGACACCATCTTCCCCGTCATCGCCGACACCGAATGGCAGTGCGTGGCGCTGCTGTGCGACAACGACGGCATCCCCAATTCGGTGGAGAAGCGCATGGACGTGTTTCACGCCATCATGGAAAAGGCGAAGCATTACGGCATCGCCCCCGGCCGGCTGCACATCGACCCGCTGGTGGTCACCCTGTCCACCGACCAGACGGCGTTGCTGGTGTTCGCGGAGTGCTGCCGCCGCATCAAGGCCGAGTACCCCGACATCCACATCACCAGCGGCCTGAGCAACATCAGCTACGGCCTGCCCATCCGCAGGAACATCAACTACGCCTTCATGACCCTGGCCATGGAGGCCGGCATGGACAGCGCCATCGTGGACCCCACCAACCAGCAGATGACCGGCATCATCCACGCCACCAACGCGCTGCTGGGCCGGGACGAGTTCTGCCTGGAGTACATCGAAAGCTGCAAGGGCCAGGGAACCTCCCCCGCCCCAAAGGCCGCGCAGGCTGTCCCCGCCGCCCCGACCGTTGAAAAAGAAAAGGCCGCCCCGTCGGGCGACGCGAAGGCCGAGGCGCTGCGGGCCGTGGCCGAGGCCGTGGAGAACGGCAAGAACAAGAAGGTGCCCGACGCCGTGCGCGCCGCCTTGACAGCCGGCGTGGACCCGAAGGACATCCTGAACACCGGCATGATCGACGCCATGGACGTGGTGGGCGACAAGTTCCAGAAGCAGATCATATTCGTGCCCCAGATGCTGGCGGCGGCGCGGGCCATGAAGAGCGGCGTGGATGTGCTCAAGCCCCACCTGAAGGGCGAGGGCGGCGGCAGCGTGGGCAAGATGATCCTGGGCACCGTGGCCGGGGACTTCCATGACATCGGCAAGAACCTGGTGGGCATGATGATCGAGAGCGCCGGGGTCGAGGTGATCGACCTGGGGGTGGACGTGCCCATCTCCACCTTCATCAAGGCCATCGAGGACCACCCGGACGTGACCATCGTGGGCCTGTCGGCGCTGCTGACCACCACGATGCCCTCCCTGCGGGACACCGTGGCCGCGCTGAAGCAGCAGCCCTTCGCCAGCCGCATCAAGATCATGGTGGGCGGCGCGCCCATCAGCCAGGCCTTCGCCGACGAGATCGGCGCGGACGCCTACACCCCCGACGCCGCCTCCGCCGCCAAGAAGGCCAAGGCCCTGGCGCTGGAGATGCAGGGTCTGGCGGGCGAGGCGACCGAAAGCGAAGCGCCCTCCCCCGCCGACTCAAGGGAGGAAGCGAAAAAAGAAAAAGCCCCCGTCGCGGAAGCGCCGTCGGCCTATGACTTCACGAAGCTGGACGCCATCATGGCGAAAACCTTCCCACCCCAGGACCTCGCCCACAGCCGCTACTACGACCACTGGGCCGCGACCCGGCAGAAGTGGGCCAACTACTGGAAGCACCGGAACACCGGCCGGCCGCTGATGACCGTCATCGCCCGCAAGCCCGAGGTGGAGGCCCTGTCCGACGGCACGCCCCAGGACGGCGGCTACCTGGGCCAGATCTGCCAGGGCAACTACTACGCCCTGCCGGAGGCGCTGAAGTGGAAGGACATGGTGGACAAGTACCAGGACCCGGAGCGCATCGTGGCCCGCTACCGCCAGTTCTGCGAGACCCACGCCTTCCTGGCCGAGAGCTTTCCCAACCTGAACATCGACTTCGGCCCCGGCTCGCTGGCGTCCTACCTGGGCTCGGACATCGGCTTCAAGGAGGACACGGTGTGGTTCATCCCCAGCCCCGACTATCAGAACGGCTGGGACGGCGCGCCGAAGCTGGCCTTCAACCCGGAGAACGAATGGCTGCTGAAGCACCTGGCCCTGGCGGCAAAGTGCCGCGAGCTGGCCGGGGATGACTTCTTCGTGGACATGCCCGACCTGATGGAGAACATCGACACGCTGGCCTCGCTGCGGGGCGCCCAGGACACGCTGTACGACCTGCTGGACGAGCCCGAGGCGGTCGAGGCACGGATCAAGGAGATCGACAAAATCTACTTTGAATACTACAACCGCTTCTACGACATCATCCACGACCACGAGGGCGGCAACGCCTACACCGTGTTCCAGATCTGGGGCCCGGGCCGCACCGTGAAGCTGCAATGCGACTTCTCGGCCATGATGTCCCCGGACGACTTCCGCGCCTACATCCAGCCGTCCCTTCGCCAGCAGGCGGAGCAGGCTGACTGCGTGCTGTACCACCTGGACGGCCCCGACGCCATCAAGCACCTGGACGCTCTGATGGAGATCGACGGCATCGACGCCCTCCAATGGACCAGCGGCGACGCCGGCCCCGACGGCACCCTGCCCGACTGGGACGTGATCTACGACAAGGCCATCCTCGCCGGCAAATCCATCTGGGTCAAGGTCTACTCCGGCGGCTTCGAGGACTGGCTGAAGCACGTGGACCGCATCGTGCAGAAATACGGCTCCCACAGCCTGTACCTGATGTTCCCGGAGATGAGCATGGACCAGGCCAACCGGCTGATAAAGTACGCCGACGAACACTGGAGCGACGTGAAGGGGACGTTCTGCGTAGAGCATGGGCTGAGGTAAATGCCGCGGTAGTGTTCCGGCAACATTCGTAGTCACGGCTCACGTTCTTCATAATAATACTAAACTACTCAATCTAAAAATGTACAAGCATGCGAGGGCATTTTTCGTCATACCAAGGCGAAGGCCCGCAGGCTTGCTGGCGACGCGAAGCCAGTCCTTTAGGGCGGCAAGTCAAGGGACTTCAACGCCGGTATGACGGAAAAGGCACCGCAGGATTGTATAGGTTTAGGTTGAGATTCGTATAACAGCGTTCGCGCCATCATATTATAACACGGCGGGGAATCGCAAATCATTGCGATTCCCCGTTGCGTTGCAGAACCAATAATGCTTGATAATACAAATTCTGATACTATTCAATCTAAAATGTTATCAAGCAAGGAGATGATTTTTCGTCGATGCAAGGATGAAAAATGCAGGCTTGCTGGCGACGGGAAGCTGGTCCTTTAGGGCGGCAGGTCAAGTTTTTCAGACGCAGCAGCGGCGGAATAGCAGCCCTTGATTGATGATATTTTAGACTGAGAAGAGTATGGTTTATCGGGGAGATGGCGACATCCAAAAGCCTTCCCCAGACAGCGAAGCTGCCGGTTCAGGGGAAGGTGGATTTCGGTAAAACGCTTGCGTTTTGCCGAAAGACAGATGAGGTCGTTTTCCCCAGAGAAACCACGCAAATCCTCGATACCGCAGGAGGACCGACCTCATCCGACCCGGCCTTGCGGCCGGCCCACCTTTCCCTGAAGGGGAAGGCTTTGGGTCGCGCCAGCCGCCATTCCTGTTCCCTGTTTCCTGTTTCCTCGTCTCCCCGACAAATCAGAATGAACTGTCCCCCTCTTCCATTCACTTCCCGAAGTGTACCACGGCGAAGCTGTAGCCCTCGGGGGCGTCTTCGATGATTTCGCCCACGGTGGCGGCGTCCACGTTCAGCCTGACGCTGTAGCCCTCGGCCTGGGCATCCGCCATCTCCGTGTAACCGGCGGTGAAGGCCTCCCAGCCCTTGGGCTGGAGGATGCCGACGATGTTGACCAGGGATTTCAGGGCCACCTCGTCCAGCTCGCCGTACTCGCCCAGCAGGATGGTCACGTCGTCGGCGCTGCCGTTGGCGACTATCATGGTCTTGCCGACGTTGGCGGCGATGCTGGCGGATTCCCCGGTGAGCGCGCCGTAGAACAGGCTGCGCTCGTCGATCACCATCTGATCCAGCGCCTCCATCGCCCAGGGGCCGGCGATGTTGATGCGCACGTCGGTGGTGCCGTCAGTCTCGTTGCGGATCAGGGAAAAGTCGTCGCTGGTCAGGTCCAGCATGGAAAGGCCGTTGACGTAGCCCATGGTCAGGCTTCCGTTCATGCCCAGGTAGCTGGCCACCGCCTTGACCACGTAGATCACCATCATGGTCTGTGTGCTTTCGGCGGAGAGGGTGGCGGTGAGGGCGTCGCCGTCCCGGGTGAAGCGCCAGTTTCCGCTGGCGTACTCGTTGCCGCTGATGGCGATGGTGAAGCCGTCGTCCTCCAGGGTCTCCTCATATTTCGTATCGGGGAAGTATTCCATATTGATGGCCTTGGCCGCGCTGTAGTCGGAGCCCTCCGCCATCAGCGCGTCGTAGACGCCCTTGACGGCCGCGTCGGGCTCGGCCCAGCCCGCCGGGATGAGCAGCGCAAGGGCCAGGGTCAGCAGTAGCATGGTTTTTGCGATCTTTTTCATGGTGGTTATCCTCCTGTTTTTTATCGGCAAGCGACGGGGTGCCGGTTGCTGTCTGGCTTTGATGTGGCGGTCCAGGGATTGCCGCTATTTTTCACCGCGGGGGCATAAGCTGCTCTACCGTCCCTGGCGGGGGCTCTCCCCCATGTGCTTCTTGTACAGCCGATAGAAGTTGCTGCTGTTGGGAAAGCCGCACTCGATGGCGATCTCGTAGATGCTCTTGCCGGAGGTCTCCATCAGCTCCCGGGCCCTGCGGATGCGGCGGAGGGTGACGTAGTCGCTGAAGGAGATGTGGGTGGCGTCGTGGAAGTAGTGGGAGAAGTAGTTGGGGCTCATATACACCTGGTCTGCCACCTGCTTCAGGGTGATGCGGCCGGTGTAATTGGCCTCGATGTACTCAAAGGCGGGCTGCAGCCGCCGCAGAGCCTTGCTGGGGTCGCCCCGGTCCGCCGCGGGGCCGTCGTCGTGGTAGTGGCGCACCAGCATCGTCAGTATGCGCAGCACGTCGGCCTTGATCATCAACGCATAGCCCTCGCTGCGCTGCCGCCACTCCTCCAGGATCTCCCCCATGATGCCGGCGATCCGGGCGGCGCAGGGCTCGTCCCGGCCGACGCGATTGCGGAAATTGCTGCCCCGGCCGATGAAGGGACGCAGGTATTCCTGGTCCATCAGGTCGCCGTAGCCGGCCACCACGCTGTCGGAAAACACCATCGCCAGCACCCGCATCTCCCGCTGGAACACCTGCCAACCGTGGAGCTCGGCGCTGTTGAACAGCACGATGTCCCCCGGGGCCACCTCATAGGCCCGGTCGCTGACGTAGTAGCAGCCGCTGCCCTCCAATATGCAGGTGATCTCCAGGAAGCTGTGCCAGTGGAAGGCCGCGTCGGCATTGTCCCCGGCCTCAAGCGTCACCTCTTCGATCTGGAAGGGAAACCCCCTGTCCAGCACCAATCCGTCCTGATGTACGTTCATGGATCCCCTTCCTCTGTGTCTGTCGATGGGCCGGCTCAGCCCGCCAGGTCACGCTTCACCACGATCCGCCGCGCCACCAGGATGATCGTCGCCGCGGCGCAGGCCAGGCCCAGCTGGGTCAGCCACTGGGGCCCGGTCAGCGGGACGAGGTAGTAGACGTGGGGAATGAGGGTGACGGACAGGGCCATGGCGGCGCACATGGCGGCGAACACCAGCGCCCGCAGCCGGGTGAGGGGCAGCGACGTGACCAGCAGCGTCACCAGCCCGGCGATGGCGGCGGAGAGGGTCGCCAGCGTGGAGCAGACCTCGTGGCTCCAGCCCAGCCTTTCCAGAAAGCAGGCCGCCAGCGCGCAGACGGTCACCGCCAGCGCGCCGGGCACCGCCCGGGTGATCACCGTGCGCAGGAAGTTGCCCCGCACCCGCTCCCGGTTGGGCTCCAGGGCCAGGAAGAAGGACGGCGCGCCGATGGTCAGGCTGGAGATCAACGTCAGCTGGATCGGCTGGAACGGATAGCGGGTGGGCAGGAACACCACCAGCAGCGCCAGCGCGAAGGAGTACAGCGTCTTGACCAGGAACAGGGAGGCGGCGCGGGTGATGTTGTTGATAACGCGGCGTCCCTCGTCCACCACGGCGGGGAGGGCGGCGAAGTCGGCGTCCAGCAGCAGCAGCTGGGCCGCGTGTCGCGCCGCCTCCGAGCCTCCCGGCATGGCGATGGAGCAGTCCGCCGCCTTCAGCGCCGGGATGTCGTTCACGCCGTCGCCGGTCATGGCCACGGTGTGTCCGGCAGCCTTCAGGGCCTCCACCAGCGCCCGCTTGCGCTGGGGCGTCACCCGACCCAGCACCGCGCAGGACTCGGCAGCCCCGGCCAGCGCGTCATCCTTCAGGGCGGAGACATCCACCCATCTGTCGGCGTCCTTCAGCCCCACCCGGGCGGCGATGGCCGAGACGGTGCGGGGATCGTCGCCGCTGATCAGCTTGACCTGGACGCCCTGGCCGGCGAAATAGCCCAGGGTCTGTTCGGCGTTGGGGCGCAGCGTGTCGCTGAGGGCCAGCAGGCAGAGGGGCTCGGCGACGGGGGGCAGCCGGTCGCCCTCGATCGCGCCTTCGCAGCGGCACAGCAGCAGCACCCGCAGGCCCTCGGCGGCGGCCTGGCGGGCGGGCGCATGCCAGATATCGGACTGGGGCAGCACGAAGGACGGCGCGCCCAGCACGAGGGTGGTGCCGTCGGCCAGGGTGTAGGCGGAGCGCTTGGCAGTGGAATCGAAGGGCAGCACCGCTGCCGGCGATTCGGGCGTCGGCGGCACCGCGGCCGCCAGGGCCTTCATCGTGGGGCTCAGCCGCTCGTCCGCGCCCAGGAACCGGGCCAGCTCGCCGCGGCACACCGCCTCGGTGGCCTGTCCCAGGGGGATGATCCGCTCCAGGGCCATGTCGCCGGTGGTGATGGTGCCGGTCTTGTCCAGGCACAGCACGTCCACCCGGGCCAGGGTCTCGATGCCGTAGAGCTCCTGCACCAGCGTCTTGCGCCGGCCCAGCCGCACCACGCCCACCGCCAGCGCCACGCTGGTCAGCAGGATCAGCCCCTCGGGGATCATACCCACCATGGCCGCCACCGCGCCGGGCACGGCTTCCTTCACGGGAATGCGCTGGATCCAGACCTGCTTGACCAGCAGCGCCAGCCCGATGGGCACCAGGGCGACGGACACGAAGTGCACCAGCCGGTTCAGGTCGGTCATCAGCGCCGATTTGGGCTGCTTGATCTGCCGGGCCTGGTGGGTCAGCCGGTTGGCATAGCTGGCCTCCCCCACGTGCACCAGCTGGGCGGTGAAGCAGCCGGACACGACGGCGCTGCCGCTGTACAGCCAGTCGCCCACCCCCTTGGTGACGGGGTCGCTCTCGCCGGTGAGCAGGCTCTCGTCGGCGCTGCCCGAGCCCTCGCGAACCCAGGCGTCCGCGGGCACCTGGTCCCCGGCGCGCAGGATCACCAGGTCGCCCTGTACCAGCGCGTCCGGGGAGACCCGCTTTTCCGCGCCGTCCCGCCGCACCGCCGCCGGGGTCTGGGACAGCAGCTTCAGCTGGGCCACGGTCCTGCGGGCGCGGAGCTCCTGCACGGCGCCGATCAGCGTGTTGGAGACCACCACGCCCATGAACAGCATGTTCCGCCACGCCCCCACCAGCGCCAGGGCCAGCGCCAGCAGCACGTTCAGCAGGTTGAACCGGGTGAACAGGTTTTTTGCCACGATCTGCATCGGCGTGCGGCTGTCGTCCTTCGCCGGGGTGTTGCCCTGCCCCTGAGAAAGGCGCCGCGCCGCTTCGGCTTCCGTCAGGCCGGAAGGGTCGGTCATCGCCTCCGGAACGCCGGTGGGCAGAATGAGTTGTTCGCTTTCGTTCATATGGTTTGCCTCGTTTGATTTTATGCCAATACTGATTTGTCGCAATGGACTTTTCCGCCGTCATCGTGTATAATCATATTCAAAAAACGGGAGGGACCCCTATGACTCATACAGACGCCGCCGGGTTTGTGCTGCTTTCCGACGTGGTGCCCCACATCGTGCAGGAGATTCGCTATTTTTCCACCTTCAATTTCGTCGGGGACCGGGTGGACGGCTACGAGGAGCCCATCGCGCTGATGACCCGGGAGGCCGCCCGGGCGCTGAAGTCCGTCAGCAACGAGATGATGGTGAAGGGATACCGCCTGAAGGTGTTCGACGCCTATCGGCCGGTAAGGGCGGTGAAGCACTTCATATTCTGGGCCATCGAGGATGAGGACGTGCGCATGAAGCCCTACTTCTACCCCGACATCGACAAGCAGGACGCCTTCGAGCTGGGCTACATCGCCAAGCAATCCAGCCACAGCCGGGGCAGCGCCATCGACCTGACCCTGCTGGACATGAAGACCGGCCGCGAAGTGGACATGGGCGGCCCCTTCGACCTTTTCAGCGAGGTCTCCCACCCGGATTACCGGGGCGTCACCGACGAGCAGTACGCCAACCGCATGCTGCTGCGCGCCGCCATGGAGCGCAACGGCTTCGAGCCCTACGAGTGCGAATGGTGGCACTTCCGCCTGGCGGACGAGCCCTTCCCCGATACCTTCTTCGACTTCCCCGTGGCCGCGGGATCGGTGAAGGCGTAGTGCCCACCATCTATATTATATATAATATCGGTATGTAAAACAATATTTATTTTATCAAAGATGTTTACAAAGATACCGTGAAATGGTTGCAAATCAGGGCGTCATGCTATAAAATTATAGATGTTTAATCCGGTGAACCAAAAGAAGAATCGATTGGGATGTATCAACATGCAGGCAGACAGAAAGCTGACCCGAAACCTGTCCCCATTGGGCGCATGGGCCTTTTCTATCGGAACCAGCATCGGCTGGGGCTCCCTGGTCGTCACCAGCAATACCTACCTGGCCCAAGCCGGGCCCCTGGGCAGCACCATCGGCATGATCATCGGCGGGCTGATCATGTTGATCATCGCCGCGAACTACGGCTACCTGATGAACGTCTTTCCGGACGCCGGCGGCGCGTATCACTATGCCAGCGAGATCCTCGGCCACGACCATGGCTTCCTGACGGCCTGGTTCCTGAGCCTGACCTACCTGGCGATCCTGTGGGCCAACGCCACCTCGATCCCGCTGTTCGCGCGGTATTTCCTCGGGGACATCTTCAAGGTGGGCCGGCTGTACACCCTGTTCGGCTACGACGTCTACCTGGGCGAGGCCCTGCTGTCCATCGCCGCGCTGCTGGTGGTGGCGCTGCTGTGCTCGCGGCACAAGGGCGCCCTGGCCCATGCGATGATTGCCATGGCCATCGTGTTCACCGCGGGCATCGTCGTCTGTTTCGCGGTGGCGTTTACCGGGTGCAAGGGCAATATCAGCGCGGGCTACGTGCCCGGCAGCTCGTCGCTGTCCCAGGTCGTGCGCATTGCGGTGATCTCCCCCTGGGCATTCATCGGCTTTGAAAACATCTCCCACGGCACCGAGGAGTTGCGCTTCAAGAGTACGCGGCTGTACCGGGTGCTGTTCATCTCGGTGATCATCACCACGGCGCTGTACATATTCGTCACGCTGCTGTCGGTGACGACCTATCCGGGGGAATACCGCTCGTGGCTGGACTACATCCAGAACCGGGAGCACCTGAACGGCCTGAAGGGCCTGCCGGCCTTTTACGCCGCCAACCGCTACATGGGCAGTACAGGCGTGACCCTGCTGATGCTGGTGCTGCTTTCGCTGATCATCACCAGCCTGATCGGCAACATAACGGCCCTGAGCCGCCTGTTTTACGCCCTGGGGCGCGACAGCATACTGCCCGCCCGCTTCGGCAAGCTGAACGACCACAGCCTTCCCGCCAACGCCATTGCCCTGATCGTGGGCTTTTCCACGCTGTTCCCCTTCCTGGGGCGCACGGCCATCGGCTGGATCGTGGATGTCACCACCATCGGCGCGACGCTGATCTACGGCCTGGTGTCCGCCTCGGCGATGAAGCTGGCCCGGGAACGACGCGACGTGAAGGAACGCTGGCTGGGCATCGCCGGGCTCGTCCTGATGGTCTTCTTCGGCATCTATACGCTGGTGCCGAACCTGTATACCTCCAGCACCATGGCCCGGGAATCCTACTTCTTTTTCATCGTCTGGTCGGTGCTGGGCTTCATGTACTTCCGGCGCATGCTGCGCGTGGACAAGGCCCAGCGCTTCGGCAAGTCCATCGTAGTTTGGATCGCCCTGTTTTCGCTGGTGCTGTTCGTGTCGCTGGTATACCTGTGCCAGTCCATCATGGAGGCTACCAGCGCCGGCATGCGCAACATCGAGCAGTTCTATATCAACAACCATTCCGGCATCCAGGAGGGCTTCGTCCTTGAACAGCTGGGCCGCATCCGTCGCATCACCGGCACCAATGTGACGGCGGTGGTGGCCCTGATCGCCCTTTCGCTGTATGTTTTGATCAGCAACTTCCGCATGATCAACGAACGCGCCGCCACCAGCGAGCTCCAACTGGGCGTGGTGCGGGAGATCGCCAGCCGCGACGCCCTCACCGGCGTGAAGAGCCGCCATGCCTACCAGGAAAAGGAACGGGAGCTGGACGAGCAGATCGCCAACCACACCATCAGCGCCTTCGGCATCGTGGTGTGCGACCTGAACGGCCTGAAGCTGATCAACGATGAATTCGGCCACAAGGCCGGCGACGAGCGCATCCGCCAGGCGAGCCGCCTGATCTGCGAGCTGTTCTCCCACAGCCCGGTCTACCGCAACGGCGGCGATGAGTTCGTGGCGGTCCTCACCGGCCGGGATTACGAGGACCGGGAAAGCCTGATGCAGGCCCTCCACGACCGCTCCACCGCCAACATCGAAAGCGGCGGCGTGGTGGTTTCCGGCGGCCTGGCCGTGTTCGACCCGAAGACCGACGCCCGTCTGCGCCCGGTGTTCGACCGCGCCGACGCCGCCATGTACCGGGAAAAGCAGGCCCTCAAGGCGATGGGAGCGCAGACGCGGTAGAGGGCGACACAACTCAAAGAGACGGCAAAGGCCGTCTCTTTTGATTTGGGTTGGCGATGGGTCGGTTGTGGGACATGGGGACGGTTCTCCTGTCCCACTCAGTGTTCAGCCATTCGCGCAACGTTAGACTTGGGAAGCACTGTTGCGGCGGCTATTTGACGGATAGTCGCGTCGCGCAGCATCAATTGTTGTATGCAGACACGTTGAAGGGTTTTCTCCAGTTCAAAGAAGGCCGCCTTTCCAGCCTTCCTGACAAATTCGTTGACCCAGGACAAAACGTCAGCGTCGGCGATGCGCGCCTTCGGAGGCTCGATATCCAGAGCCTTCTCATGATTCGGCGCCTTCAAGAATTCCATCAGTCTGGAACCGTCTTCAATATAGCCGAGGGCAAAGCCGGTATCCGTCAGGCCGTCCGGAACGCCCGCATAGGCTCTGAAGCTGCTGTAAGGGTATTCTCCCATCTGCTGTTCCAGGCCAGCCTTGATGGGATTTTGCAGGATGTAACGCAGCACGGTCAGGAAATAGGCGTCGTTTTCCACCGCTTCACTGCGATAGCGATCCTGGAAAAGATGCCCGATCCTTTCATATTTTGATTGAACCAGTAGACGTATCGGCAGCCAATGCGCTTCATCACCAACGGCAGAGACTCCTTGCCCGGACGAATGAGCAGATGAACATGGTTTCCCATCAGGCACCATGCGTACAGCTCAAAGCCGCATAGCGATTTGCACTGTCGCAATATGGCAATAAAGCGCTCGTAATCCTCGGATTCCTGAAATAAATCTGACCGATTAATGCCCCTGAGCATGACATGAAAGACTCCGGTTTCACTCCGACCTCTCGCGACCCTCGGCATGATCATCACCCGACCTGACCTTATCATAATCGGACCCGTTTGTCAATACAAATGGGACAGGAGAACCGTCCCTTTGTCCCAAGGACCGTGTGGACGTCCGGGACAAGAAGCGCCCTGAAAGATAAATCGACGATGAGGTCAGGGGAGGCTATCCGCTTCTTGCCAAATCCTCCATCCCGCTCCTCAACCCGGCCGAAAAGTCTGACAGGTTGATAATCTTCTGCTTGTCCGATCGTCGGTGTTGTGTTATACTGTAGCCAATGGATGAAAGATGACAATGGTGGTTTTACCGTCTGTCATGATTGTTCACGAACAGTGAATCAAAAAATATATAAGGAGGAATACTTGGAATGAAGAAAGGATTGGCATGGTTCTTGATTTTGGTACTTCTGCTCTCCGTCATGGTTACTGCATCGGCGGAAAGCGCGTTGCCTACTACTTGGAATCTGACGAGCGTTTACAACAGCGTGGATGAATGGCAAGCGGATTATGACACCGTCATGGAGATGCTTAACAATTACGAGCAGTACCGCGGCAAGCTGAACAACGCGCAGAACATCTACGATTACCTTCAATTTGCCTACTTCACGGAGCTGACCCGGCTTCAGGGCAAGCTGAATCTTTACGCCAGTCTCGGCAGCAACCTTGATTCGACCGATCCGGTATTTGCCCAGCTGAACGCGAAGCTGAGCGCGATGAATGTCAAGGAAGCCCAGCTCCAGGCTTTCGCGGATCCCGAGATCTTCGCCCTGCCCATGGAAGAACGGGAAGCGATCTTTTCAGATCCCATTTTTGCTGATTGCAGCTATGCGGTGAAGCGGTATACGGATCCCAAATCCCAGCCCCTGAGCGAGGAGGCCAACGCCGCGATGGCCACGGTTTCCATGGCCCTGGGCTATCCCTACAAGGCATTCGAACGCATGGAGTATGTTGAGATGCCTTATCAGACCGTCAACATGCCCGACGGTACCGTTCGGGAACTCAATGACGAGGTCTATGATGATATTATTCACTCCGACGAATACAGTCGTGAATTCAAGGCAGAGGCCAATAAGCTGTACGGCTCTCGTGCCAAGAATTACATCAACACCATGGCAACGCTGCTGGAGGGCAATGCGAGGCAAGCGTATGCCAATGCAATATTAAGCCATTTCGAGACGACCCGTGAGGCTCAATTGTATGCCTACGATGTGAAGCCTGCGGTGTATGACATGCTGATCGAGTGTGCCCACGCGGGCATTGAGGATTACCAGCGCTATTATCGCGCCCACGCCCGCGGCCTGGGATTGGATGAACTGTATACCTTCGATATGGCGACCTACGTTTCCGACTTCAACCCCGGCAAGATAAAGTATGAAGATGCTGTCGCAGAAGTCATCGATGCGCTGGGTGTGCTCGGAGAGGAGTACATCGAGACATTCAAGAACATACTTTCCAGCGGGCATGTGGATGTCTATCCCACCGACACCAAGACCACAGGGGCTTTTGAGACGTGTCCGTCCAGCGATTTTCTTCCCTGGGTGCTGTTCAACTATAATGGTTATTCAAATGACGTCAGTACCATTGCCCATGAGATGGGTCACGCCATGTATGACGCGCTGACGATTGAGAACCAGCCGAAACAGTATCATAGTCCTACGATTTTTACGCAGGAAGTGGCTTCTACCACCAATGAGCTGATCTATTACAATTACAAGATGTCCCATGCCTCCAATGACGATGAGAAGCTCTATTACCTGCAAAACGCCCTTGATCTGTTCACGGGAACCTTCTTCACACAGGTGATGTTTGCGGAATTTGAGGATTACTTCTATCAGATTGTGGAAGCCGGCGACGCCCTGGACGGTGAAGCGCTGAGCGACAAGTACCTTGAGCTTTTGAATAAGTATCAAGGTGATGCGGTCATAAGCTTCCCGGAAGCCAAATACCGCTGGGCGGATATTCCCCACTTCTATTATGTCTACTATGTATATCAGTACGCGACCTCCATTACCTATGCGGCCTCCATCGCCCAGGGTATACTGGGCGGCAAGGAGAACGCTGTGGAGGACTATCTCAGCTTCCTGAAGGCCGGACGCAGCGCCGATCCGCAGACCTTGCTGTCAATCGCTGGAGTCGATCCCCTGAAGGAAGAGACTTATCGCGCTGCTATGGATTACTTTAAGGGCTTGGTAGACGAGTACGAACGGCTGGTGGACGCCAGACTTCAGAAATAAACGGTTGTCTTTCACCGGCTGCCCACACCGCACCGGGGGCAGGATGCCCACACAGAAATGTGTGGGCATCACTTTGGATGATAAGTTAGTGTGTACTATCCCCCTGCTGCCTTCTTCCTCAACCCGACGGAAAAACCCGGCAGGTCATCCAGTGCGTGCGGAGCTTTTTCTCTCGTTGCCGCGTTTCCTCAAATTGGATACACCTCTTGCCTGAAGCGGATATCCGCCTGAAGTGCGACCTGTTGTAGCCGCTTTGTCTTGTAACGAAGGGTGGGCAGGGTTTTCAAACAGGTACCGTCATTCCTCCGGCCTCTTTCCAATCAGTTTGATGATGGCCGCATCATCCGCCGGCCACAGTTTCCTTGTGTGTTCAAAGATTCGCTGCCAGCTTTCGTGCGGTTCTTCTTTGGGACACAGGGACGGTTCTCTTGTCCCACTCAATGTCTGACTATGGGACACAGGGACGGTTCTCTTGTCCCACTCAATGTCTGACTACCGTGCCACTTTTTCCCTGGAAATCCCTGTTGCGGCGGCTATTCGGACTGGCACATTGAAGTTTTTTCTCCTCCAGACCTGTTCTGTTCATGAACGGATTGGTTTGTCAACAACAAAATGGGACAGGAGAACCGTCCCCTTGTCCCATTTACCTACCCCCAATACTTCCTGTCCAACGTCCGGTACTGCACGGCCTCGGCGACCTGGGACACAGGGACGGTTCTCTTGTCCCACTCAATGTCTGACTACCGTGCCACTTTCTCCCTGGAAATCCCTGTTGCGGCGGCTATTCGGACTGGCACATTGAAGTTTTTTCTCCTCCAGACCTGTTCTGTTCATGAACGAATTGGTTTGTCAACAACAAAATGGGACAGGAGAACCGTCCCCTTGTCCCATGGGGTATTCCTCACGCATCTGAGCAAAAGAACTCCAACCTGCTTTCACGATTGCAGGAGTGATGTATTTTGTGCGAATGTCAGCTTCGGATAGAGCTTTCTTGTCAAACACGTCAGGCATTCTGCGTCCATCCTTTCATCCTGATTATTGTGACAGCTTGTTGTAAGCCTCTCTGACAATACCAGCCATCAGCAGACGACGTTTTTCAAGGAATTGTGGATACTCCATAGCCTCGAAACCTTCTGGTATCGCATTCTGCCTGCATGTCAACTTGTAGGCTTCTTCACCTAACTTCTGACGATACCGTGCGGCATATTCAGATGGTGGATCATCAGAAATGTCGATATTTGTCTGATAATCCAGGTATGTAAAGTTGGCAATCTGGTTTCTGTCTCTGTCTTCCTTGTAGCCGATGCTTGTCAGATAGTTCTTGGGGAAGATGTGGTGCCTATCGATAGCGTTTTTTTCGCCACTTGTCCCCAGGATAAAGAACTGCGACAAGGGTACTGTGCTGAACAGCATTGGCGTTCCCAGAACATTCAATGCAGCCAGATACCCAAACCAGGCGGGAGAAATAGCAGCAGCAGTGCTCAAATCATTCGGAAGCGTCATGTTGAAGTAATCATCCGTCATTCTCATCCTGATTGTGTTATCGAGATATTTGACATACTCTTCCGCTGTTTGAACATCCCTCAGGTCTGCAAATTGTCTTTCAACAGTGCTCTCTGGCGAATTCGTATAAAAACCAGTAATGGTTGCCATGAACACCCATCTCTTGATGATCTGTTGCAGTTCCATCGTAGGAACTTTATACTCATACTTGCCCAGCAGATACATGACATAGCTGAATACAACAGCATTGGATGAAGCTATTATACTGTTGCGCATGTATCCAGCCTGCGCAAACAGGTTCAGGAATGCATGCCAATTGTTCAGATTTGTTACAGCATCCAGCGTATTTTTGAAAGTGTTCAGGTTTGTGTTTCTGGTCTCGACAGTGATTTCTCCAGTCTTTAAGTCTTTGCCACGCATTAGCATGTAAGCATACCTAAGTCTTGCACGCTTGAAGCCGACACCAACGGCAACACGAATCAAGTGAACAGGATCAACAGTCAAAATCTGATTGTAGGCTGTGCCGTTTGCTGGAATTCGAGACTGCGCGCAGAAATTGTTTATTTTCTCATGAACTTCATTATCATAGACAGCAAGAAGCGTTTCGATAAAGTTCTTCTCAGTAAGTTTCTGCCCGCCAGAATTGACGCGAACAAAGATATCTGCTACATCTTCTTCGTCTGCTTTTGCATTGATTTTCAGTGTTGGCAAGGAATAGATTCCAAGATTCAGAAGATCGTTGATGTTTTCCTCAATCAGATCTTCTTCTTCATCAGTCAATTCAGGTAGATCGTTCTTCTTCCTGCCTTCGTTGCATGACTTGATGAAGGCTTTGCGAAATTTGGAGATAGAATGGTCCTGATCTGCGGCATAAATAGAACTGATTTCGCTGATCCATTCAGGATTCCGTTCAAATGCCTGCGTCCAGACAGCGAATTCTCGGGTCAGAGGATTGAAAGAAATTCTGATTCTTCTTTCTTTGAAATTCTTATCTTTTATGGTGACACCATACATCGCCGCCAGTAAAGCTGTCAGTCGCTGCTGTCCATCAATCACCAAATCGTCAGGGCGCTTGTAGAGCTTGTCATTTTTCCCGATGTGTACAGTATTGTCATACTCGGCTGGAGATGACCACAACATGACATAACCGATAGGATACCCTTTCAGCATAGAATCCAGAAGTTCACGTACTTTATTGTCTTTCCAAACAAAAGGGCGCTGCAAATCAGGCAGACCAATACGTCCGCTTTTTACATCTGCCAGCAGATCAGCAACCTTACTCGGGATATTGTCAAACATTTCCTTGCCCATACTTACACCTGCTCTATTAGTTTTCTACTGTTTCCTTGACGTGCTCAATGATATCGCCATAGTCAACATCCAAGGTTTCACAAATTCTATCCAGAATCGGAAGCGCAACCATTTCGTCCCTGCGCAGTTTTGTCATTGTATTAGATGAAATATCAGCCTGCCTGCGCAAATCTGCCTTGCTCATTTTTTTGTCAACCAAGAGCTTCCATAGTTTGTTGTACTGGACAGCCATCAGAACAGCCCTCCTGATTGTAATGGAAGCATTATACCATACTCTCCTTTACACTTCAAGATGGTTTCGCAAGAACAGGGGACAGTTCAAACAGATAATCATGGGACACAGGGACGGTTCTCTTGTCCCACTCAATGTCTGACTACCGTGCCACTTTTTCCCTGGAAATCCTTGTTGCGGCGGCTATTCGGACTGGCACATTGAGGTTTTTTCTCCTCCAGACCTGTTCTGTTCATGAACGGATTGGTTTGTCAACAACAAAATGGGACAGGAGAACCGTCCCCTTGTCCCATTCACCTACCCCCAATACTTCCTGTCCAACGTCCGGTACTGCACGGCCTCGGCGACCTGCTCGTCGCTGATGGTTTCTACGCCGTCCAAATCGCAGATGGTCCGCGCCACCTTCAATATCCGCGTATACGCCCGGTTGGACAACTTCATCTTCTCGGTGGAGGCAGTGAGCAGTTCCTGGGCGGAGGCGGTCAGCTTGCAGGCCCTGGCCAGCGTGCGGGCGTTCAGCTCGGCGTTGCAGTGGATGCCGGAATCGCCATAGCGCGCCCGCTGGACCGCCCTTGCGGCCTCCACCCGCTGGCGGATGGCGTCGCTGGGCTCGGACAGGGTGGTGTCCGACAACTTTTCGGCGGGAATGGACTCCACCTCGATGTGCATGTCGATGCGGTCCAGCAGCGGACCGGAGATGCGGTTCAGGTAGCGCCTGATTTCATTGGGCGTACAGCGGCACTGCTTGGTGCGGCTGCCGAGGTTGCCGCAGGGACAGGGATTCATCGAACATACCAGGACAAAACGGCTGGGATAGGTACTCTGGGCGTTCACCCGTGTGATGGTCACGAAGCCGTCCTCCATGGGCTGGCGGAGGGCTTCAAGTACGTCCCTGCGATATTCGGGCAGCTCGTCCAGGAACAGTACGCCGTTGTGGGCCTTGCTGATCTCCCCGGGCAGGGCGTTGGGGCCGCCGCCCACCAGCGAGGCATGGCTGGCGGTGTGGTGGGGCGAGCGGAAGGGCCGCTCGGTCAGCAGCCCCGTGGGCGGCACCGATCCGGCCACCGAGTGGATGCGGGTGGCCTCCAGCGCCTCCTCGAAGGTCATGTCGGGCAGGATCGTGGGCATGCACCGGGCCATCAGCGTCTTGCCGCTGCCCGGCGGGCCGATCATCAACACGTTGTGCCCGCCCGCGGCGGCGATCTCAAGCGCCCGTTTGGCCTTGCTCTGGCCCTTGACGTGGCTGAAATCCTCGGCAAACTGCCGCCGGCCGATCAGGGTCCGGTAGGCTACGGATTGCAGCGGCGCGATGGGCAGGTTGCCCGTCAGGTGGCGCACGGCCTCCATCAGCGTGGTGGCGGGATAGATTTCCGCGCCCTCGATGCAGCTGACCTCCCCGGCGTTTTCCGCGGGCAACAGGAAGCGCTTCACGCCCCGCTCCATGGCGGAGATCACCATGGGCAGCGCGCCGCGCACCGGCCGCACACTGCCGTTCAGCGACAGCTCGCCAAACACGCACAGCCCTTCCAGCGACTGCTGGTCGATCACGCCCATGCAGCTGAGGATGCCCAGGGCGATGGGCAGGTCGAAGGCGGGGCCCTCCTTCTTCATGTCCGCCGGGGCCAGGTTCACGATCAGGCGCTCCGCCGGGAAGTAGTAGCCGCTGTTCTTCACCGCCGTGCGCACCCGTTCCCGGGATTCCTTCACCGAGGCGTCCGGCAGACCCACGATCTCAAACAGCACCATGCCGTGGGACATGTTCACTTCCACCTCGACGGCGAAGCCCTCGATGCCGGATAGGCCGCAGCTGGAGACAAATGAAAGCACGGAGATCACTCCTTTTGGGCAATGAGCGTTAAGAGAATAAGCGTTTGGAGATGGATGAAATCCCTGCGAAATTCCATGGTTCTTCAGTCGTAAGCAAATACTGATTTGTCGCGCTGATGACGAACTCCCCTTTGACTAACTTACCGGGGGTATCGGGGGCGGTAGCGCCCCGATCTTTAATCGTACGCGGCGGCGTGTACGCCGCGGGCGGGGCCTTTTTTGCGACGCGAAGCTAGTCCTTTAGGGCGGCAGGGAGCCTGTCGACCAGAGCAAAA
>JAFWEL010000108.1 GCA_017512905.1 Clostridia bacterium
ATTCCCAGTCGGGCGGGCAAGCGCGCCCTTTGTGGGAATCCACATGCACCGGCAAAGCCGGTACATGTGATTGAAATGATGCCTGTTCGCAATACTTTGGCAATATTATTAGCGTTTATGTAATTCATGCGTTTGCCCTGGCGCTCTTTTTTATCCCGGGCCGAAGCGGGCCAGTTTGCCGATTCTTGACAATCCCGTGCTTTTCAACAGGGCCGGATTGTGTTATAATGGTTAAAATATCAATTGTGTTTATAAACAAAGGGGGATTCTCCTTGAAGCTGATCACCTTCACGGTGCCATGCTATAATTCCGCCGATTACATGGAGCATTGCATCCAGACCCTCCTGCCCGCGGGCGAGGAGGCCGAGATCATCCTCGTGGACGACGGCAGCACCGACGCGACCGGCGCCATCGCCGACCGATACGCCGAGGAATATCCCGGCATCGTGCGGGTCATCCACCAGGAAAACGGCGGCCACGGCGAAGGCGTCAACCAGGGCATGAAAAACGCCCGGGGCATGTATTTCAAGGTGGTGGATTCCGACGACTGGCTGGACACGGACGCCCTGGGCAAGCTGATGGCGCTGATCCGCGAGAGCGCCGCCTCGGAGGAGCCCATCGACCTGATCCTGACCAATTATGTCTACGAGCATGCCGAGGACAACACCCACCGGGTGGTGCGCTATCGCAACGTGCTGCCCGTGGACCGTGTGTTCGGCTGGGACGACATCGGCCACTTCGCCACGACCCAGTTCATGATCATGCATGCCACGGTGTACCGCACCGACGTGCTGCGGCGCTCGGAGCTGTCCCTGCCCAAGCACACCTTCTACGTGGACAACGTGTTCGTCTACCAGCCCCTGCCCAATGTCAAGCGGATGTACTACCTGGACGAGGACATGTACCGTTATTTCATCGGCCGGGCGGACCAGTCCGTAACCGAGGACAACATGATCCGCCGCATCGACCAGCAGATCCTCGTGACGAAGATCATGGCCGACGCCCACGACCTGGAGCTGCTGGAGCAGCACAACAAGAAGCTGGCGATGTACATGTACCACTACCTGTCCATCATGCTGATGATCTGCAACATCTACCTGATGATGTCCGGCCGGGAGGAGAACCTGATAAAGCGCACCGAGCTCTGGCAATGGCTGAAGGAAAACCACCCCTCCACCTTCCGCCGAATGCGCTACCGCAGCTCCAACGTGATATTCCTGCTGCCCGGCAAGGTCGGCCGGGACATCGACCTGTTCTTCTATAAGTGGATCCGGAAGATCTACAAATTCAACTGACCCTCACGGGCCGATTCAAAACACACATCCGTTGATCATCCGCCCCGGATGGGTGCAAGCAATTCCTTGGGACAAGGGGACGGTTCTCTTGTCCCACTTTCAACCGGAATGATCGCCCGAAGCCTTGGGCTGACCGTGGAGAGCGTGGGACAGAAGAACCGTCCCTCTGTCCCACGCCTGTTGTTGAAGTGAATGGCTCTCAAAAAACGACCGTTCTCGCTAAGGAACAGAGCCTTTTCACGGTTTATAAGATTGCATTTGTTTCTGCCACGCGGTAGCCGCTATTTCTAATCCCTAATCCCTAATCCCTCTCCCCCGACAAATCAGAACCTGCCAAAATTCAGCGGCGGCCCCATCTCCCCCACAAATCAGGCGCTCCCGCGCGTCTACCGCTCTACGCGATACAGCACAAACCTTCCGGGCATGGCCTCGACCTCGAATACGGCCTCGCCATCCCGGCAATACAGGGGCTCGATCCGCCCGCCGCCGGCGCAGGGCAGGGTCAGCGCGGTCGCGCCCTTCACATGCAGCCGCACGACGGCGCGCTGCACGCCGTCCATCACATAGGGATAGACCACAAAGGTGTCGTTGTCATAGACGAACAGGCTGATGCGGGCCCCGCCCTCCAGCCAGACGCGCTTCACCGGCAGGGCCTGGCGGACGCGGCTGAGGGCCTCGGCGGGGATTTGATAGAGCTCCGGCAAGGCGTCCGGCACGGCGAGGGTCCACAGCCGGCCGTCGCAGTAGCTGTCCCGCAGCAGCAGGCCGTAGCTCTCCTCGCCGCCCATGCCCTTGACCACGGCCCAGGTGGCGTTGTTGCGGAACTCCGCCACGGGCAGGGTCACCGGCGTCCGGCCCATCGGGTAGGCGCAGCGGTTCTCCCGGCCCGCTTCCTCCACGCGCCAGCGGTCGCAGGCCACGCGGCGGCCCCGCAGCCGGATGGAGGTCAGGCGCTGCACACCCCGGTCCATCGTCGCCTCCAGGAAGCCGGTGGTGACCAGGGCGTCGCCGCCGGTGCGCTTCAGCCAGTCCTCCAGCCTGTCCACGATCTCCGGGTCGCAGGCCGAGGACCGGGTGAGCAAGATCTGTTCCGCGTCCTCCGGGAAGTACGGGGTACACACCACGGGCAGGCCCGCCATGCCCAGGAAATCCTGGACGTTGTCCTCGCCCTGGCAATTATCCGGCAGGTAGCAGGCGATGCCCACGGGGTTGCCCGCGTGGTCCAGCAGCGCGTCCAGCCTGTCCAGCTGGAAGCCCAGCGCCGGGACGTACATATTGTCAACCAAGGACTGGAAGCAGAACATCATCAGCTCCTTTGGCCTTGAAAACGCCGTCAGGTAGGCCTGCTCCAGGTAGTGCTCGGTGATATGGGTGTCGAAGTTGTCGAACCAGCCGCCGCCGTTGTGCCCCGGCCACATATTCTCGAAGTAGGTCATCAGCGAAAAGCTGAGATAGCGGGGCAGGTGCTGGTCGGTGGTCACCGGGTCCCGGGTCTCGGTGCCGGTGTAGACCATGTCGAACAGCCTGCGCTGCTCGGCGGGGTTGTAGCCCGTCTCCTGATAGCTCTCGGCCCAGTTGGGATACTTGATGGTGATCTTCACCTTCGGGTTGGCCGCCCTCGCGGGGGCGATGACGGCCTCCTCGCTGACCCGGCGCATCAGGTCCAGCCGGTAGGCCTGCCAGCTGCCGTCGGATATGCCGTGGGCCGCGTTGAAGGCGTCCTTTTCCCGCACACAGGCGGCGCAGCAGCAGTTGGTGAAGAAGAAGTCGTCGATGATGAACTCGTCGAAGTGGCCGCCGATGAAGGCGCTGACCTCCTTCAATCGGGACAGCATGGCCGGGTCGTTGTAGCAGAAGGTCTCAAACAGGCGCTGCTTGGGCCTTGCCCCCTCGGGAGTGGGGATGACGGTGGTCAGGCCGCCCGCCACCTCGATGCCGTGGCGGTGGAACACCCGGCGGCACATCTCGATCTGGTCGTGGCTGGCCAGCTCGCCCCGCCAGGGCTCCAGGTAGACCTTGTCCAGGCGCAGGTATCTTTCAAAGAAGCCGAGCTGCTTCTCCAGCTCCGCCTCGCTCACCCTGGCCGCGGCCTGGGCCACGAAGTAGGCCACCAGCTTGAAATTGCGATAATTGCCCATGTTTTTTCCTTTCCCCCAGAGCGTTCCGGGCAGCGGTTCAGCCCTCGCGGATGCCTCGGCTTCCCACGGCATGACCCGCGGCTCGCCGCCATCCAACGCGAAGCAATATACCCCCTTAAATGGGTATGCAACTCCATTATAACGGCAAAATAACAGGATTG
Organism: Clostridia bacterium; assembly: GCA_017512905.1. Classification (GTDB taxonomy): domain Bacteria; phylum Bacillota; class Clostridia; order Christensenellales; family Aristaeellaceae; genus UBA2862. The sequence continues at coordinate 3,595 of JAFWEL010000108.1, forward strand.
TCAATGCAAACCCCCTACCGCTGTGATACACTGAAGGTCACATCATGGATAATTATGTCACAGTAAAAGATCAGGAGGGTTTCCCATGACCACGACTTTTGAAAAGCTGTCTTCCAATAAGGTCAAGCTGGGCTTCGTCGTCGAGCCCGAGAAGTTCGACGAGGGCCTGAAAAAAGCCTACAACAAGCTGAAGGGCCGCATCAACATCCCCGGCTTCCGCAAGGGCAAGGCCCCGATGCGCGTGATCGAAAACCACTACGGCGAGGGCGTGTTCTATGAGGACGCGCTGGACGCCATCTTCCCCGAGATCTACCAGGCCGCCCTGAAGGAGCACGACGTGCAGGCAGTGGACCGCCCCGAGATCGACGTGGAGCAGATCGGCCGCGGCAAGGAGCTGAAGTTCACCGCCGAGGTGTTCGTGCGTCCCGACGTTGAGCTGGGCGAATACAAGAACCTGGGCATCGTCAAGACCGTGGACGAGGTCACCGACGACGACGTGAACGCCGAGATCGAGCGCGCCCGCGAGCGTTCCGCCCGCTGGGTGGAGATCACCGACCGCCCCGCCAAGCTGGACGACCAGGTGAACATCGACTACGCCGGTTTCGACGGCGACGAGCAGTTCGACGGCGGCACCGCCCAGAACCACGAGCTCATCCTGGGCTCCGGCAGCTTCATCCCCGGCTTCGAGGATCAGCTGGTGGGCGCGAAGGTGGGCGACGAGCTGGACGTGAACGTCACCTTCCCCGAGCAGTATCACGCCGAGAACCTGGCGGGCAAGCCCGTGGTGTTCAAGGTGAAGGTCAACGGCATCCGCGAAAAGGAGCTGCCCGCGCTGGATGACGACTTCGTGACCGAGGTCTCCGAGACCGCCAACAACGTCGCCGAGTACAAGGCCGAGATCCGCGAGCGCCTGGAGAAGGCCGCCGACGAGCGGGGCGAGGCCGCCTTTGAAAACGAGGTCATCGAGACCGTCTGCGAAAACGCCAAGGCCGACATCCCCGAGGCCATGATCGAGGACCAGATCGACAACATGCTGCGCGACATGGAGATGCGCATGATGGTTCAGGGCATGAAGCTGGACGACTACTTCAAGTACACCGGCCAGACCCGTGAGCAGATGCGCGAAATGTACAAGCCCCAGGCCGAGGAGCGGGTGATGAGCCAGCTGGTGATCGAGGCCGTGAAGAAGGCCGAGAACATCGAGGCCACCGAAGAGGAGATCGACGCCGAGATCGCGCGCTACGCCGAGCAGAGCAAGATGGAAGTGGAGAAGTTCAAGCAGAACCTGTCCGATTCCGACCGCGAATACTTCGCGGAGGCCGCCGCCGTGCGCAAGACCATCGACTTCCTGAAGGCAAACGCGGCATAATCAATAGAGAATGGGAATGGGCGTCGTATAATCCGCGGTCCCCGCGACATACTTAATGAGTATCGGAAAATGCGGATGATCTCTCGTCCTTCCCCATTTTCATGCTTCGTTTTTCATGCTTCATTGGTAGTAACTGTTTGGTCGCAGGCAAATTCTGATTTGTCGCGGGCTTGCGCCCGTTTGAAGGGGGACAGGTCCCCCTTCAATACATCCTCCTCAGATTTGCCTGAAATCGCAGGCGATTTCCGGGCGGCAAATCTGCAAGGAAGCCTTTTTTGCTCTGGTCG
>JAFWEL010000008.1 GCA_017512905.1 Clostridia bacterium
CTTGCAGATTTGCCGCCCGGAAATCGCTTGCGACGCGAAGCTAGTCCTTTAGGACGATTTCAGGCAAATCTGAGGAGGATGTATTGAAGGGGGACCTGTCCCCCTTCAAACGGGCGCAAGCCCGCGACAAATCAGAATTTGTTGGTCCTTTCATATTATAACGCATTGTGAGAAAAATATGTTTGAACATATCATCCAAAACCATTCCCTGCGGGACATGATCGTCATGCCTGTTCCCTCTTTGTTTCCCCCAGCCACGGACCGGGCGGCCTGGGAGGGGCTTCCTCTGAAGAAACGGTCGGCGCTTCGGCGGCTGGCGGCGGACTGGAAAGGGAAAGCATACCCGTCCCTCCTGGCCAGTCGGTTCATGGCCTTCGGCAGGGCGGGGGACCGGGTGGCTTACGAGACGCCCTACTTTAATCGCCGCCGCAAGCTGTGCGCCGCGGTTCTGGGGGCTTGCGAAGCCGGCGGGACTTGTGAGAGCAGCGATATGACCGTGCTGGACGACGTGATCGACGGCATCTGGCTGATCTGCGAGGAGACCAGTTGGGTCATCAGCGCCCACAACGGCTCGGACCACGCCGGAGTGCCGCCCGCCTCCGAACGGCTGCTGCCCGATGTGACGAACCCCTACGTGGACCTGTTCGCCGCCCAGACGGCGATGATCCTGTCCCTGTCCTGCCAGCTGCTGGCGGAGGAGCTGGACGGCGCTTCGCCGCTGATTCGCCGCCGGGTGCGCATGGAGGTGGAGCGGCGGGTGCTGGTCCCCTTCGAGACCCGGGACGACTTCTGGTGGATGGGCGTCACCCGCCGTGACCTGAACAACTGGACCCCGTGGATCGTGTCCAACGTGCTGCTGACAGCCTGCGCCTGGGTGGACGACCGGCTGCGGCTGGCGGCGCTGATCGAGCGGGGCCTGGCGATGCTGGAGCGGTATCTTGCGGTCATACCCGCCGACGGCAGCTGCGACGAGGGCCCCGGCTACTGGAGCATGGCCGGCGGCGCGCTGCTGGATTGCCTGCAGCTGCTGGAGCGCGCCACCGGCGGGAGGCTTTCGCTGTGGGACGATGAAAAGCTGGAAAACATCCTGCGCTTTCCGATGCGGATGTGCCTGGGCGACGACTGGTTCGTGAATTACGCGGACTGCGACGCCAGGCCGGACATTCCCGGCGAGCGCCTGCTGGTCGCGGGGGAAATGCTGGGCGACGCGGCGCTGGCGGCCTTCGGGCGGCGCTTCCGGGGCGGTCTGGAGAGCCATCTGGCCGATACGCCCCAGCTCTGGCGGTTGCTGTGCGACCTGTTCCACGGCGATGAAGACGGGGAAGGAGCAGTCGCGCCGCCGGAGGACGTTTGGCTGGAGGATTTGCAGCTTCGCATACTGCGCCGGGGCGATTTTGCGCTGGTATGCAAGGGCGGCGTGAACGAGGGCGGCCACAACCACAACGACTGCGGCAGCTTCATGGTGTGGGCCGGGGGCGAGCCCCAGATCGTGGACGCGGGAAACATGACCTACACCGGCAAGACGTTTTCCAGCGAGCGCTATACCCTGTGGAATACCCGGGCCATGTACCACAACGTGCCGATGATCGGCGGGTGTGAGCAGGTGAACGGCTGGGAGCGCAGGGCGCGGGACGTAGAGTCGCTGCCTAACGGCCTGGGGCTGGACATGGCCCCGGCGTACCCGGAGGGCGCCGGCGTGCTGGAATGCCGCCGGGAGGCGACGTGTACAGCCGCGGGCTGCCGGATCGGGGACGTGATTCGGCTGGAGAGGCCGGAAAGCGTGACGGAGGTGTTCCTGCTGCGGAATGAGCCGGTGATTGAGGGCAATATCATCTGTGCGGGCAGGATACGCATAGCCCCCGACAGGCCGATGGATTCGGATATCGAAGAAATCCCCATTACCGATCCCCGGATGGCGCGAAGCTTTCCGGGAAGCTTGTGGCGGGTGAAATTCAGCGCCCCGGCGGGGAAAGAACACAGATTGGGATTTTGGATAAGAGAGAGGTAAATTCTGATTTGTCGCAGCGCGACAAATCAGAATATAAACAAAACAAAGAGGAACCACCTATGAACAAATATCAAAGCAATCCCCTGAAAACCCGGGCGGACCTGGTTCGCCTGGCGGTGGATTTGATCGAACCGCTGCTGCCCTGCCTTTCCGAGGGCCGGGCGCGGCTGCATATTGGCGATACCGGCGCGGTGTACGACGCGGCCATCGCGGGCATGGAGGGCTTTTCCCGGGTGCTGTGGGCGCTGGTGCCGATGCTCTCGGGCCGGTGCCCGGAGGCGGAGCCCCTCTGGGCGCTGTGGCGGGAGGGCATCATCAACGGTGTGAATCCGGATCACCCGGAGTACTGGGGCGACATCGGCCCCTTTGACCAGCGCATGGTGGAGATGGCCGTGATGGGCATGGCCCTGTGCATGATTCCGGAGCGCTTCTATTATGAACTGCCCGAGGATGCCCGCCGTAACCTGTACAACTGGTTGAACCAGATCAACGCCTATGACATGCCCCAGAACAACTGGCTGTTCTTCCGGGTGCTGGTGAACTGCGGCTTTATATCGGTGGGCCTGCCCGCCGACGAAAAGCGGCTGGCGGACGACCTGGACAATTTGGAGACCCACTACTGTGGCGACGGCTGGTACTACGACAAGCCGGCCCAGCGGGACTATTACACCCTGTGGGCCTTCCATTATTACGGGCTGGTGTACGCCAAATTCATGGGCAAACGGGACCCGGAGCGCTCGGCGCGGTTCATCGACCGGGCCCGGCAGATCGCGCCACGGTTCGCCGCCTGGTTCGACGGGGAGGGCCGGGCGCTGCCCTATGGCCGAAGCCTGACCTACCGCTTCGCCCAGGGGGCCTTCTGGAGCGCCTGCGCCCTCGGTGGCGCTACCGCGGAGGGACTGGACTGGGGCGAGATCAAGGGGCTGCTGCTCAAAAACCTGCGCTGGTGGATGCGACAGCCCGTCTTCGACCGGGACGGCGTGTTGACCATCGGCTACGGCTATCCCAACCTGATCTTCGCCGAGGGCTACAACGCCCCCGGGTCGCCCTACTGGGCCATGAAGGTGTTCGCCGTGCTGGCCCTGCCGGAGGACCATCCCTTCTGGCGGGCGGAGGAAAGGGACTATGTGCCGCCGAGGATACTGCTGGATGGGCAGGCCCGGCTGCTGCTGACCCGGGACGCCGAAAACCGCTCGGTCATCGCCTATACCGCGGGCAACCACGCCTACGAGCACGCCCATGAGGACGAGAAGTACGAGAAGTTCGCCTATTCCACCCGCTTCGCCTTTTCCGCGGCGAAGGAGGCGGGTACGCTGAAGAAGGGGGCCTTCGACAGCATGCTGGCGCTGAAGGGGGAGAGGGGACTGTGGCACGGGCGCAGCGGCTTCGAGTCGTTCGACCTGTCCGAAAACGAGGTGCGCTTCACCTGGCGGCCCATGGACGGGGTGGAGATCGAGACCCGGCTGATTCCCTGGGAGAACTGGCACGTGCGCTGCCACGTCATCACGACCAATCGGGTGCTGGAGGCGGCGGAGGGCGGCTTTGCCGTCTGCCGGGACTTTGCCGGCGCGCGTCCCTGCGACCGGGTGCGCAGCGTCGCCGTGGCCGATGAAACCAGGGCCGCGGCGGTCTGCGAAAAGGGCTCCTGCGGCATCTACGCCGTCGCCGGTTATGCCGGGGGCGAGGTGGTGGAGGCCGAGCCCAACACCAGCCTGATCTATCCCCGCACGCTGATTCCCACGCTGCGCTCGACGATTTCGCCGGGTCAGACCCGGTTGGTGTGCGCCGTCTGCGCCACCGAGGACGGCAGCCTGCCCGAGACCATTCCCCTGGAGGTGACGTGCCTTGCGCAACAATGCCTGTGACGCGCTGCATCGCGCGATCGAGAAATACCGTTCCACGGCCTCGCTGGCCGCGGAGAAGGACATGCTGCCCTACCGTGGCGGCGAAAAGTGGATGGCCTCGCCCTTTGACGGGGACAGCTGGTGGACCGGCGGCTTCTGGCCGGGGCTGATGTGGCAGCTGTGGGTCGCGTCAAAGGACGACTGGTTCCGGGATGAGGCCCTGCGCGCCGAGGCGCGGCTCACCGACCAGTTCCGGGCCTTTGAACGCCTGAACCACGACGTGGGCTTCATGTATTTGCTCTCCTGCGGGGCCCACCACAAGCTGCTCAAAGATGAGCAGGCGAGAGTGGATGCCCTCCACGCCGCCAACCTGCTGATGGGGCGGTTCAACCCAAAGGGGTACATCCGCGCCTGGAACGAGCCGGAGCGGGTGGGCTACGCCATCATCGACTGCATGATGAACCTGTCGCTGCTGTTCTGGGCCAGCGATGTGACCGGGGACCCCCGGTTTGCCCACGTGGCCCGCGTTCACGCCGACACCACCCTGCGGGAATTTGTGCGGGCGGACGGATCGGTGTGCCACATCGTGGAATTCGACCCGGATACCGGCGCGCGGGTGCGGGAGCACGGGGGCCAGGGCTACGGCGAGGGCACGGCCTGGTCGAGGGGTCAGGCTTGGGGGCTGTACGGCTTCGCGCTGGCTTGTGCCAACACCGGCGACCGCCGATACCTGGAGGCCGCGGAGCGCATCGCCCGCTTCTTTATGGCCCACATCCGCCCTGACGGCCTGACGGACTGTGACTTCCGCCAGCCGCCCGAGCCCGAGAGGCTCGACAACATCGCTGGGGCTTGCGCCGCCTGCGGCCTGATCGAGCTGCACCGGCTGACTGGGAAGGCGGAATACATAGCGGCGGCGGAAGCGCTGCTGGACGGGCTGATCGAGCGCTGCTGCGACTGGTCGAAGGACACCTGCGGCATACTGACCCACTGCACCGCCAGCTACCACGACGACGCGGCGGGGGTGCATACCAACATCGTCTATGGCGATTACTTCTTCGTCGAGGCCCTGGCCAGGATCGCCGGAACGGACCCGGAGCTGTGGCGACGGTGAAATCCTGATTTGTCGCTGCGCGGCAAATCAGAATTTGTCATCTTCCTCAAGCCCTTGCGCACATCTCCAAAATGTGATAAGCTATGCTTGCGCCCCGGTTCGGTTTGCGCCGTCGGGGCGCGATTTGAGTTATGAAGAGGACAACTCCATGAAGAAGGTTCTTTGTTTCTGCATGATGCTGTCGTTGCTGTGCGCGGGGATGGGCCACGCGGAAAGCGCCGGCGGCGCGGCGCCCCTGGCCCTGACGCCGCTGGCGGCGCTGCCCGAAGCGGGCTGGCAGTACACCGTCGCCTTCCCGGACTGGAGGGGCTATACGGACGACACCCTGGCCATGAACAGCATGTTCAGCTTCCGGTTCTGCCACGGCCAGGGGACGATTTACCTGGAGGTGGCTCCGGGAGTGACCGGGTTCAACCTGTACGTCAACGGCGTCGGGTGCGATACGGCGGGCGTGGGCGAGGGCCTGTGGTCGGCGGACATCTCCGGCGCGGCGGTGGACGGCGTGAACACGCTGCAGCTCACCAATATACAGCCCAGGGGCCTCGAAAAGGCCGTCACCGTCTACATTCCCTATCCGGTGGTGCTGCCCGGTGACGCGGCGGAAGAAGGCGTCAATCCCCAGGTGCTTGACCTGATCTGCGACATCATCGAATCGGACATCGCCCACGGCTTCACCAGCGCCCAGCTGGCGGTGGTGCGGAACGGCCGGCTGGTGGTCCGGCAGGCCTGGGGCCGGGTGAACAGCTACAATCCGGATGGCTCGGTCAACGCCGGGTCCGCGCCCGTCACCGACGACACGATGTACGACCTGGCCAGCGTGACCAAGATGTTCGCCACCGGCTACGCCATCCAGAAGCTGGTCACGGAGGGCCGGCTGGACGTGAACACCCCCGTGGTGGAGCTGCTGGGGGACGCTTTCGCCGGGGACACCATTGAGCTCACCTACGCCGGGGTGGACAACCCGCCGGACCTGGAGACCCAGAAGGCCTGGAAGCGCAGCCTGACCCTGCGGGACCTGTTGTGTCACGAGGCGGGCTTTCCGGCCGCGCCCAACTACAACGACCCGGATTACGATTTTGCCAATCAGCAGCGGGGTGTGCCGGGGTCGAACGGGAACGTCATTCATGCCACGGGCCGGGAGGAGACGCTGAAGGCGCTGTTCAAGACGCCGCTGATGTATCCGCCCCACAGCAGGACCCTCTATTCCGACGCCGACTACATGCTGGCCGGGTTCATCGTGGAGAAGGTCACCGGGCAGCGGCTGGACGATTACCTGAAGCAGAACATCTATGGGCCTATGGGGCTTGGGCACGTCACCTACCTGCCCCTTGAAAACGGCTTCGCCCCGGGGGACTGCGCTGCCACCGAGCTGAACGGCAATACCCGGGACAACCACGTGTCCTTCCCGGGCATCCGCACCGAAACCCTCCAGGGCCAGGTGCACGACGAACGGGCCTGGTACTGCATGGAGGGCGTCTCGGGCCACGCGGGCCTGTTCGCCAGCGCCACCGACCTGGCGAAGCTGGCCAGCGCCATGCTCACCGGCGGCTACGGCGACTGCCGACTGTTCTCCCGGAATGTCATGGACGCGTTCACCGCCCCGAAGGCCGTCGATTTCGGCCAGTGGGGCCTGGGCTGGTGGCGACAGGGCGACGGGCAGCGCCCGTGGTACTACGGCACCCAGGCGTCCCCGAACACCGTCGGCCACCAGGGCTGGACGGGCACGCTGGTGATGGTGGACCCCGGCCGTGAGCTGGTGGTGGTGTACCTGACCAACAAGATCAATTCCCCGGTGGTCAGTGAAAGCGACCTGAACAGGTTTGCCGGCAGCTGCTTCACCGCGTCCACCCTGGGCTTTGTGCCCCAGCTGCTGTCCATCGGCATGGACGGGAACGGCGATATCTCCGCCCAGCTGCTGGACCTGCTGGCCGACATGGCCGTGGAGAGCCTGGGCAAGATTCCCGAGGGCGTCGGGAAGAACCACCCCTACGTGCAAAACGCCATCAGCAAGTTCGAGCTGCTGAAGGCCCGGGCTGAAGCTGCCGACAACGGGGAATATATGGCTCTGGCGGAGGAATGGCTGGGGAAACTCTGATTCGTTGCCGCAGCGATAAACCGGAATCCATCAAAGGAGGCGCCTGTCATGAAGCGCGCACTGGTATTGAACGGGGGCGGATCGAGGGGAGCCTACGAGATCGGGGCATGGCAGGCGCTGGACGCGCTGGGGGTGCGCTTTGATGGGGTGTACGGCACGTCCATCGGGGCGCTGAACGCAGCGCTGTTCGCCCAGGGTGACCTGGAGGGGGCGGTGGCGCTGTGGTCAAACATCACGGTAAAGCAGATCATGGTCGTGGAGGACGATGACGACTTCGCCGTCGACCGCATGATCGCCAGCAAGCGGGACGTGATACCCTTCCTGCGGGACAATGTGCGCCACTTCCGCATGGACATATCGCCCCTGGAGGCGCTGGCCCGGGAGCGGCTGGACGAGGGGAGGATCCGGGCGCGGGGGCTGAGGCTGGGGGTGATGACCACCCGCGCGCCCCAGCTGACCGGCGCGCCGGTGCTGTTGGAGCACATGAAGCCCGGGAGCCTGGTGGACTGGGTGATCGCCTCGGCCTCCTGCTTTCCCATTTTCCCGGCGCGGAACATCGACGGCCAGCGCTACATCGACGGCGGTTATTACGACAACCTGCCCGTGGACATGGCCCTGGCCGACGGCATGGACGAGGTGGTGGCGGTGGAGCTGCGCCCGGAGTACACACACCCGGAATACGTCCGGATGCCCTGGCTGATCACCGTTCGGCCGCTGCACAGCCTGGGGGGATTTCTGGACTTTAACCCCGATCTGCTGCGCCGGAGCCGACTGCTGGGCTATCAGGACACCATGAAGCGTTGGGGCCAGCTGGACGGCTTCCGCTACGCCTTCCGGCGGGTGGATGCCCTGGCCGTCTCCGACGGGGCCCACCGCTACATGGAAGCGTTGCTGCGCTTTGACAGCGAGCTGATCCGCCGGGGGCTGATCCATCGGGGCCAGCCCGCCAACGCGCCGCTGCTGGCGGCGCTGCAGCGGGAGACCGGTGAGCGGGCTTTGAGCTGGAAGGACATCTGGGTTCGAGGGCTGGAGCTGTGCGCCGAGGCCCTGGGCCAGCGGGAGGATGCCATCTACGATCCGGAGGCGATGCTTCGCCGGGCCCGGGCCTTCTGCGAGGGGCAGGTATTCACCGAGCGCTTTGACGACGGGGGCCTGCAGGTCGTGCGCCGGCGGGGCAGCCGCGCGTTGATGGCCTTCGTTTACCAGCGCCTGGCTTCCGGCGAGGGCTTCCCGCCGGAGATGCTCAAGCGCCTGGGCGAGACCCCGGTGGAGGTGGCGGGAGCGATGTTTGTGGGGATATACTGCTTCCAAACAATCAAAAGCATCGGAGGAACCAGATGAATTTAAAGCAGGGATGCCGGGGATGGTGGATCGCGCTGGCGGCAGCGCTGGCTGACCGGCTGACGAAGCTGCTGGTGGCGCGGCTGCGGCCCCATGGTGGGGTGCTTGTGCCGGGAATACTGAACCTGAGGCCCGTCGAGAACCGGGGCATCGCCTTTTCGATGCTCTCGGGGAAGGGACTTGGACTGGTGCTGTTCACCGCTGCGCTGATCGCGGGGCTGGTGGCCTGGCTCGTGACCCATCCCGACGCGCCCACGCTGCTGCGAACCGGGCTTTGGCTGATCGCCGGGGGCGGCCTGGGTAACCTGTACGACCGGCTGGCGATGGGCAGCGTGTCCGACTTCATCGAGCTGGCGTTCATGCGCTTCGCGGTATTCAACGTAGCGGACATCTGCATCTGCGTGGGCGCGGGACTGGTGCTGCTGGGAAGCTTTACAGGGGACAGGACAGATGGAAAATAGCCAGGTATATACCGCCGTCGTCCCGCCGGAGCGGGAGGGCGAGCGGCTGGATGTGTTTACGGCGGAGCTGGCGGACATCACCCGTTCCCGGGCGGGGACGCTGATCCGGCAGGGCAGCGCGGTCGTGGACGGCGCGACGCAGACCAAGACCGGCTTCAAATTGAAGGCGGGCGCGGCGGTGCGGCTGGAGGTGCCCCCCGCGACGCCGGTGGCCGTAGAGGCCGAGGACATCGCGCTGGACATACTCTACCAGGACGACGACCTGGCGGTGGTGTTCAAGCCCTCGGGCATGGTGGTGCACCCCGCGGCGGGCAACGAGAACGGAACGCTGGTGAACGCGCTTTTGAAGCACCTGGACAACCTGTCGGGCATCGGCGGGGAGATCCGCCCCGGCATCGTCCACCGCATCGACAAGGATACCTCGGGGCTGCTGCTGGTGGCGAAGAACGACTTCAGCCATGTGGCCCTGTCCGAGCAGATCAGGGCCCACACGGTGAAGCGGGCCTACCGCGCCATCGTGATCGGCGGCTTCCGGGAGGACGCGGGCACGGTGGAGGGCCCCATCGGGCGGCACCCCACCGACCGCAAGCGCATGGCCATCGTCCCCGGTGGACGGGACGCCACCACCCACTGGACGGCGCTGGAGCCGCTGCGGGGGGCGACGCTGATCGAGGCGCGGCTGACCACCGGGCGGACCCACCAGATCCGGGTGCACATGGCCTCCATCGGCCACCCCGTGCTGGGCGATCCGGTGTACGGGCCGAAGAAGTCCCCGTATCCGGTGGAAGGGGGGCAGCTGCTGCACGCCTTCCGGCTGGGCTTCGTCCATCCCCGCACCGGAGAGGAAATGCTGTTTGAGGCCAAACCCGAAGCGCGGTTTTTATATTGGCTGGAAAAGCTGCGGAAATAGGATTTTCCGAGGGGCTTCCCGGCGATAGCGGCGCAAAATCGCCCCTCGCAACCGGTGGTTGACAGCGAAAATGCCAAAATGACAGCTGTGGATGGTGGCGCAACCGGGCCGGATGGGGTATACTGTCCCCATCAATATACGGGAGGACAAAGACATGCTATCCGATAAAATTGCGACGCTGCGCAAGGATGCGGGCTGGTCCCAGGAGGAGCTGGCCGAACGACTGGGGGTATCCCGGCAGGCGGTCTCCAAGTGGGAGAGCGGCGCGAGCCAGCCGGATCTGGAGCGGGTGCTGGCGCTGAGCGAGCTGTTCGAGGTCAGCACCGACTACCTGCTGAAGGACGAGGCAGACACGATCGACGCGACGATTGAGGCCGCCGTGCCGGACTACGGCGTGGCGCTGGAGGGCGAGGTGTATCCTGCCGAGAGCCGGGGCCTTCGGGTGCTGCAGCCGCACGAGGCGCACGGCTACCTGGGCACCCGCCGCAGGAGCGCTTCCCAGATCGCCAGGGGCGTGGCGCTGTGCGTGGCCTGCCCCGCGCCGCTGATGGTGCTGATAGGTATGTCCCAGGCGCATTGGCCTCTGCTCACCGATGAAAACATTGCCATTGCCCTGGGCGTCGGCATGCTGCTGGTGATGGTCGCCCTGGGGGTGAAGCTGTTCATACAGGCGGGCGACCGCATGTCGAAATACCGTTTCATTGAAAAAAAGCCCTTCTACCTGCCCGGGGATCTGAGGGCGACGGTGGCGGATGAGCAGGCGAAATACCGCCGGGAGCAGTCCCGGGACATCGCCGAGGGCGTGTTCCTGTGCGTACTGTCACCGGTGCCGACGGTCGTCGGGGGAATACTGGACGACGGCGGTCTGCTGACCATGTGCGGCGTGGCCCTGCTGCTGGCGATGATTGCCATGGGCGTGTACCTGTTCACCCGGGACGGGGTGATTATGGAGGGCTTCTCAAAGCTCCTGAAGGATTGACATATTATCGGAGGATAATACAATGAGCCGATTGGGCGATACGATACAGAAGGCCAGGATCAAGGCCAAAATGACGGAAAAGGCGCTGGGCAAAAAGTGCGGCCTGGCGGAGAGCTTTATCAAGGACGTGGAATCGGGGCGAAAGATCGTCTCGGACGAGCAGGCCCAGCGCATACTGAAGGTGCTGGGGGTGCAAAACCCGGTGTCCACCGAGCTGGAGGTGGCGGCGGAGCCGGAGGTGAAGCTGCGCCCGAAGCCGAGAGCCTATGTGCTGTCTGCCGAGGAGCAGGCCGAGAATGCCCGGAAGGCGGTTGAGGAATCCTCCGACGCCTGGCTGGACGCCCTGGGCGGCGTGGTGAAGCGGGTGCCGGTGATGGCGCCGGACGGCCTGGTGATCGACCACGTGCTCACGCCCATCGTGAACGGGAAGATCGAGGGCGGCGCGCCGGACAAGGTGCTGTACTACCGCTGCCCGGACGACATGCTGCGGGGCTTCCGCGTCCACGCCGGCGACCTGTTGCTGGTGGTGCCCGCCTCCAAGGCGGAGGACGGCCAGCTGATGCTGGTGGATTACCAGGGCCAGCGCATGGTCCGCAAGCTGCTGAAGCTGGACGGCGGCCGCATACAGATGCAAGCGTTCGATCATGAATTCACCGCTGCCGTGGGCACCGTCATGGATGTCAAGGTACTGGGGCGGTGCGTGTCGCTGCTGAGGAGATTATAATTCCAGGATACGGGGGAGGAAACGCTCATGTCACAGGTGAAGAAGCTGTCCACGGGAAAGGTCTGGTGCTTTGCGGTGGGCCAGTTCGGCTGGTCGGTGCTGGCGGCGCTGATTTCCAGCTGGCTGGTGAACTATTATCAGCCGGACCTGGCCACCCAGCAGGCGGGCCAGCCCATATTCATACCCCAGGGTCTGGCGATACTGGGGGTGCTGACCGTACTGGGGGCTATCACGGCCTTCGGGCGGCTGTTCGACGCCGTCACGGACCCGCTGATCGCGTCGCTGTCGGACCGCTGCAAGTCGAAGGACGGCCGGCGCATACCGTTCATGCGCGCGGCGGCGGTGCCCTTCGCGCTGAGCTGCATACTCACGTTCTGGTCGCCGGTGAACGGCGAGAGCTGGGTGAACGCGGCCTTCCTGTTTTTGATGCTGATGCTCTTCTATCTGTTCATGACGATGTACTGCACGCCCTACAACGCCCTGATTCCCGAGTTGGGCAGCAACCAGCAGACGCGCATGGCCATCTCCACATCCATATCGTTCACCTACATCGCCGGCATGGCCATGGCCTACCTGGCCCCGGTGATCTGGGGCGCGCTGCAGGGCGCGGGCATGGCCCGTGTGACGGCCATCCGCGTCACCTTCACGGGTATGTCGCTGATTGGCATGGTGTGCATGTTCGTGCCGGTATTCACGATCCGGGAGAAGGATTACGTGGTGGCCGCGCCCAGTGAATCCACGGCGCTGAAATCCCTGGGGGCCACCTTCCGCAACCGGGATTTCCGGGTGTTCGTGGCGTCGGACATCGCCTACTTCCTGGGCATCACCATGTTCCAGACGGCGCTGCCCTTCTTCGTGACGTCGCTTTTGAAGCTGGACGAGGGCATGAGCACGGTGTACTTCGTGCTGATGACGGCACTGTCGGTGCTGTTCTACGTGCCCGTGAACAAGCTGACGCCGAAGTTCGGCAAGAAAAAGCTGATCCTGTTCGCCTTTGCCGTGTTCACCGTCAGCTTTGTCTACACCGCCTTTTTCGGCAGCGCACTGCCAATCCCGCCGGCGGTTCAGGGATATATATTGTGCGCGGTGGCGGCCCCGGCCATGGCCATCTTCGGTATACTGCCCCAGGCCGTGGTGGCGGACATCGCCGAATGTGACGCCCTGGAGACCGGCGAAAACCGCAGCGGCATGTTCTACGCCGCCCGCACCTTCGCCTTCAAGCTGGGCCAGTCCATCGCCATGCTGCTGGTGACGGCCTTCGCCACCATCGGCCAGGAGACTGGCGCGGGCTACCGCATCACCGCCTTCGCCGCAGCCGCGGTGTGTGTGCTGGGCGGGGCGCTGTTCATGGTGTATAATGAAAAGCGGGTGTATGGGAAGATTATGAAGGGGTAAATACTGATTTATCGAGCTTTGCTCGATAAATCAGTATTTCCAAAGGAGGAACGTCTATGAGCGACGGCAGGTTCAATCCGGACGGCCTCGTGTTGTCCGGGCAATACGCGGATACGATGAACACAGTCGTGCTGCCCTGGCTGGCGGCGCGGCGGTCAGACGTCACCGTGGCGGGGACGGGCGGCAGGCCGCTGTTCTGCAGTCGCTTCGACGCAGATCATCCCCGGGGCACGGTGGTGATCGTCCACGGCTTTACCGAGAACGCCCACAAGTACGCCGAGCTGATCCATTCGTTGCTGCGCAACGGCTACAGCGTCGTCGCCTACGACCAGCAGGGCCACGGGCGCTCCTGGCGCGACCCGGCGATAACGGACATCTCCCTGACCCACGTGGACCGCTTCGGGGATTACGTGGCCGACCTGAAGGCCGTTTGCGACGGGGTGCTGGCTGGCATGCCCCGGCCCTGGCGGCTGTTTGCCCACAGCATGGGTGGCGCGGTGTCCGCGCTGTTTATGGAGCAGCATCCCGGCGTGTTTGAGAGGGCGGCGCTGTGCGCGCCGATGATCGCGCCGAACCTGGGCGGGCTGCCCCCGGCGGTGGCCAAAATGCTGTGCGGCACCGCGGGAATGATGGGACGGGATAAAAAGCGGGTGCCCCTGTCAAGGCCATACGCCGGAGCTGAGGATTTCGACACCTCCTGCGCCTCGGGACGGGAGCGCTTTGAGTGGTATGAGGGCATTCGGGTCAGGACCCCTGAATTCCAGAACAACGGCCCCACCTTCGGTTGGACCCGGGAGGCGATGCGGGCGTCGAAGGACGTGCTGGCCCCCGGCGCAGTGGAGCGCATCGGCATTCCCGTGTGGGTGTTTACCGCCGAGAACGACGGCTCGGTGATGCCCGACGCCCAGAAGGCCTTCGTGGCCCGGCTGAAGGACGGGAAGAGGACCCTGGTGCCCGGCTCGAAGCACGAGATCTACCGCTCCCCGGACGCGGTGGTGTTCCCCTGGTGGCGGGGGATATTGGAATTTTTTTAGAGAAGGGTAAATTCTGATTTGTCGCGTTGCGACAAATCAGAATTTCATAGAATAAGGAGGTAAGAAAATGGCAAACGTAGTCTATCATGCTGACGTCGCCCTGAAGGACCTGGGGGGCGGGGTGTCCCGGCGGGTGCTGGCCTATACGCCCCAGCTGATGATCGTGGAGGTCAACTTTGAAAAGGGCAGTGAGGGCAGTGTGCACACCCATCCCCACAGCCAGAACACCTATGTGCGCTCCGGCCGCTTCCGCTTCATGGTGGACGGCGAGGCGGTGGAGGTGGGCCCCGGCGATACGCTGGCCTTCCCACCGGACATCCCCCACGGCACCCTGTGCCTGGAGGCTGGCACGCTGTTGGACATCTTCACCCCGATGCGGGAGGACTTTGTTTAATACTAATCTCAACCTAAACCTATACAATCCTGCGGTGCCTTTTCCGCCATACCGGCGTTGAAGTCCCTTGACTTGCCGCCCTAAAGGACTGGCTTCGCGTCGCCGGCAAGCCTGCGGGCCTTCGCCTTGGTATGACGAAAGATGCCCTCGCATACTTGTACATTTTTAGATTTAGATTAGTATAAGCGTTCAGAGTTTGACGGGTTTCTGCCGGTTCGGTTAAATATTCGAGAGCGCCCTTCTTTGCTTGAAGAAGGGCCTTTTATCATTTATAATAGAATATGGAATAATAGGGGATAATGGTTTCTTGGTTTCGTTTGGGAAGCGGGAAACCGTGGATGGAGCGTAAGAGCGATGGAGTGGATAGCGAGCGCTGCCTTTGGCATGGAGGGCATGACCGGGCGGGATCTGAAGCACATGGGCATGAAGAACGTCCGGGTGATGGACGTGGGCGGGGCCTCTTTCGAGGGCGGCTTTGAGGACGCCTTCCGGGCCAACCTGTGGCTGCGCACCTGCGACCGGATCATGCTGGTGATGGCCCGCTTCGAGGCCCGCAGCTACGAGGAGCTGTTCCAGGGCGTGAAGGCCATCGACTGGCAAGGGCTGCTGCCCGCGGACGCCGCGTTCCCCATCCGCGCCCGGTGCGTGAAATCCCAGCTGATGAGCCCCTCGGACGTGCAGAAGATCGCCAAGCGAGCCATGGTGGAAAAGCTGAAGGATGCCTATGGCGTGGAATGGTTCTCTGAGACCGGGGCAATGTTCCAGGTGGACATTGCCATTCGGGGCGACGTGGTCACGGTGGCGGTGGACGCCTCCGGCGAACCCCTTTCAAAGCGGGGCTACCGCACCTGGAACGGCGAGGCCCCCCTGCGGGAGACGCTGGCGGCGGCGCTGGTGCTGCAAAGCGGCTGGCATCCCTGGCAGCCCCTCCACGACCCCTGCTGCGGCACGGGCACGATACTGATCGAGGCGGCGTTCATCGCGCTGAACCGCGCTCCCGGCCTGACCCGGAAATTCGCCATGGAAGCCTGGCCCTGCGTGCCCCACGGGGCGCTGGATGCCCTTCGCGCCGAGGCGCGTAAGAAGTTCGAGGAGGGCAGCCGCCGTCCGCTGAGCGTCTCCGGCAGCGACATCAACCCCGAGGCCATCGAGCTGGCCACCCGCCATGTGAAGCAGGCGGGGTTGGCAGGGCGTATCGCCCTGTCGGTGAAGGACATGCGGGACCTGATGCCCGGCGACGACCTCCCCCCGGAGCCGGTGGGGGTGTTCGTGGCCAACCCGCCCTACGGCGAGCGGCTGGACAACATGCGGGCGGCCCACGCCGTGGCCAGGCAGCTGGGCGAGCTGCAGCGGCGCTTCAGGGGCTGGAAGCTGTGCGCCTTCAGCGCGGACACCGGCTTTGAGCAGGCCTATGGCCGCCGCGCCACCCGGCGCAAGCGCTACTACAACGGCAGGATCGAATGCGAGTACAGGATCTTCGAGTGAATAGAGGTGTTACCCATGAAACCCATCTTCAACCGGGCGCCGTTGACGCCGAATACACTCTCTCCGCTTCCCCTGGGCAGCATCCGGCCGGAGGACTGGCTGCTGGAGCAGCTGCAGACCCAGCGCGACGGCCTGACCGCCGGGTTGGATGAGCGCTGGGCGGACCTGGGGCCGGAGTGCGGCTGGCTGGGCGGCCCCGGCGACTGCGGCGAGAACGCGCCCTATTACCTGGATGGGTTGGTGGCCCTGGCCTGGACGCTGGACGACGGGGCCCTGAAGGCCAAGGCCATGGGCTATATCGAGTGGATCCTGGCCAGTCAGCGGGACGACGGCTGGTTCGGCCCCGAGGGCAACGACGATTACTGGCCGCTGATGATCGCGCTGAAGGCCCTGCGCCAGTATTTCACCGCCAGCAACGACCGGCGGGTGCTGGTGCTGATGGACCGCTTCTTCAAGTACCAGGTGACGCACCTGAACGACCATTCCCTGAAGGAATGGGCGGTGGCCCGGGGTGGCGAGAACATGGAGCTGGCCCTGTGGCTGTACAACATCACCGGCCAAAAGCACCTGCTGGAGCTGTGCAAAAAGCTGCGCGCCCAGACGCTGGACTGGCCCAACTACTTCCATACCTTCGCCAACACCGTGCCCATGAGCCGTTCGCTGAAGTGGGACCGGCTGAGCGAGGCTCTGGAGGAGGAGAAGGACGAGCCCCTGGAGGGGGAAAAGCGTCCCTATTTCCACACCCAGTTCCACCTGTCCCACGGCGTGAACATCGCCATGGCCCTGAAGACCCCCGGCGTGATCAACCTGTTCAAGTCGGGCTTCAAGGAGGAGGGCGGCTTCCGCTTCGGCTGGAACAAGCTGGTGCGCCACCACGGCGTGGCCAGCGGCATGTTTGTCTGCGACAAGCACCTCAACGGCAACAGCCCCACCCAGGGCTCCGAGCTTTGTGCCATCGTGGAGCTGATGTACACGCTGGAGACGCTGCTGGGCCTGGGGGACTTCAACGCCGAATACGCCGACATCCTGGAAAAGATCGCCTACAACGCCCTGCCCGCGGCCTTCTCGGCGGACATGACTGCCCACCAGTGCCAGGAGCAAGTGAACCAGGTGAAGGTGTCCCGGGAGCCGCGTAGATGGTACAACAGCACCGACGGCGCGAACCTGTTCGCCTCGGTGCCGGACGAGGATTGCTGTGCCGCCAACTGCGGCCAGGGCTGGCCCCATTTCGTTTCGTCGCTGTGGTACGCCACCGCCGACGGGGGCCTCCAGGCCGTCAGCTATGCCCCCTGCACGGTGCGCACGGCGCTGGACGGCGTGCCGGTGCGCCTGACGGTGTCCGGCAGCTATCCCTTCAGCCAGTCGGTGGAGATCAAGATTTCCGTCAAGAAGCCCTGCGAATTTCCCCTTTACCTGCGCATGCCCTTCTGGACCCGCCAGCCCATGGTGTTCCTGCCCGACGGCGAGATCATGCAGGTCCGGGCGGGGGACGTGAGCTGTGTGCGCCGCCGCTGGCGCTCGGGCGATGTGATCCGGCTGGAGATGGGCACGGTGCCCCGCCTGACGAAGTGGTACCATCAGTCCGGCGCGGTGGAGCTGGGGCCGCTGCTGATGGCCCTGCAGCCCCAGGAGCGCTGGGAAAAGACCGAGAACGACGATTGGCAGGTGACCGCGGAGAGCCCCTGGAACTGGGCACTGGTGCGGGACGAGCCCATGAAGGCCGTGTACAGCGGCGCAAGGCCCGGGGCCTTCGGCAAGGGCGAAGCGCCGGTGAAGGTGCTGGTGAAGGCCGTGCCGGTGGAATGGCACATGGACGGTGGCAATGCCGCCAGTGTACCCATGGTGCCCGCGGTGCGGGAAAAGGACGCCCGGGTGATCGAGCTGGTGCCCTTCGGCGGCACCACCCTGCGCATCGGCCAGTTCCCGCTGGGAAGGGGAAAGTAAACCGGGCATAATAAGGCGCCCCCGATTTGATCTTTCAAATCGGGGGCGCCTTATTAATATGGGTCACTTCTTCGGGAACAGCGTGTCCCGGGCGTAGTTGCCGCGCTTGGTGGACTGGGCGGTGCGGTTGGCGGGGGCCTCGAAGTTGAAGCAGAAATAGTAGGCCGCGTCGTAAGCGCCGTCGGCGGTGTTTTCCACCTGGCGTATGTAGCTGTCCACCGAGGGGTAAAAGTTGGGCAATTCGTATTGCAGGAACTTCATCTGCCCCTCGACGGAGTTGTAATCCAGGCCGTTTTCGGTACACCAGTTGATCAGGCGGGTCTTGCGGCCGGCGTGCCACTGGCACAGGCCGTAGCTGGTGCCGCCGTCGCCGTCGATCACGGCCTTGTAGCCGGATTCCCAGTAGATATTGGCCATCACGCCCATGGCGGCGGCCCGGTTCAGCTTCATATCGCCGATCAGGAAGGCGTAGATGATGTGCTCGTTGCTGCCCGAGGGGAAGGGGTTGGCCTTCGACTGGCTTTCGCTGGGGGTCGGGGTGGCCTCGGGGGCGTTGTCCTTCTTCAGGCAGGCGAAGGGCAGGTAGCCGATCATGCCGTTGCGGGTGACCATGGCCACCTCGCCGTCCACGGCCAGCAGCGTCAGCTTGTAGCCCTTGCGAACGGTCACGGCCTCGCCGGAATAGTTGGGGTTTTCGTAAATCTGGGCCTCCACCAGGGTGACCACGGGAATGCTGGTGGTCTGCGCGGGGGCGGCGGTGGTGACGGAGGAGGGGCTCAGGTGGCTGTAGAGCGTATAGCCCACCTTGCCGTTCATGGAAATCTGTGCGTAATTGCCGCTGATGGACAGCACCTGTACCGACACGCCGGTGTCGAGGGTGACGAACCGGCTGGAGGCGCTGGGCCTTATGTAGACGCGGGTCTGCCGGTTGGTGACCATCGTCTGGCCGGTGACCGGGGTGGCCGTGGGTGTCGGTGCGGCGGTGGCGGTGAGTCGGGACATGTCCGAAACCCGGGCGATTCCGCTGATGTTGCCGTAGAGCACCAGCGCGGCCTTGCCGGACCACTTCTGCACCGTCACCACGGTGCCCAGGGGCAGCGTGGCCAGCACGTTGTGGGGCTTGGCCTGGGCGTATACGTTCATCGCTTCCACCGTGACGATGGCGTCAAAGCTGCCCTCGGCCGTCGCCTGGGGCAGGGCCGTCATGAACAGCGCCAGGACTAGCATCAGAATCAGGCGCTTTACCGGCGGGTAGATCATTCTCATGGCTATTTCTCCAGTACATAGAATTTCACTATGCACCGATTATAGCACTTGTTACAATAATTGTCAATGATTTTTAATACTTTTGAAATAAGATGAAAAATCATGTTTCGCGTTAAGACAATGTGGCATCCTGCCAGCCCTTGCACACGTCCACCCAGCCGGCAAAGCCCTGGGCCGCGGTCTCGAGGGCGTCGCAGCTGAGCTCGATGGCGCTGTTGGCGCTGCCGCAGGCGGGGAACACCGTGTCGAAGCGCTTCAGCGAGACGTCGAGGAAGGTGCGCACGTCATCCCGGATGGCGAAGGGGCATACGCCGCCCACGGCGTGGCCGATGCGCAGGACGACCTCCTCGGCGCTGAGCATCTTCGCCTTGACGTGAAATTGCGCCTTGAAGCGGGGGTTGTCGATGCGGGCGTCCCCGGCGGTCACCAGCAGGATCGGCCCCTCCGGCAGCATCAGGCTCAGGCTTTTGGCGATGCGCGCCGGGATCACCCCCGCCGCCCGGGCGGCCAGCTCCACCGTGGCACTGGAGGTCTCGAATTCGAGGATGCGGTCGGCAAGACCCATCGGGGTGAGATATTCACGGACGTTTTGGATGGACATGGGATTGTTCCTCTCTTTGTTTGTTGAGAAATTCTGATTTATCGAGCATAGCTCGATAAATCAGAATTTACAGCCTTCCCGTAAACCCCACCGCCAGGCCCAGTATGCGGATCGCGCCGCACTCGTTCAGGGTGAACATCATCGGGGGGTATTTGGGGTTTTCCGACAGCAGCTGCAGGCCGTTCTTTACGTGGTAGACCCGCTTCAGGGTGGCCTCGTCGTCGATGACCACGGCGGCGATCTGGCCGTCGGCCACGTCGTCCTGGCGGCGGATGAACACCACGTCGCCGTCGTGGATGCGGGCGCCGATCATGCTGTCGCCCTTCACCCGCAGCGCGAAGTCGCAGTGGATGCCGGCATCACAGTCCGCCACGGCCAATTCCTCCTCGGCGAGGATCGGTTCACCGGCGGCGATGGTGCCCAGCAGCGGCACCCGGCGGGTCAGCACGGGCAGCAGGTTGTCGAACCAGTGGTCCTCACGGGCTTCGCCCAGTCGGCGCACGCCCGGGATCTCGCCGGGCAGGGGCGGCGGCACGGCGGCGGAGCCTTCGCCGCTGAGCCATTCCAGCGGGCAGTCCAGCGCCCCGGCCAGGGCCTTCAGCGTGGCGATGGTGGGGTTGCGGGTTTCGCCGTTGAGCAGCTTGTTGATCGTCCCCTTCGGAACGCCGGATTTTTGTGACAGCGCGTCGGTGGTCAGGCCGCGCCGGGATTTCAGCCGGGCCAGCTTGTCGCACAGCTTCATCGCCAATCACCTCCTGGCCCAATTATACCATGTGTAAATTTGTATAACAAGCCCATATTAACCGAACACGGTATTAATTTTTAAGAATTGGGTTGATATTTAACCGTATTCGGTTTATAATACGGGTAAAACAAGAACGCATGTTCGATAAAAAGGAGGTCGAAGGAACTTGGATGTGAAGGGAAAGGTTGGACAGCTGAAGCAGCTCAGGTATTTGAAGGACGAGGTGGAGACGCTCTCCCACCGCATCGCCAGGCTGGAATGGCGGATCGAGCGCAACAGCCAATGTCGCTGGCGGGGGCGATCGTCGGAGGAGTTTGGGGCACGGCTCGTCGCCCTGCGCAAGCGGCTGGTGTTCCGGCGGGCCTGCTGCATGGAGCAGCTGGAGGCGCTGTATGCCTTCATCGACCAAATCGGCGACAGCCGCATGCGCCAGATCATGGCCGCCCGATATATCGACGGGCTGACCTGGAAGGGGGTGGCGGCGCACATCGGCGAGCGGGACGAGCAGTATCCCCGCAGGCTGCACAACCGGTTTCTGAGGGATTGCGCGCTGCCGGAAGCGCTGACAGGCACCCGGGAGGCTCAAGGGAACGCGCGGAATATCGAGAGGGGGAGTGAACGTGAAAAAGCGAACGGATAAGGGCGGGCAGATCGTCTGGCTGGCGGGGCTGCCGCTGGTGCTGCACTATTCCATCAACAGCCTGTGCGCGATGGAGGCCCGGGCGGGGATGCCGTTGGATCGGCTGCTGAACCATCACTTCAGCGCCACCCGGCTGCTGCTGTGGGCGGGGCTGTGGCGGAACTACCCGGGGCTGACCGTCTGGGACGCGGGGGAGCTGATCGGCGAGCACCTGCAGCGGGGCGGTGCTCTGGAGGACGTCATCGACGCCTGCGCAAAGGGGCTGCGGGCGTCCGGGCTGCTGGACGGGGAAGAGGAGGCGTGAGCGTGTCCGGCGGGGCAGAGAGGGTCGTCCGGTTTCGCGAAAACGGCTTCGTGCGGTCATGGCCCTCCGCCGCCGGGGCGGTGCTGGGCGTGGTGAAGCGGGGCATGGCGCTGCCCTTCGTCGGCGAAGTGACGGGCGGGAGCTGGATCGCGGTGGAATACCGGGGGGAGGTCGGCTGGGTGTCGGGCAGGCTGGCGAAATGTGAAGGCGGAGACACTTGACAAAGCGCCGGAGGAAGGTTAGTATTTGTTTTGGAGAATGATTGACAAATTCTGATTTGTCTGGGGGAGACGGAACCCCTCCGGCGCTACGCGCCACCTCCCCACTAGCTTCGCGTCGCAGGGGAGGCTTTTGGCTAACTTACCGGGGGTATCGGGGGCGGCAGCGCCCCGATCTTTAATCGTACGCGGCGACATGTACGCCGCGGGCGGGGCGATTTTTGCGACGCGAAGCTAGTCCTTCAGGGCGGCAGGGAGCCTGCCGACCAGAGCAAAAATCGTTTCCTTTCAGATTTGCCGCCCGGAAATCGCTTGCGACGCGAAGCTAGTCCTTTA
>JAFWEL010000109.1 GCA_017512905.1 Clostridia bacterium
GTTAGTCCTTTAGGGCGACACGAAGTTAGTCCTTTAGGGCCGCTACAACTCGTACGTTATCGATATGTTCGCGGCAGCCGCCATTCCTGTTCCCTGTTCCCTGTTCCCTGTTCCCTCGTCTCCCCGACAAATCAGAATTTCTCCCCCTCGTCCTCCTCCGGGGCCTCGACGGCCTCGGTGTGGATGACGAAGGCGGTGACGCCGGTCATGCCCTCGGACTTGCCCGAATAGGACGGGTAGTCGTTCATCAGGTCCAGCATAGCCTCGGCGCGGTCGGAGATGGTGCGGTAGTCGTCGTTAATGAAGTCGATCAGCTTCTGGATCGCCTCCTCGTCCAGCAGCGCGATGCCGTCCCGCAGGGCCGCCATGCCGTCGTCCAGCGCCGTCGCGCCGTCGAACAGCGCATTCGCGCCGTCGTCCAGCTGACCGATGCCGTCCAGCAGTGCGTTCGCGCCGTCGTCCAGCTGGCCGACGCCGTCCACCAGATCGTCCTTGCTGTCGTAGAGGGTCTGCACGCCGTCCAGCAGCTCGCGGGTGCCGTCGGCCAGCCGGCCCGCGCCGTCGTAAACCTCGGCGGAGCCGTCGTCCAGCGCCTGCGCGCCGTCCAGCAGCTCGGCGGTGCCCTCGCTGAGCGTGCTTGCGCCCTCGGACAGCTCCCGAGCGCCGTCGTTCAGCTGAACGGCCCCCGCCAGCAGGTCCGCCGCGCCGTCGTCGATCTTCCGCGCGCCCCTGGCCGCCTGGCCCACGGCGTCGGTATAATCGACGATGCCGTTGTAGAAGTCCTCCATGTCCGACAGGTCGTCCAGCAGGTCCGCCAGTGCCCGGTAGGCGTCGCCGTCCTTGCCGTTTTCCTCCAGGGCGTCCGCCACGGCGTTCAGGTAGGCGGACTTGTGCTTCTGCTCGGCGATGTTCTTGGAGATGATCTTTTTGACCTTCTTCGACGTCATCTGCTCGTCCACGTTCTGCTCGATCTTCGCCTTGACCTCGTCGGATTCCCACTGCTCGGCGATGTTCTTGCGGACCAGCTTCTGCACCTTGTCCGTGGCCATCTGCTTTTCGATTTCGCCCTTGACGGTCTTGCGGACCTCCCTCGACGCCATCTGCTTTTCCAGCTCGGCGTCGATCATGGCCCGCACCTCGTCAGAGGCCAGCTGCTCGGCGACATTGGCCTCGATGATCCCCTGGACCTCCTCGGTGGCCATCTGCGCCGCCAGCTGTTCTTCGATGGCGGCGGCGACCTCTTCGGATGCCATCTGCTTCTGATACTCCGCGTCCATCATGGCCTTCACTTCGTCGGAAGCCAGCTGCGCCGCGACGTTGTCCTCGATGGTCTTCCGGATTTCATCGGAGGCCATCTGTTCGGCGATGGCCGCGTCCGCCTGGGCCCGGACCTCCGGCGACGCCAGCTTCTCCTCCACCAGCGCCTTCACCTGGTCCTCAGACATATTGACGATGGCGTCCCGGATCTTCTGCCGCGCGGCCTCGACCACCTTTTCGCGGACCGTCGCCTCCGCCTGGGCCTCGGCCTGGGCGCGGTTGGACGGGTCCTGGACCTGCCTTTGCACCTCGGCGTCGATCGCCTGGCGGATCTCGTCGGATTGCAGCTTCTTTTCGGTCTCGCTGTCGATGAGGGCGCAGGTCTCCGGGGTGTCCATCTGGGCGGACACGAGCTGATCGATCCTGGCCTGGATCTCGGAGGAGGCCATCTTTTCGCTGACCAGCCTGTCGATCTGGGCCTGCACATCCCCTTCCTCGGCCAGCGCCGACCAGCCCATGGCCTGGCCCACGGACAGGCGGGCCTGGATCTGCGGAGCCTGGGTGGCGTCAGGGGCCTGGGTGGCTTCCGCCGTTGTGTCCGACTCGGGTGCCTGGGTCGCTTCCGCCGTCATCTCCGACTCGGGGGCCTGGGTGGCTTCCGCCGTCATCTCCGACTCGGGGGCCTGGGTGGCTTCCGCCGTTGTGTCGGATTCGGGTGCCTGGGTGGCTTCCGCCGTTGTGTCGGATTCGGGTGCCTGGGTCGCTTCCGCCGTCGTCTCCGACTCGGGGGCCCGGGTCGCTTCCGCCGTCGTCTCCGACTCGGGGGCTTCCGTGGTTTCGGGCGTTGCCGTCGCTTCGGCAGCCTGGGCAGCTTCCTCCTGCGCGGGAGTCTCCGTCTCGGCAGCCTGTGCCGGGACTTCCTCTTCCGGGGTCGTCTCCTCTTCGTCCTCTTCGGTCTCCGGGTCTTTCTGGTCTTCGTCAAACGCCTGGGGCTGCTCCTCCCCGGACGCATCCTCCTCCGGCAAGGCTTCTTCATCGTCGCCAGACTCGGGGGCCTGCGTCGCCTCGGTCTCGGCTGGTTTTTCCGCTTCCTCGGCCTTCTTATCCTCTTCGGCCTTCTGCTCTTCCTCGGCCTTCTGCTCTTCCTCGGCCTTCTGCTCTTCTTCCGCCTTCTGCTCTTCCTCGGCCTTCTTTGCTGCCTCTGCCTTCTGGGCCTCGGCCAGCGCCTGGGTGACCTGGGCACGCACCTCGGCCTCCACGGCCTGGGTGACCTTTTGGCGCACCTGGCTCCTGACGGCTTCGGTCACCTGCTGGCGGATGTTGGCCGCGTAGGCGTCCTCCACCTTCGGGCGGACGACGGCCTCGAGCTGGCTGTCGATCGCCTGCCGCACCTCATCGCCGGCCATCTGGGCCTGCACGGCAGCCTGGATCTGGCCCTGGACCGCCTCCGAGGCCAGCTGCTTTTCGATCTCGGCGTTGATCGTCTCCTCGTCGGGATGACGCACGGCGGCCTCCACCTTTTCCCGCACCGCCTCGGTCACCGCGGCGGTCACCTGATCCAGCACCGCCGCCTCGACCTTTTCCCGCACCTGGGCTTCAGCGCCCTCGCGCACTTTCTGCATCACGACCTCGCCGACGCCCTCGACGACCTTCTGGCGCACCTGCTCCGCCACGGCGGCCTCCACCTTTTCGCGCACCTGGGCCTCAGCGCCCTCCTGCACCTTCTGGGCCACCACCTCGCGGACGGCGGCCTCCACCTGGGTCTGCACCTCCTGGCGGGCCGCGTCGTTGACGCCGTCCACCACCATCTGGTAGGCGGCCTCCTCCACCTGGCGCACGACCTCCTCCTTCACCGCGGCGCGGACCTTGGAGGCCAGCTGCCGGTTGGCCTGGGCGTAGACGTAGTCCACGACCTTGTCCAGCAGCTCCCGCTCCAGCCGCTGCACCTCCTCGGCGTAGTTGTCCACGGTCAGGGGCTTCAGCTTGATGTTCAGCTTGTTGAAGTCGGACTTCTTTTTCTCGAGCTCGTCGTTGGCAGTGTCGATGAACGCCTCGAACACCTCTTTGGCGGCGTCCACGAGGGTTTCGCTGTTGCTGTCGATCTCGTCCAGGCCCTGGGAGAGGCTGGTGATGCCGTCGGAGAGCTGCTGCGCGCCGTCCACCAGGTCGTCGGTGCCGCTGTACAGCGTGTCGACGCCCTCCGCCAGCGTACCCGCGCCGTCGTCCAGCGCCTTTGCGCCGTCGTCCAGGTCGGACGCGCCCTCGCTGAGCTGCTTCGTGCCGTCCTCCAGCGCGCCCGCGCCATCGTCCAGCTGCTTCGCGCCGTCCAGCAGGTCGCCCGCGCCCTCGGCCAGCGCGTCCGCGCCCTCCGCCAGTTCCCCGGTGCCCTCCGCCAGCTGCTTCGCGCCGTCCTTCAGGTCGCCGGTGCCCTCCGCCAGCTGCTTCGCGCCGTCCTTCAGGTCGCCGGTGCCCTCCGCCAGCGCGTCCGCGCCGTCGTTCAGCCGGTTCATGGCGTCCTGGAGATCCGTGTCCAGGGAATCCAGATCCAGGTCGATCCCGTCCTCCTTGTCCACGATGTCCGCCACATAGCTGGTGGCGAAGGTATAGGAGCCGTCCGACGAATAGTTCACCACGTCCGCCTCGATGGTGCTGGTCGTGGGCACGTCGAAGCGCACCTCGTCGTATTCATCCAGGTGGAGCGCCTCGGCGATGCCCGGCAGGCCGTAGCACACCGCGCCCCGCAGGCCGCCGGCGGTGACGTACTTGCCGTTGGTCACCTTGACGTTGGAGCACTTCTCCTCGTCCATCTTGACGACGGTGACCATGATGAAGGGCATGGCCATTTTCTCCCGCCGGCCGTTGACGACCACCTCGTCCTCCAGCCGCGTCTCGTATTCGATGTCGATCTCCAGGTGGCCGCTCCGGCCCGCCAGCGCCTCGGGCTCGATGGGCTGGCCGTCCAGCTTGTAGGTGAAATGCACCGCCACGGGCAGCGGCTCGTCGGAGGTGCCCTCGTAGGTGATCTCGGCCCCGTCGGCCTGCCAGGTGATCACGTCGTCGGTCACGGGGGACCAGGTCTGGTCGCCGCCGATATTTTCGATGTTTTTCAGGCGGCTGACGTCCACGATCTCGTCCTTGCCTTCATTGTTATACAGCCGCTCGCTGACCGTGACCTCGTTCACGTTGCCCGCGGCGTCGGCGAAGGCGTAGACGGTCTCCTTCTTGTCCTCCGCCAGGGCGGCGGGAACCGCGCTCCCACAGAGCAGCGACAGGGCCACCACCGCGGCGACGCGGCGCATTCCATTGCGTTTCATATGAATACAAGCCTCCGTTCGTTCGACTCATTTTTCATCATTGTTCAGGCGTGTGTATATTCTGATTTGTCGCGGAGCGACAAATCAGAATTTCACGCCACGGCGTCCAGCCGGCGGCGCGGGGGAACCCGTATGGCGCACAGGGCCACGCAAAAGCTGAGCAGCCCCTGGGCCGTCAGCGCCACGCCCATGGCCCGGGCCCACATCCGCACCCCCTGGAAGGGCCAGGCGATCAGCAGCGCCCCGGCCACCGCCGCGACGACGGCCAGCGCCAGCAGCAGCCACCAGGTGGCCAGGCCGAAGCAGCGGGCCTCCAGGGCGGTCTGGACCTTAAAGAGGTTGTCCGCCACCAGCTCGACCCCCAGCACCAGGCCCAGCACGTTCACGGCCAGGTTGCGCCGCAGCATCAGCACCAGGCCCAGGGCGATGGCCAGTATGCCCAGCACCGGGTCGTGCTGGAAGGCCAGGCCGTAGGGGTCCCGGGAGCAATGGCCGACGATCCTGAGGATGCCGAAGGCCGCGAGGATCGCCCCCGTGCCCCAGCCGATCAGGTCGGGGGTGATGTCCGGCCAGGTCAGCATCGTCACGCCCATGGCGCAAAACAGCGCCGCAAGGACCAGGTAGCCCGTCTTCGCGGTGCGCATCAGCTTGATTGAATCCATGCCACGCACGCTCCTTTGATGGTTGATCCTGTCCGCCCGTGATCCCGGGCGGTCACTGTGGCGGCAGCCTGCCGTCGCATTCCGTTCTATGTGGAAGGGCCTGTCAGACCCTTTGATATCGATATCGGAATTCCTATTGCACCGCGCTGCGCCTGAGCATCATTTCGATGCCTCCGGCGCGCAACTCGCACAGCCGCAGGAAGCGCGCCTCGACGCCCTCCGGCATACCGCTGTTCAGCCAGTCGATCACCAGACCAAACAACTCGCATTTATAGGATTGTATGATGATGTCGCAGTCCCCGGGGCGGATGGCCAGGTCGCCCGCCGTCTTTTTGACGAACTGGGTGGCAGCGTGGCGGCAGATCTCCATCAGCCGCCGCTCCAGGAAATCCCGGTTGGATGAATTGTAGATGTGGTAGATGGCGTTCTTGTGGCCGGACACCAGGCGCATGGCCATCTCGATGCACTCCTCCATCGACGATATGTCCCGGTACTGGGTCATCACCCGGTCCACCTCGCTGATGATGATAGCCTCGATCAGGGCGGAGATATCCTCGAAATGATAGTAGAACGTGTTTCGGTTGATGCCGCACTCGTCGACGATGTCCTTGACCGTGATCTTGTTCAGGGGCCGCTCCTCCAGCAGCCTCAACACAGATTCCATGATGGCGTTTCTCTTCTTGGAAACCATGATGTCCTCTCCCGTCAAAGCATTCGGCGGTATTCATCGCCTGCCGGCAACGCGGCAGGCGATGAATGTCGAGGGGCGGAATCAGTCGTCGGTGTCAACCACCCGGAAGGCCATGGCCTCGACGGTGGCGACCTCCGCGTTCAGCTTCTCGATCTCGTCCATGATGTCGGAGCGGATCAGCGAGCGGGTCAGCAGGGCGTTGCCGGCGGCCAGGCCGATGTCCTTCGTGCCGTCGCCGGTGATATAGAGCAGCTTGCCCTCCCCGTCCCGCGCGGCCATCGCCACGGTGATCTTAAAGGCGTTCTCATCGCCGTCGTTGGTCACGGTGGCGCGCAGCACGTCCTCGTTGTCGTCCTCGTCCTTGGCCACGTATTCGGCGGTGGCCGTCAGCGGGCGGACCTCCTCGTCGTCGTCCGCGGCCTTGGTGGTGATGGTCAGGTTGAAGTGGTCGATCATGCCCTTCTCGTCGATGTCCTTGACGTCCCGGGTGATCACCAGCCAGCCGCTCTGGCCGGGCTCCAGGATCTCAGGATACAGCGTGTACTTGGACGTGGATTCAAAGGTGGCGTCGCTCCGGTCGCGGATCTCGAACAGCAGGTCGTTGATGCTGGCCCGGGCGTCGCCATTGTTGGTGACGACGGCGTAGTAATACACCCGGTAGCCGTCGGAGTGGGACAGCACGTAGGACGCCACGTCGTCCGTCGGCTGGATATTGCCCGCGGCCAGGGCCGACACGGCAGAACAACTCAAAATGAGGGTGATGATCAGTGCGATGATGCGTTTCATGGATATTCTTCCTCCTCGTTCCATTTTATGGCTTCATTCTACCCCGTTTGGCGGCAAAGTCAATAGACAGATACCCCGTAAGTGTCTGAAAACACCCATTATTTAATGCAGATAACATATTTTTGTCCGCAGGCGGTCATCGCGGGCAATTGTGCGATAGCCCTTGACAACAGCCACCCCGCGCCGTAAACTATATACATATAAAAATGATTGCATACCGGAGAAACACAATATGATGAATGACGGCAACACCACGCTGGACGCCCTGAAGGAACAGGTGCATCAGCTCTGCCTGCGCAAGGGCTGGGGCGTGGAGGGGGTACAGAACCCCCAGCACGTGGCCATGGCCATGACTGTGGAGATGAGCGAGCTGCTGGAGCACTTCCAGTGGCTGAACCCCGACGACGTGGACGCGCTGATGGCGGGCCGGGACCCGGAACGGGTGGCGCTGATCGCCGAGGAATTTGCCGATGTGATGATGTACGGCCTGCAGCTGGCCCGCACGCTGGGCATCGACATCACCGGACAGGTGCTGCGCAAGATCGACATCGTAGACCATCGTCCCCCCAAGAGCTATAATCCCAGGCGATAGACAGAAAACGAGGAACTCCGATCATGATGCTGAAGCATTCCAGAGTGCCCGTGGACGGCCAGCCCGTGGAAAACACCTTCCTGGCCATCGATGAGCACACAGGCAACCAGCTGGGTGCCTGCACCGTATTCTGCGATGAAAACCCGGCGCTTTATCCGGCCCGGCCCGTACAGGTGCGGCTGCAGCTGGAGGGCAGTCCCATCCCCGACGCGCTGCTGGGCGCGGCGGTGGCCCGGGGGCGGGAGCTTTGCAGCGCCTCGGGCAAGTTCTGCCGGCTGTACACCCGCTGTGACCCGGACGACACCCAGACGCTGGACGCCCTGGCCCCCATGGGCTTCAAGGACAACGACGGCCTGGTCCAGCTGGAGCTGCGCCTGCCGCTGGAGTACGACTACCGGCTGCCCGCGGGCTGCGTGGTGGTCAAGGACGACCTCAGCGACCCGCTGGAGCAGAAGTTCTTCCTGGAGCGCTACAACGCCCTGTACAACACCGCCCACGACTTCGACTGGCTGCACAGCTACATCGACCGGGAGGGCTTCACCCGCATACTGACGGTCTCCCCCACCGGCATGGCAGGGGAGATACTGCTGTGGCGGGAGAGCTACGCCGGGGTGATCGGCTACATCCAGACCAGCAAGCGCTGGCGGCGACTGGGCGTGGGCACATGCATGGTGGGCCTGGCCTGCGAAGAATTTGAAAAGGCGCAGCTTTTCTGCGCCCAGGCCAGCGTCCGCGCCCGCATCCCCCATATATTGAAGCTGCTGGAAAAGGTGGGCTTCAAACAGACCCGCCTGCTGATGCGCTATCCCGGGGTGGACATCAACCCCACGAACGGAGACATCGCCGATTGACCGCAGCCGCCCCCGCCATCATCCTTCGCCGGATACGGTGGGGGTTTTTTTTCGTTCTATTGTGTCTGTTCAGACAAATTCTGATTTGTCGCAGCGCGACAAATCAGAATTTCCCTGCGTCAGTTACGTTCTGTTTTCGCCGCCGCCGCAATACCATGAAGCATCACGGGAAGGAGGCATGGACATGCATGGAAATCTGTTCTACGGCTGCGGCACGGCCCTGGTGACGCCCTTCAAGGGGAACCGGGTGGATTTCGACGCGCTGGAAAGCCTGATCGACTGGCAGCTGGACTGCGGCGCGGACGCCATCGTCGTCCTGGGCACCACAGGGGAGCCGGCCACCGTCTCAGACAGCGAGCGCAGCGCCATCGTCGAGTGCGCCGCCGCCCGTTGCCGGCACCGCGCGCCGCTGGTGGTGGGCACAGGCAGCAACGACACCCGCCGGGCCGTGACCCAGTCCGTCGAGGCCCGGCGGCTGGGGGCGGAGGCGCTGCTGGTGGTGACGCCCTACTACAACCGGGCGAGCCGTTCTGGGCTGATCGGCCACTTCAACGCCGTGGCCGACTGCGTGGACATCCCCGTCATCATGTACAACGTACCCGCCCGAACCGGCGTCAACCTGGACGCCGACACCGTCGCGGAGCTGGCGAAGCACCCGAACCTTTGCGCCGTCAAGGAGGCCTCGGGGAGCCTGAAGCAGATGACAGACCTGGCCCGGGCCTGCGGCGATGGCATCGCCATCTACTGCGGTAACGACGATCAGGTGCCCGCCGTCATGGCGCTGGGGGCTCGGGGCGTGATCTCGGTGGCCGCCAACCTCATCCCCGGGGTAATGAGCGACATGGTTTCCGACTGGCTGCGGGGCGAGTCAAAGAAGTGCCTCGAGGCTCAGCTGGAATGGCTGCCCCTGATCCGTCGCCTGTTCGACGAGGTCAGCCCCATCCCCGTCAAGGCTGCCCTGGCGATGATGGGTCGGATCGAAAACACCCTCCGCCTGCCCCTGTGCCCCCTGGACGCCGACCACGAAGAACAGCTGCGCCGGGAGATGAAGCGAATGGGATTGGTGGGGTAAATTCTGATTTGTCGCGGGCTTGCGCCCGTTTGAAGGGGGACAGGTCCCCCTTCAATACATCCTCCTCAGATTTGCCTGAAATCGTCCTAAAGGACTAGCTTCGCGTCGCAGGCGATTTCAGGGCGGCAAATCTGCAAGGAAGCCTTTTTTGCTCTGGTCGACAGGCTCCCTGCCGCCCTAAAGGACTAGCTTCGCGTCGCAAAAAAGGCCCCGCCCGCGGCGTACACGCTGCCGCGTACGATTAAAGATCGGGGCGCTACCGCCCCCGATACCCCCGGTAAGTTAGCCAAAGGGGAGTTCGTCATCAGCGCGATAAATCAGTATTTACCCAGCGAGCACTCAAAGCGCACACGGCCCTCCGGGGTTTGGCGCACCCGGATGCTGCCGCTGTGCTTTTCGGCGATAGCTAGGGCCACGGACAGGCCTATGCCATAGCCGCCGCTCTCCCGGCTGCGGGAGGCGTCCGCCCGATAGAAGCGGTCGAACAGATGGCGCAGGGTCTCGTCGGACATGGGCTGCTGCACGGCGTTGTCTGTAGCCAGCATGACGCCCTTCCGGCCGCGCACCAGGGTCACGGCGATGGTATCGCCCTCCGGGGCGTACTTCACGGCGTTGTCGCACAGGATCGACACCAGCCGGCCCAGCATCTGCCCGTCGCCCGTCACGTGTATGCCGTCCTCCGCCTCGACGTCCAGCGTCTTCCCGGCAAACTCGGCCATGCCCACGAAGGGCTCGGCGCTCTCCCGCACCAGCGCGGACAGGTCCACGTCCACCCGCTGCAGCTTGGCGTCCTCCTCATCCAGGCGGGACAGGTAGATCAGCTCGCCCACCAGCCCCCGCAGGTTGGCCACCTGCTTGCGGGTGCTGCGGATCCACTCGTTGTCCCCCGTCTCCAGCGCCAGCACGTCCATGTTGGCCGAGATCACCGTCAGCGGCGTCTTCAGCTCGTGACCGGCGTCGGTGATGAACTGCTTCTGCTGGATAGCGCTCTCCACTAGAGGGCGTATGGCCCGGGAGCTGAACAGCCCCACCAACAGCCAAGCCAGCAGCACACAGCCCCCGCAGGCCGCCGCCGAGATCAGCGCCAGCCGGCGCACCCGGGTCAGCTTGGTCTCGCAGTTCAGGAACAGGGCCACCCGCTCGCCGGATTCCCCGTCGACCCTGAACAGGTAATCCCCGTAAAAGCCGGAGGTCCGCCCCCGGGCGAGAGCCCGTGTGGCCAATTCGACGAGGACGCCGGCGTCCTCCTCCGCCACGTGGGTGGCGTCGTCCAGCGCGCAGCTGCCGTCCTCCGCCACCGTAACGGAGAAGAACCGGGCCTCGTTCATCATGTTGCGCATGTGCCGGGACGGATTGTCCCGGCGGCCCGGCAGCACACCGCCCCGCATTCCGGGCCCCTGGAAGTCCTTCTGGGCGTCCCATTCCCCCAGGTAGCCCAGGGTTTCATACAGCTCCCCCCGGACGTTCACCCAGTTGGCCCCGTTGATGATGACCGCCACCAGCACCATCGCCAGCGCCAGCACCCCGATGGCGATGCCCATGAAGCGCCTGCGTATGCCCCGTATCATGCTACCGCGCCTCCAACGAATAGCCGACGCCCCGGGTGGCCTTGATGTCCACGCGGGAGCCCATCTGCTTCAGCTTCTTGCGCAGCTGGGAGATGTTCACCCAGACCACGTTGACCTCGGATTCGCTGTCCCAGCCCCAGACCTTTTCCATGATCTGATCGATGCTGTGCACCACGCTGGGGTGCTCCACCAGCAACTCCATCAGCTGGAAGGCCTTGTTGCTCAGCCGCTCCTCCTGCCCGCCGCAGCGCAGGAGCATGCCACCCCGGTCCAGCTCAATATCGGCAAAGCGCAACACATCCGGGGCATAATCCGCCTTGCGACGCAGCAGTGCCCGCACCCGCGCCAACAGCTCGCTGGTGGCAAAGGGCTTGGCCAGGTAATCGTCCGCCCCGGCGTCCAACCCCTTCACCCGGTCCTCCACCGCGTCCCGAGCCGTCAGCATCAGGCAGGGCGCGGCGTTGCCCTGCCCGCGCAGCTTCTCCAGCACCTGCACGCCGCTGAGTCCGGGCATCATCCAGTCCAGGATCATCCCGTCATAGGCCCCGCTGGCGGCGTAGTCCACCGCGTCCAGGCCATTGTCCACCACGTCCACGGAATACCCGGAATGCTCCAAAAGGGCCTTAACCGCCCTGGAAAGGTCCCGGTCATCCTCGGCAAACAGTATGCGCATCGCATCGTCCTCCATATTTGTTTTGAGAGAGAAATTCTGATTTGTCGCAGCGCGACAAATCAGAATTTACTTGTCTGAGCAGATGTCCGCCGCTTTGATATCATCCACGTTCTCCAACGCTCTGAGCACCTTCCGGGACTGCCTCTCCAGGGTGTCCAGCTCGGTCTCGGCCTGGGTCAGCCGCTGGCGCATGCGCTGCACGGAGGCGTCGAAGCCGGCAAAGTCCTGCTTCATGGCCGCCAGCATGTCCAGCACCTCGCCGCTGCGCCGCTGAAGCGTGACCGTACGGATGCCCATCCGCACGCTGGTCAGCAGCGCGCACAGCGTGGCGGGACCGGCGATGAGCACGCGGAAGCGCTCCTGGGCCCGCTCGATCAGCCCCTCCCGGCGGGCAACCTCGGCATAAAGGCTCTCGGTGGGCAGGAACATCACCGCGAAGTCGGTGGTCTGGGGAGGCCTGATGTACTTGTCGTGGATGCGCCGCGCCTGTTCCAGCACGGCCCGCTCCAGCTGTATGCCCCAGCGGCGCACCTGCTCGGCGTCCCCGGCCTCGGAAGCCTCCACCAGCCGAAGGTAATCCTCCTGGGGGAACTTGGCGTCGATGGGCAGCAGGCACTCGCCCTCCCCCGAGGGAATCCGCAGGGCAAACTCCACCCGGGTCTGGGACCCCTCCGGGATCGCCACGTTCCCGGCCACCTGCGCCGGCGCGAACAGCTGCTCCAGCAGCGCCTGCAGCTGCACCTCGCCCCAGACGCCCCGGGTCTTGACTCCGCCCAGCATCCTCTGCAGGTCGTTCACGCCCAGCGCCAGCTCCCGCATCTCGCCCAGCCCCCGGTGCACATCGGCCAGCTGGCTGTTGACCGTCCGGAAGGATGCGTTCAGACGGCCGTCCAGCTTGTCGGTGACCAGCGCCTGCATCTGCTCCAGGCGACGCTCGTTGGCCTGGTTCATCAGCTCCATGCGCTCGTCCAGCGTGCGGCGCATGCGGTCCTGCCGGGTCTCCATCGCGCCGGACATGGCCTCGATCTGCCGCAGGGCCGCGTTCAGCCCCTCGCTGAGCCGGGCGACGGCCTCGGACTGCTGGGCGGCGTCCTGGCGCAAGCGGCCCATCATCCGCGCCTGGCGGCGCTCACTGCCACTCAAGAACACCGCCACGCCCACCGCCACGGCGATGGCCAGGACCAGCGCCGCCACAGCGACCCAGACGGGATTGACGCTGACGGTGGCCATCACTTCTTCGCCAGCGCCAGCGTGGCCTCATAAGCGGCGATGACCGCCTCGAAGGCGGCGCTCCTGAAGCCGCCCTTCTCCAGCGCCCGCACCCCCTGTATGGTGGTGCCGCCGGGGCTGCACACCGCGTCCTTCAGCGCTCCGGGATGCCTGCCCGTCTCCAGCGCCAGGGCCGCCGTGCCCAGCATCATCTGGGCCGCGTACATCTGCGCCTTGGCCCGGGGCAGGCCGCAGGCCACGCCGCCGTCGGCCAGCGCCTCCAGCATCAGCGCGGCAAAGGCGGGGCCACAGCCGGCCACCGCGCTGCCCGCGTCCATCAGCCGCTCCTCCACGTCGTCCAGCAGCCCCGCGCCGGCCATGGCCTCCCGGAAGGCAATCATCCGGGGATCGTCCGCCGCCAGGCCCCCGGCGCACATCATCACCAGGCCCTTGCCCACCGCGGAGGGGGTGTTGGGGTTGATGCGGATGATCGGATAGTCGACGCCCGCCATTTCGCGGATCGTCTTCACGGTCAGCCCCGCCGCCATCGACACCAGCACACAGGGCTTTTCCCGGCCCGCCAGCACACCGTGGATATCCGAGAGCATGTCCGCCATCATGAAGGGCTTCACACCCAGGAACAGGAAATCACTCTCCCGCGCTACCCGGGCGTTGTCACAGGCCTGCGCGCCCAGCGCGTCGGCCAGCGCAGCCGCCTTTTCGGGGGTGCGGTTGGCCAGCAGGACGCGCCCGCCCCCGATCACGCGGCTGATCGCCGTTGCCAGCGCCCCGCCCATGTTGCCGCAGCCGATAAAGCCGAAGATTTCGTTTGCCATGTTTTTTCCCTCCCGTATTTTTCTCTGCGCAGAGGGCCTTCGCCGTGCCCTGCCGGCGAAGGCCCCCTGGGATGATCCGGTCGGCGCGTCAGCGCGTCCCGTTGACATAGCGTATCTCGCCGGGCATGATCATGTTCAGCTCATCCCGGGCTACCCGTATGACATATTCGTCGGTCTGGGCGTATTCCAACTGGTCGCCCAGCGCGTCGGCTTCCGCCGCCAGGGCATCGCGCTCGCTGATGGCCTGGGCCAGTCTCTGTGCGCCATAGCCGTAGCGTATGCGCATCACCGCGAAGCTTGCGAGAAAGACGATCAACGTGATCCCGATCATAAAGCCCCAGAACCTGGGTTTGACCCTGCGTCGCATGATCCGCCTCACCCTTTCCTTTGTAACCTGCCATAATCCACAGGCCAGCCGGTCCACCTGGCTGAGCCACCGTTGTACGCGCTCCAATCGCAAATTCAGGATAATTTTCGACATTCACGTTCTTTTTCCTGTCATTTAAATATGACATTAATCCAACGATTTTTATAGATTTTTACAAAAGTGTGACGAATGCTTCGATTCAAGGCGAACGCAATACCGCGTATGGGTGGAAACAGGCCCACGGCACACAGCCCGAATCCCGCCAGCGTCCCCAGTATAGAAAACAGCCGCACCCTTCCGTAGTCCGCCGCTACCAGCGCCGCGCAGAAGATCGCTACCGCGCCGACGCCAAAGGTCACATCCGCCGCCAGGGACAGCCAGAAGCCCGCCGCCAGCAGCCGCCTGAGCGCTGCCAGCAGCGCGTACCAGCAGGCGATCAGCGCTCCCGCCGCCACCATCCACAGGAACACCCAGCCCTGGCCGACCGTCGCGAACAGCATCAACGAAACAGCCGGCCCAGCAGCCCGCCGGATTTCTTGCCGCCGCTGTACTCCAGCGCCTCCACGTCGCCCTCGATGTCCACCCGCCCGGATTCCAGGCTCAGCTGGCTGATGTTCAGCCCCGCCCCGGCCACGCTCAGCGTACCCAGCGGTGTGCGCAGCACCACGATCTGTTCATTGAAGCAGTCCACGTCCTCCACGCCCGTCAGGCTCAACCGTTTGCGATCCGTCAACGTCAGGCTGTGCCCATCCCCGGGCCGCGTTTCATTGCCGTTCTGCATGTCATCCCTCCGTTCCGAAAATCAGTGTATGCGGCGAAGGGCATAAAAATATCGGGCCGCCGCGAAGGCAGACCCGGTGGGCGCAATTGAGAAAATTCTGATTTGTCGGGGAGAGGGATTAGGGACTAGGGATTAGAAATAGTGGCTACCGCGTGGCAGAAACAAATGCAATCTTATAAGCCGTGAAAAGGCTCTGTTCCTTCGCGGGAACGGTCGTTTTTATCCCTCGTACTACGTTGGTGCACGGCTTTTCCTAATCCCTAATCCCTGCGCGTCAGCTCGATAAATCAGGATTTATCAATCCCATCACCCGATTGGCATTGTCCCACAGCCGTTCGGCGAGGATTTCAGGGGCCTCTTCTCTCAATTCGGCCACCTTCTCAAACGTATGCACGATGAACGCGGGCTCGTTGCGCCGGCCGCGAAGGGGCACCGGAGCCATGTAGGGGCAATCCGTCTCGATGAGCAGCCGGTCCGCAGGCACGTTCCGGGCCACCTCGGACAGCTTCGGGGCGTTCTTGAAGGTCACCGCGCCGGACAGGCTGATGTACAGTCCCAGGTCGAGGTACACCTTCGCGCTCTCCCAGCTGCCGGTGTAGCAGTGCATGATGCCGCCAGGCATGCGGCCGGATTTCGCCCGGACACGCAACATGTCCAGGCAGTCGCCGTGGGCCTCTCGGATATGCAGCTGCACCGGGATACCGAGGTCATACGCCATCTCCAGTTGGATGTCAAACACTTTCCGCTGAACATCCCGGGGCGACAGGTCATAGTGGTAATCCAGCCCGATTTCCCCCAGCAGACGGCATTTGGGGCGCTTCAGGCCCTCCCGCACCGTTCTTTCGGCATCGTCGTCCCAGCCCGAGGCGTTGTGAGGGTGCACTCCGATGGCCCCGTACAGGAAGTCGTGGGCTTCCACGATGGAAAACACCTTTTCCCCGTTGCCGATGCAGACCAGACGACCGCCCTCGTCCTC
The DNA here is from genome assembly GCA_017512905.1 of Clostridia bacterium. Classification (GTDB taxonomy): domain Bacteria; phylum Bacillota; class Clostridia; order Christensenellales; family Aristaeellaceae; genus UBA2862. The sequence goes on from JAFWEL010000109.1 coordinate 15,636, forward strand.
GGGACCGTCGTAGATGGGCTCCCTCGGGTCGGCCACCACCAGCGCCCTCAGGACGCCCGCGTCAAGAAAGCGTCGAATCACCGCATCGCGGTCCCCGTCGAACCGGGGATCCGCAATGTGACAATGCGTGTCGAAGTAACGCATGGGTTGACTCCTTTCGGAAGAAATTCTGATTTGTCGCAGCGCGACAAATCAGAATCTCACGCTCCCGCCACGCTCAGGCCCTTCGCCAGCAGGCTCGGGCTGCCGAAGCAGCTGGCACCGGGGGCGTGGAATTCCAGGTCGCCGCCCACGGCCTCGATGCCCATGAGCAGATCGTAGAAGTTGCCGGCCACGGTGATCTGGTTGACGGCTTCGGCCACCTTGCCGCCCTTCACCATGAAGCCCTTCGCCGCCAGGGAGAAATCACCGGTGATGGGGTTAGCCCCGGCGTGCATGCCCTGCAGGTCGGTGATCAGCAGGCCGTCGCCCAGCTTTCGGAGCATATCGTCAAGGCCCGCATCCGTCGGTTCAAAGTAAAAGTTGGTCGGCGCGACGCCCACGGGGGCGGCGTAGCCGGGCCGGGAGGCGTTGGCGGTGGTGGTCACGCCCTGCTTGTGGGCGGTCTTGAGGTTGTGCAGCAGCGTGGTCAGCACGCCGCCCCGAATGACCGCCTTCGGCGCGGTGGCCACGCCCTCGCCGTCGAAGGGGGTGGAGGAGGCGCTGCCGGCGCGATGGGGATCGTCCATCAGGGTCACGCATTCCGCGGCGACGACCTCGCCCTCCCGGCCCTTCAGCCTGGAAAGGCCGCGCTGGGCGTTGTCAGCGGAGAACACGCCGCTGAAGGTGAACAGCAGCGAACCGGCCACGTCGCTGCGCAGCAGCGTCCGGTACACGCCGGAGGGCGCCTGGCGGGCCTCCAGCCCCGAGAGGGCCTCGTTGGCCGCCTCCGCCGCCACCTTTTCCAGGTCGATCTCATCGGGATTCATGGTGAAGAACAGCTTGAATCCGGTGTTCACCCGATCGCCATCCCGCGCCACGGCGGACACATAGCCGCCCAGCAGGTTGCCCTTCGTGGCGACGTTCAGCCCCAGGGTGTTGACGATGGCGCTCTCGGCCTTTTCCGAGAACAGGGCGCAGTCCTCCACCTGGGCGATGCGCGCATCCCGGGCCAGGGTCAGCTTTTCCAGCTCCCGGGCCATTTCGATCTTCCGGGCTGCGTCGATATCGTCCAGCCGGGGCTCGTACAGCTTCAGCTCGGGATAGCTTTCGCTGCCGCCGAACAGGAACTGCCTGTCCTCGCTCTCCACCACGGCGGCGTTTTCCAGCGCGCCGTCCACCAGCATGTCGATGGCGTCCTCATCCAGGATCTGGGTAGAGGCGTAGCCCATTTTGCCGCCCAACAGCACCCGGAAGCCCAGGCCGCCGCCCTCGGAGACGTTGTATTGGTAGATTTCGCCGTTCTTCACCTGCACCTCGAAGCTCTCGCTGCTGCCGAAGCAGGCCTCGCAGGCGAAATCCGGGGCGTCCCCCGCCTTTCGGCGGGCGGTCTCGAATAGTCTGTTGATGAATTCATTCCTGTCCATGCTCATCGGCCTCCCACCGTCATGTCGGTCACGCGGATCATCGGCTGGCCCACGTTGGTGGGAATGGAGCCGCTGGAGGCCCCGCACATGCCCTGGGCCATCCACATATTCCCGCCCACGCGATCGATTTTCTTCAGTACCTCCGCGCCCTTGCCGATCAGGGTCGCGCCCCGCACGGGCCGGTCCACCCTGCCATCCTTGATCAGCCAGCCCTCGGCCACGGCGAAGTTGAATTCGCCGGTGACGGGGTTCACGCTGCCGCCGCCCATGGATTTGGCGTACAGGCCGTCGCCGCAGGTGGCGATGATCTCCGCCTCGTCGTCGCTTCCGGCGGCGATGTAGGTGTTGCGCATGCGCGAGGTCGGTGCGAAGGTGTAATCCTGGCGGCGGCTGGAGCCAGTCACGGGCATGTTCATGCGCCGCCCGTTCAGCCGGTCCACCATATAATTGATGAGCACGCCGTCCTGGATCAGCACCAGCCGGGTGGTGGGCGTGCCCTCGTCGTCGATGTTCAGGCTGCCCCACTCCCCGGGGAGGGTGCCGTCGTCCACGGCGGTGACGATGGGCGACGCGATGCGCTCGCCCAGCCGGCCCGCGAACTCGGAATTGCCGAAGGCCACCGCCTGGGCCTCCAGGGAATGGCCGCAGGCCTCGTGGAAGATCACGCCGCCGAAGCCGCCGTCGATCACCACGGGCATCACCCCCGCGGGGCAGGGCTCGGCGTGGAGCATGGTCACGGCCCGGTTGGCCGCGATGCGGGCCTGCTCGGCCACGTCCACCCGGCCCTCGAACAGCTCAAAGCCCATCATCGCGCCGGGAGAGGCGCTGCCGGACTGGCTCTCGCCATTGCCCTCGGCCACGGCGGAGCAGGCCATGCGGGTGTACACCCGGCGGTCGCCGGTGAACAGCCCCTCGCTGTTGGCGATCTGCACCTCGCTGTCCCAGTAGATCAGGTTCGCCCGGACCTGGCGGATCTCCGGCGACACCGCCCGGGCGGCCAGGTCCATGTCCCTCAGCAGCCGGGCCTTGCGCGCGCCGGCCACGTCCATGGGCAGGGCCTTGATCGGATGGACGTTCGCCGCCACGGCGCGGGTCAGGTGGATGTCCCCCACCGCGCCGCTGCCGCTGACCGCGTCCGCCGCCTTCCGCGCCGCGGACATCAGCCCGGACACCCCGGTGTCATTGGTGTGCACATAGACGCTGTTCAGGCCGTTGTACACGCGGATGCCCGCGCCGTGCCTGCGCACCGTGGAGGCGTTCTCTACATGGCCGTCCACCAGCCCCATGCCGCCCGAGCGCCGGTCCTCGCAGAAAAGCTCGGCAAAGTCGCCGCCGGTCCTCAGCGCTTCAGCCAGAACCTGTTCGGCAGTGGATTTTAAAATCATAGGCGTGTCTCCTTTGAGGTTTTATGGTCGAGGATTGATAAATGTTCAGGCATGGGTAAATTCTGATTTATCGAGCAGAGCTCGATGAATCAGAATTTGAATATTTAGTATCTAGTATTTAGTGATGGTGCAAATCCCTTAACGCTTCGCTAGGCCTTCGGCCACGGGATTTGTTTGATTCATTGGAATGGCAGAGATTTCAACTTTTCTCGCACCTTTTAATCAAAAGAAATCCGCAAGGATTTTCGACGCGAAGCTAGTCCTTTAGGACTCCTCCACTAACCACTAAATGCTAAATACTGAATTAACAGATGCCTCACGGGATTATTGTACCACGCCGTCGGGCGTTTTACAAGCCGCGCCGCCTCACTGCCCCGCCAGGGCGACGGCCAGCGCGCCGTAATCCCCGGTGGTCAGGGAAAACCGGGGCGAAGCGGCCCGGGCCTCGCCGCCGCAGCGGATAAACGTCTCCAGCAGCCCATCACCCATCCGCCGCCGCGCCGCCAGCCAGGCGTCCTCGTCCTGCTGAAGCAGCTGGCCCATGGCGTAGCGCAGCGCCCACAGCCGCGCGGAATCGGCGAAGGGCCCCCCGGCGCTCAGGCACCTCTCCCAGGCGGCGAGGTTGGCCGCGCCCTCGTCGGCGATGCCGGTCAGGTGCATCAGCTCATGCACCGCGGTGAATGGCAGCAGCGGCGCGGGCATTCCCGGGTCCACCAGCGCCTCGCCGGTCAGCGGCACGAACATCCCCCAGGCTCCGGCCAGCGCCATCCACCCGGGGAAGCGGGCCGCCTTGACCACCCGGCCGGGCAGTCCCGCCACGACCGGCGCGCGATCCAGGGCCTCCCCCGTCCGGGGAAAGGGCCCGCAGCTGCCGTTCAGCCGGTCGATCAGCGCCGCGCACAGCTCCGCCAGCGAACCGGACTCCGCCCGGGTGGACGCCCCGACGGGCGCGATCCATCCCGGCCCCCACAGCAGGGCCAGCGCCAGGACGATGGCCAACGCCGCACGCCACCACCGCCTCAGGGCCCGGACACCCCCGCCGGCAGCCGCCCGAACGAGGGCCGCGCCCAGCAGCGCCAGAAGGGCCCCGGCGACAGCCTCCGCCACCGGAAACGCCACCCCCGCGGTCGCCCGGTGCAGCCATCCCATCGCCGGCACACAAGCGCATCTCCACACCCATCCGCCCAGCCGCGGCCAGCGCCACAGTGCCACCAAAGCGGCGACTGTGAGCGTAAGGGCGACCCGGCATCGAATGTGCTTCATGGCTATGAGACTCCTTGGCGGATTGTAACTGCTATGTAAATTCAGAGAGAACGAGTCGGTAAGCCTCAATAATTGCGGCCATCACGCCGCAATAAACCAGGCCTATTGAATCAGCATTGCGTCGCCAAAGGAGAAGAACCGGTATTCGTCCTCCACGGCGGTCTTGTATGCCGCCAGTACGCGTTCCCGATCCCACAGGGCTGAAACCAGCATGATCAGTGTGCTGCCGGGCAGGTGGAAATTGGTAATCAGCGCGTCCACCAGCTGGAACCGGTAGCCGGGCTTGATGAAGATGTTGGTGTCGCCCCGCTTGGCGACCAGCCTGCCATCCTCGGCGGCGGATTCCAGCGTGCGCACACTGGTGGTACCCACGGCGATGATCCGTCCACCCCGCTGGCGGGCGGCGTTGACGCGGTCGGCGGCATCCTGGGTGACCTCGAAGTATTCGGAGTGCATCTCGTGCTCCTCGATGTTTTCCACCTTCACCGGGCGAAAGGTGCCCAGGCCCACGTGCAGCAGTACCGGCACGATGTCTACGCCCTTATCCCGGATGCGGTCCATCAGCTGGGGCGTGAAGTGCAGCCCCGCCGTGGGGGCCGCGGCGCTGCCGTCCTGTTTGGCGTACACCGTCTGGTAGCGGTCCCGATCTGCCAGCTTTTCGTGGATGTAGGGGGGCAGTGGCATCTCGCCCAGGGCGTCCAGGGCCGCTTCAAAGCTCCCCTCGCACTCGAATTCCACGATGCGGCCGCCCACGTCGGTGGTCTCCATGACCCGACACTTCAAACGGCCGTCGCCGAAGCTGACCTCGGCTCCCGGCTTCAGCTTCCTGCCCGGGCGCACCAGCGTCTCCCAGCGCTTGGGACCCAGCTGCTTTAAAAGCAGCACCTCCACCGCGCCGCCGGTGGGCCGCTCCCCGTACAGCCGGGCCGGGATGACCTTCGTCTCGTTGATGACGAGGCAGTCGCCGGGATTCAGGTAGTCGATGATATCGTAGAAGTGCTTGTGCTCGATGTCGCCGGTGTCCCGGTGAATCACCATCAGCCGGCTGTGGTCCCGGGGCTCCACCGGCGTCTGGGCGATGCGCTCCTCGGGCAGGTCGTACATAAAGTCGGATAGCTTCATATTCCCTCCGATGAGTCAAGGGGACAGGCTCCTTGACTCATTTTGTTTACCGGGTGAGTCAGGGAACCTGTCCCCCCGACTCACGATTCACAGCGCCGCCTTGATCTTTTCGATCATCTCGGCGTATTCCGTGTCCGTCAGGGTCACGCGGCCGGGGTTCATGGCGAACACATCGCCCCACTCAAACTCGCCCTCGTACTTGGGAACCAGGTGGTAGTGCAGGTGTACGCCCTTGTCGTTGTACGCGCCGTAGTTGATCCTGCCGGGGTGGAAGGCGGCCTTCAGCGCCCGGGTGACGTGGGCCACGTCGGCGAAGAAGGCATTGCGCTCGTCGTCACTCAGGTCGGTGATGCAGCCCACATGATCCTTGTTGGCCAGGATCACGCGGCCCGGATGGCTCTGCTCCTTGAACAGGTACAACCGGGTCTGGGTGAGGTCGCAGATGTAGATGCCGAACTTCGCCAGGGGTTCGCCGTGTACGCAGTACGCGCAGTTGGGGTCCTTAGTCATGGGGGGGTCCTCCTTTATATTGGGGTGTTGAATATATTCTGATTTGTCGCGGGCTTGCGCCCGTTTGAAGGGGGACAGGTCCCCCTTCAATACATCCTCCTCAGATTTGCCTGAAATCGCAGGCGATTTCCGGGCGGCAAATCTGCAAGGAAGCCTTTTTTGCTCTGGTCGACA
>JAFWEL010000110.1 GCA_017512905.1 Clostridia bacterium
CACCCCGTTCTTCAACGGCTATCGTCCGCAGTTCTACTTCCGCACCACCGACGTTACCGGCAACATCAAGCTGCCCGACGGCGTTGAGATGGTCATGCCCGGCGACAACATCGACATGGAGATCACCCTGATCACCCCCATCGCCTGCGAGGAAGGCCTGCGCTTCGCTATCCGCGAGGGCGGCCGCACCGTCGGCTCCGGCGTCGTGACCAAGATCATCGACGACTGAGTGACGCCGTAAACAAAGGGGCTGCCTCAAATGACTTGAAGAGGTCAATTTGAGGCAGCCCTTCATTTTTCGATTAATATTAAACGCGTAACGGTTCAGCCCTCTACGGCAGGACTGAATCGTTACGATAAGCTTATAGTGATCTCCTATACCCCGCAGCCGGGTCACAGGAAATATTACTATTCGACAGTTCAGGGTAATATATAACCCGGTAAATTGTTCAAAACCCCTAAAAAACCGAGAAATTCACATATAATACATAAAAATCGCCATATGAAAAGATGGGGGCTTCTTTTATCATATTATTAACATGAATTCTTCCACATGGAGTTCATGTGGATGATAAATAGATAAGGAGGATTCACCCATGAAGAACGTAAAAGTCCTGTTGTCCGCCCTGCTGGTCCTGGTGATGCTGCTGGGCACCACTGCCGCTCTCGCCGAGGGCTACTCCGTGGACGTGCTGGAGGTCAAGATCTGGGATAACAACCAGCTGGCCGGCCTGCAGCAGATCGCTGACGAGTGGACCGCCCAGAGCGGCGTCAAGGTCAACATCCAGGTCGTCGACTGGGGCAACTACTGGACCCTGCTGGAGGCCGGCGCTTCCGGCGGCGACATGCCCGATGTGTTCTGGATGCATTCCAACAATGCCGAGATGTACATGAACGCCGGCAAGCTGCTGGACCTGACCGACTACATCGCCAACAGCGAGGTCGTGAACCTGGAGAACTACTATCAGGGCATCACCGACCTGTACAGCAAGGACGGCAAGAACTACGCCGTGGCGAAGGACCATGACACCATCGCCCTGCTGTACAACAAGGCCATCTTCGACCAGTACGGCGTGGAATATCCCACCGACGACTGGACCTGGGAGGATTACAAGGCCGCGGCCGAAAAGATCACCGAGGCCTCCGGCGGCGAAGTGTACGGCGGCGCTTGCAACACCGGCAACAACCAGGATACCTTCTACAACATCATCTATGATTTCGGCGGCTATGTCATCTCCGACGACAAGAAGACCTCCGGCTGGAACGACCCCAACACCCTGAAGGCCTTCGAGTTCATGGCCACCCTGTTCGACAACGCCTGGGCTCCCCAGCAGATGCTGGCCGAGAACGGCAAGGACCGTCTGTTCCTGAACAAGAAGATCGCCATGGACACCGAGGGCAGCTGGATGATCAGCCAGTTCTACAACGACGACAACCACGACGATTACGCCTGGGCCATGCTGCCCTATGAGGACGTGAACGGCAACGGCCAGTGCGATGAGGGCGAGCGCGTCTCCATCTACAACGGCCTGGGCTGGGCCGCCTCCGCCGACGTGAAGGATCCCGCCGCGGCCTGGAGCCTGATCGAGTGGTTCTCCAGCAAGGAAATGCAGCTCAAGCAGTCCGAGCTGGGCGTGACCATGGCCGGCTACATCGGCTGCTCCGACGCCTTCATGAACGCCTTCCCCGGCATGGACATCTCCGCCTTCCTGAAGATGGAGACCGAGGGCACCCTGGTGTTCCGTCCCTACAGCAAGTACACCTCCCGCTGGGAGGATCAGGCCACCAGCGACCTGGTGACCGTCTGGAACGACGCTTCCACCATGAACGACGTCCTGAACCGCATGGCGGGCGACATGAACGCCCTGCTGGCCCAGGAATAATCCCCTGAACCATGCGCCCAAGGCCCCTGGGCCTTGGGCGCATCCACATTCCATAGAATAGGAGGTTTGGTTCATGGCAACGACGAAACGCAAGATGACGCCCAGTCAGAAGAGCCAGGCCAAATGGGGGCTGGCTTTTGTCGCCCCGACCATGATCGGACTGATCGTGTTGAACTTCTACCCGATCTTCAACACCGTCTACCAGTCCTTCTTCAAGACCGGCGACTTCGGCATGGGCAACATCTTCGTGGGCCTTCAGAACTATGTGACGGTGCTGAAGGGCGGCGAGTTCTGGAGCAGCCTGCTGAATACCTTCAAGTACGCCCTGATCGAGGTGCCCTTCTCGGTGGCCTTCGCGCTGCTGCTGGCGGTGTTCCTCAACCGCAAGATCGCCTGCCGCGGCTTCTACCGCACCGTGTTCTTCCTGCCCATGGTGGCCGCCCCGGCCGCCATCGCCATGGTTTGGCGCTTCCTGTACAACCAGCAGTTCGGCCTGATCAACAACGTGTTCCACAGCACCACGGCGTGGATATCCGACCCGAAGATCGCCTGGATCTCCCTGGGCGTCATCGGCGTATGGAGCGTCGTGGGCTACAACATGATCCTGTTGATCGCCGGCCTGCAGGAAATTCCCCACGATTATTACGAGGCCGCGGAGATCGACGGCGCCACCGGTATCAAGCAGTTCTTCCGCATCACGATACCGCTGCTGAGCCCCACGATCTTCTTCATCGTCCAGACCCGCATCATCGGCGCGCTGCAGCAGTTCGACCTGATCTTCATGATGATGGACCGCTCCAACCCGGCGCTGCCCAAGACGCAGACGGTGGTCTACTACTTCTACGTCAACGCCTTCCAGTACAACAATCGCGGACTGGGCGCGGCCATCGTGCTGTGCATGCTGGTGCTCATCATGATGATTACCTGGGTCCTCCAGAAGTCGGAGAAGTACTGGGTATTCTATAACTGAGAAAGGAGGGGCAAGAATGGAAAGCTACAAGGCCAAAAAAGCTTTGACCCAGGGATTGATTCACCTGTTCCTGATCGTGTTTACCATCACCATGCTGGTGCCCTTCCTTTGGATGGTGCTCACCGCATTCAAGACCCAGTCGGAATCCACCGCCATCGACCCCTTTGTGATCCTGCCGTCCACCTGGCACTTTGACAACTTCGTCACGGTCTGGAACAGCTACAATTTCCTGTACCTGTACAAGAATACGCTGCTGATGATCTTCTTCCGCGTCCTCTGCGCGGTGCTGACCGCCACCATGGCCGGCTACGCCTTCGGACGCCTGGAATTCCCGGGCAAGAAGATCCTGTTCGCGATGGTGCTGATCCAGATGATGGTTCCCGCCCAGATCTTCATCATCCCGCAGTACATCATGGTCAGCAAGCTGAAGTGGATCAATACCATCGCCGGCCTGGTGTTCCCGGGCGCGGTGACGGCCTTCGGCACCTTCCTGCTCAAGCAGGGCTACCAGGGCCTGCCGAAGGATCTGGAGGAGGCTGCCTCCATCGACGGCTGCAACATCGGCCAGCAGTTCCTGGTCATCATGATGCCGCTGACCCGCTCTTCGATGGTGTCCCTGGGCATCTTCACCGCGGTGTTCGCCTTCAAGGACCTGATGTGGCCGATGATCGTCTGCTCCGATGCCAAGAGCACCACGCTGTCGGCCGGCCTGGCCAAGATGCAGGGCCAGTTCTCCAGCAACTTCCCGCAGCTGATGGCCGCGGCCACCATGGCCTGCCTGCCCATGATCGTGCTGTACCTGATCTTCCAGAAGCAGTTCGTCGAGGGCATTGCCACCTCCGGCGGCAAGCTGTAACCGCAAATCCCATTCAAACCGGCGCGGACGGGGCGCGCGCCCCGTCCGGCCCGGAGAGAGGCATCCCATGAACCCAAGCAGCTACAACGAAACGCCTGTATTCCGGGTGCTCACCGAACGCAGCCCGAGGCTTGGGGAGGAATTATACCTGACGCTGTGCGGCATCGAACAGTGCCGGCCGGACAAGGAGCGCGAATCGAGGGTGCGCAACGGCTTTCACCTCCACGTGGTCCTCTCCGGCTGCGGTACCCTCCAGACGGATTCGGCTTCGGCCCAGCTGCGGGAGGGACAGCTCTTCCTGATCAAGCCCGGGGAGAGGATCACCTACTATCCCGACCCTAAAAATCCATGGGCTTACTGCTGGATGTCCTTCAACGGCACCCAGGCCGGGGCGCTGATGCGGGAGGCGGGCTTTGAGGATGGGGTCTACGCCCTGGAGAGCCACGTGCCCGTGTCCAAGTTCTACCGGCTGTGCAGCGCGGCCCTGGATACGCCCCAGCTGACCCACGCCGCCGCCCTGCGTCGCTTGGGGCTGATGATCCAGTACATCGCAACGGCCATCGAATCCAAGGACTGGGAGCGGGGCAACCGGCGGCAAAAGGGCCACCGGGCCCTTCACAACAAGCAGGACTACGTCCGCTATGCCATCGACTATATCAGGAACAACTACTCAAACATCACGCTGAGGGATGTTTCGGATTACCTCGGCATCAATTATAATTACTTTTCTGCGATCTTCAAGCAGAGCCAGGGCATTTCGCCCAACGAATACCTCCTCCAGGTGCGCATGCGCCAGGCGAGCCAGATGCTGGTGAACCTGACGATGGACATCCAGAATATCGCAAATTACGTCGGCTATTCGGATTCCCTGACCTTCTCCAAGGCGTTTAAGCGGTTCTTTGGGGTGAGCCCCAAGTTTTACCGGGAGATGCCGGCTCAGGAACGGCCGATTTTCGATACGATCATCACCAACAGAAAAAACGACAGGCAGGAGTAGACAGCCATGGCCATACAGTTCGACGTCGCGGACAGGACCATCACCCTTCATACCCGGGCGACTACCTACCAGATGCAGATCGCGGATACCGGCCATGTGCTGCACCTGTATTACGGGCCCAGGATCGACGGCGAGTGCCTGGACTACCTCCATGTGCTGACGGACTGCGGCTTCTCGCCGAATTGCTATGAAAACCGCATGCGCCGGGAAATCTCCCCGGACATCCTGCCGCTGGAGTATTCCGCGGCGGGGTCCGGCGACTACCGTGTGCCCGCGCTGGAGTGCGTCAGCGCAGAGGGCGTCGTGGGCGCGGACCTGCGCTATGTCCGCCACGGGATCGTCGAGGGCAAGTATGCCCTGCCGGGGCTGCCCGCCGCCTTCGGGGAAGGGGACCAGGCCCAGACGCTGTCCCTGGTGCTGAGCGACGCCGCCACGGGCCTGGAGGTTGAGCTGCTCTACGGCGTGTTTGACGGGGCGGACGTGATCACCCGCGCCGCGGTGTTCCGCAACCGGGGTGACGCAGCGATCCGCCTGGACCGGGCCGCCAGCCTGTGCCTGGACCTCCCCTTCGCTCCGGGGTCCTCCGGCGGGGAATGGGAGCTGCTGCACCTCCACGGGCGGCACTGCATGGAGCGCATGCCGGAGCGCGTCCCGCTGATGCACGGCATCCAGACGGTGGGCAGCCGCCGCGGTGCGTCCAGCCACCATCACAATCCCTTCACCGTGCTGATGGCCTCGGACACAACGGAAACCCAGGGCGAGTGCCTCGGCATCATGCCGGTGTATAGCGGCAACCATCGCACCGACATTGAGCTGAACCAGGCGGACGCCGTGCGCGTCGTCAGCGGCATCGGCGGCGACCTGTTCGGCTGGCAGTTGGACCCCGGTGACAGCTTCTGCGCGCCGGAGGTCATACTCTGCCGCACGGACGGCGGCATGGAGGGCCTGACCCATCACTTTCACGATTTCCTGAACCGCCACCTTATTCGCAGCCCCTGGAAGGATCGCGTCCGCCCGCTGCTGATCAACAGCTGGGAGTCGATGACCTGCGATTTCGACGCCGATAAGGTGTTGGCCTTCGCCGCCGAGGCGGCGAAGCTGGGCGTGGAGCTGGTGGTGCTGGACGACGGCTGGTTCGGCGCGAGAAATGACGACAACGCCGGACTGGGCGACTGGACCGCCAACGAGGCCAAGCTGCCCGGGGGACTGAAGCCGCTGTCCGACGCCATCCACGCCATGGGCCTGCGCTTCGGCCTGTGGATCGAGCCGGAGATGGTCAATGAGGACAGCGACCTCTACCGCACCCATCCGGAATGGGCCCTGGCCGTGCCCGGCCGAAGGCCGGTGACGGCCCGGAACCAGCTGGTGCTGGACATGGGCAACCGGGAGGTGGTGGAATACCTCTACGGCGTGTTCTCCGCGCTGATCCGGGAAAACGGCATCGACTACATCAAGTGGGACATGAACCGCAACATCGCGGATACCTACAGCACCGCCCTGCCGCCCCACCGGCAGGGGGAGGTGAGCCACCGCTACATGCTGGGGGTCTATGAACTGATGGACCGCCTGACAGGCGAATACCCCGAGGTGCTGTTTGAGAACTGCGCCGGGGGCGGGGGACGCTTCGACGCCGGCATGCTCTATTACACCCCCCAGATCTGGTGCAGCGACGATTCCGATGCCATCGAGCGGCTGACCATCCAGACGGGCACCGCCATTGGCTATCCCGTGAGCGCCATGGGCGCCCACGTCTCCGCCTGCCCCAACCAGCAGACCGGGCGCACGACGCCCTTCGGCACCCGGGCCATCGTGGCCATGAGCGGCACCTTCGGCTTTGAGCTGGACCCGGCGCGCCTGACGGACGACGAAAAGCGCCGGATGCGCGCGCTGGCGGATCGGTACCACCGCTTCTACAACGTGATTCACCGGGGGCGCTACTACCGCCTGACCGGGCTGGAGGGGTGGGGGGGCTATGTCGCGTGGGCCTTTGTGAGCCCGGACGGCGGCCAGGCGCTGGTGAACCTGGTGGTGACCCGCACCCACGCCAACACCCACGGCATCCACCTGCGCCTGCGAGGCCTGGACGCCCACGGGCGCTACCGCCTGGCGGAGGCGGTGGTCGAGGGCTGCGAGCGGCCCGACGGGAGGATCCTGAACGACGCGGCGCTGGAGGATCGGATATTTACCGGCAGAAGCCTGATGGCCGCGGGAATCACGCTGCGGCCCATGCGGGGCGATTACCCCGGCGTCCAGCTGCTGTTCGAGCGGGTGGGCGGGGATTCGTAAGGCGCGGGAGGTACACACGAGATGCGAACGCTGCCACAGTGGTATCGGGATGAGCGGCAGAAGCTGAAGGGCTACGGCCCGAAGGCCCGGTTGAGATACATCTGGCAGTACTACCGGCTGTGGATCATCGGCATCGGCCTTGTGCTGGCCTTCATCACCTATGCCGTCTGGAACTACGTCACGGTGCCCGGGGATATCCACTTCTACGGCATATTCTCCAACACCTATGCCCAGCTGGGAAAGGGGTCGGATTTCTACAACGGCTTCGTGGAAGCGGCCGGTTATGACCTGAGGACCGGCGTGGTGGAGATCGACTGCGCCAACTACTGCAAGCCCTCCGGCCGGGTGATCGGCAACAACTACTATGAAAAGCTGATCTCCATGCTGGACGGCGGCGTGGACGACGTATGGGTCGCCCAGGCCGAGGACGTGATCGCCGTTGGCGAGGCCGGCCGGCTGCTGGATCTGAACAGCGACGCCGCGGCCCCGATCCGGGAAAAATACGCGGACCGGTTCGTCTACTGTACGCCCCAGGACGAGGAATACAGCGACCAGCCGGTGCCCATCGCCATCGACCTGTCGGGCACCGTGCTGACCGGCGAATACAGCGCCTATCCCGAGGGGGCCGTGCTGGGGATCAACGCCGGTACCAAGCGGCTGGATCAGGCGGCGGTGTTCCTGGATTATCTGTTTGCGCGAAAGGGGTGAGGCGATTTGCAACGGCTGTTGAAGCTGTTCAGCGAGGACAGCGCCCTGGGGCGGTTCCTGAACCGCCTGTACGTCATCATCGTCTCAAACCTGCTGTTCGTGCTGTTCAGCCTTCCGGTGGTGACCATCGGGGCGGGCCTGTCCGCGCTGAATTACACGATGATGAAGTATCGCCGGGGCGACCGTCATTTCAAGGTGACGTCGATGTTCTGGAAGGGCTTCAAGGAGTCCTTCGGCAAGGCGACGGTGTGCTTTGTGGCGTATGTGGCGCTGATGCTGGTGCAGCTGCTGGAAATCAGCTGGTGCCGTCAGTTCACCGGGCCGGTGGCGCTGTTCAAGTACGCACTGGTGGGCCTGATGGCCCTGGAGACCATCGTGGCGGTCTACTTGTTCCCGGTGATCGCGGCCTTCAATGGCGGCATCGGGGAGCTGCTGAAAAACGCGCTGTACTTCGCGTTCAGCAAACCCCACTGCATGCTGGCCTGCGTGGCGCTGTACGTCGTGCCCCTGGCGGCAACCTACGCTTCCATTAAATTCCTGCCCCTGTGGGCGTTCCTTTGGCTGATGTTCGGCTTCGCGCTGATCGTCTACCTCGCCAGCGGCATCATGCTCAGGCAATTCATGCCCTTCCTGCCGGAGGTGGACATCTGCGGCGACATCATCCTCCCCGGCCAGGAGGACGACCCCAACATCATGGTGGGGGAGGACGATTCCGGCGACGACTTCGACGAAAAGACGCTTCAGGAAATGATGAAGTACGGGCTGTAGCGGTTCAGGCGACGCCACCGCGCGGCAATCACGGTATGGCGGCGTATGCCGCCGAAGGGCAAAACACGAATCTCAGGGGAGCGGTTTCCCTTGGAATAAATGGTGTCCGCCTACTCCACTCAATAGACGGGCATACATGCAAAAAGGAGGTTTACCCAACCCGCAAGGCCCGCGGTGCGGCAGTGTGGAGACCTGTCGTAAAATGGTTCACCGAGAAGAACACGGTGACATGAGGGCACGGCAAAGGACCGCCGTGCTCAGGGCTGTACGCAATGGCAGAGGTCATCATCAAGAACATGAAGAAGGTTTACGGCGGCAAGACGACGGCGGTGCACGATGTCAACCTGCACATCAAAGACAAGGAATTCATCGTGCTGGTCGGCCCCTCCGGCTGCGGCAAGTCCACCACCCTGCGCATGGTCGCCGGCCTGGAGGACATCACCGAGGGCGAGCTTTACATCGACGGCAAGCTGTGCAACGACATTGCCCCGAAGGACCGCGACATCGCCATGGTCTTCCAGAACTACGCGCTCTATCCCCACATGTCCGTCTACGACAACATGGCCTTCGCCATGAAGATGAAGAAGGTGCCCCAGGACCAGATCGACAAGAAGGTGCGCGAGGTGGCGAAGGTGCTGGACATCACCCAGTACCTGGAGCGCAAGCCCAAGGCCCTTTCCGGCGGCCAGCGCCAGCGCGTGGCCATCGGTCGCGCCATGGTGCGCGACCCCAAGGTGTTCCTGATGGACGAGCCCCTTTCCAACCTGGACGCCAAGCTGCGCAACCAGATGCGCGCCGAGATCATCAAGCTGCGCCAGAGCATCAACACCACCTTCATGTACGTCACCCACGACCAGACCGAGGCCATGACCCTAGGCGACCGCATCGTCATCATGAAGGACGGCTATGTGAACCAGATCGGCGCTCCCCAGGACCTGTACAACAAACCCGTGAACCTGTTCGTGGCCGGCTTCATCGGCATGCCGGTGATGAACTTCTTCGACGGCTCCAAGCTGCTGCTGGAGAACGGCAAGTACTACGCCCAGATCCACAACGCCCGGTTTGAGCTGAGCGAATTCCAGCAGAAGGCCCTCAAGGCGAACAACCAGCAGCCCTGCGACATCATCGCGGGCATCCGTCCCTGCCACATCCTGCTGGACGAGGGCGAGCTCACCGCGAAGGTGGAGGTTTCGGAGATGCTGGGCAACGAGGTCAACCTGCACACCGACTGCGAGGGCGACCACGTGGTCATGGTCATCCCCACCATGAACCTGGAGACCGACGTTTCCATGGGCAAGACCATCCGCTTCTCCACCCAGCCCAGGCTGATCCAGCTGTTCGACAAGCAGACCCAGAACAACCTGATCTGGTTCGACGAGGCCTCCTCCAGGGCGAACGCGCCGGTCTGCAAGGAGTACGATTTCTGATGACTGCATAAATATGGGTAACGCCGTGTAACGCGGCAGTAGGGACGCCGATGGGGCGTCCGACCGAGTAACAACCGCATCGTTGTACCCGGCGGGCGGAGCATCGCCGTCCCTACAGTTATTCCATGAAGGATCGCGTTGTGGGGGAAACGATAATGCTTGAAACGATTCTCCGAAATCCCGACTTTGTCATGGTGGAAAATGACGAAGCGCGCAGGGGGGAGGCGGGCAGCGGCGTCTTTGCCAGGAAGGATGTCCGCGTGATCTGTGATCGGCAGGAGGATTGCCTCGCCGTGACGATCACAGCGGGGGAGACGCCCGTCCGCCGGGTGCGGCTGCGCTGGCGGTTCGCCAATCCGGTGGGCGGACAGGTGCTGGGCGACGCCTGGGAGCGCGCCTACGGCGACCTGGAATGGATGTCCGTCAATCCGTTTCGCAGCCTCCCCTGGTACGCCCTGGTCCGGGACGGCGACGCCACGGCGGGCTACGGCGTCATGGTTCGCCCCGGCGCGATCTGCGCCTGGCAGCTCGACCCCGAGGGCGTCACCCTGTGGCTGGACGTGCGCAGCGGCGGCGAGGGCGTCCTGCTGAACGGCAGGACGCTGCTTGCGGCGCGGGTCGTATCCCGGGTGTATTCCGGCGTGGAGAGCTTCGAGGCGGCCCGGGATTTCTGCGGCCGCATGTGCGTCGATCCGATCCTGCCTTCGGCGCCGGTGTACGGCTCCAACAACTGGTATTACGCCTATGGCCACAGCTCCGCCCAGGACGTGCTGGAGGACGCGGATTACATGGCACGGCTGACCCAAGGCCTGCGCAACCGCCCCTATGTGGTGATCGACGACGGCTGGCAGCAGGGGCGCTATACCCCGGACGACCAGTTCGACGAGGTCTACAATGGCGGACCCTGGCTGCCGAACCGCCGCTTCGGCGATATGCGCGCCCTGGCGCGGCAAATGGCCCGCAGGGACGTGATTCCCGGGCTCTGGGTGCGCCTGCTCCAGGACGACAGTGCGGCCATCCCCGAGGCGTGGCGGCTGGCCAGCGGCGCGCTGGACCCGTCCCTGCCGGAGGTGCTGGCCCATGTGCGGGATATCGTGGACCGGATCGGCAGTTGGGGCTTCCGCCTGCTGAAGCACGACTTTTCCACCTATGACATCACCGGCCTCTGGGGCTGGCAGATGGGTCACGAGATGACCCGGGACGGCTGGCGGTTCGCCGACCGCACCCGGACCACCGCGGAGATCATCGTGGATTTCTACAGCGCCATCCTCGAAGCGGCGAAGCCCCATGGCATGCTGGTGCTGGGCTGCAACGCCGTCGGCCACCTGGGCGCGGGTTTGATGCACATGAACCGCATCGGGGAGGACACCAGCGGCCTCGTCTGGGAAAAGACGCTGAAGCACGGCGTCAACGCGCTGGCCTTTCGCATGCCCCAGCACCGCGCGTTCTTTGACGCGGACGCGGACTGCGTGGGCATCACGCGGCACATCGACTGGGCGCTGAACCGCCTGTGGGGCGGGCTGCTCAGCCGCAGCGGGACGGCGATGTTCGTCTCCGTCGCGTCGGGAACCCTGGCGGCGGACCAGGAGGAGGCCCTGCGGCGGATGCTGGCGGTCAATTCCCTTCCCCGTGAGGCGGCCCGGCCGCTGGACTGGCAGCAGACCACGCTGCCCCGATGCTGGCTGATCGACGGGGAACCTGTCCAATTCAACTGGCACGGCGCGCAGGGACAGCGCGTCTGCTTCGACGACACGCCTTTGGGATCTGAAGAGGAGTAGGTTCAGGCGGGTGATTTATCGAGCAGAACTCGATAAATCAGAATTTCACCGCCTACCCCTCACAAAAACGCACAGAAAGGAATGAAACGTTATGCCGAAGATTACATTTATGGGCGCGGGCTCCACGGTGTTTGCCAAGAATGTGTTGGGCGACAGCATGATGACCCCGGCGCTGGAGGAAAGCACCATCGCGCTGTACGACATCGACGCCACGCGGCTGGATGAATCCGCCATGATGCTGGAGGCCATCAACCGCAACAACGGCTCGAAGGCCCGGATTGAGAAATACCTGGGCGTGGAGAACCGCAGGACCGCCCTGAAGGGCGCGAACTACGTGGTCAACGCCATCCAGGTGGGCGGCTACGACCCCTGCACCATCACCGACTTCGAAATCCCCAGGAAGTACGGCCTGAAGCAGACCATCGCGGACACCCTGGGCGTGGGCGGCGTGTTTCGGGCGCTGCGCACCATCCCGGTGATGCTGGACTTCGCCCGGGACATGGAGGCGGTCTGCCCCGACGCCTGGCTGCTGAACTACACCAACCCCATGGCGATGCTCACCGGCGCGATGCTGCGGCTGACGGACGTCAAAACCGTGGGCCTGTGCCACAGCGTCCAGGTGTGCGCCTCCACGCTCCTCAGGGAGCTGGGCATGCCCTACGACGACACGGTGCAGTGGAAGATCGCCGGCATCAACCACCAGGCCTGGCTGCTGGAGCTGACGAAGGACGGCGTGGACCTGTATCCCGAGGTCAAGCGCCGCGCCCTGCTGTACAACCAGGGCAAGCTGGACATTGGCACGATGGAGGAGCGCATCGCCAGCCTCACCGAGGGCGAAGAGCTGCCCGGAAAGTGGATCGAGCGCCTGAAGGAGGAGTACGCGCTGTACAAGTCCAAGGGGGTCCACGGCGACATGGTGCGCCTGGAGCTGATGCGCCGCTTCGGCTACTACATCACCGAATCCAGCGAGCACAATTCCGAATACTGCCCCTGGTTCATCAAGGCGCGCTATCCCGAGCTGATCGACCGCTTCAACATCCCGCTGGACGAATATCCCCGCCGCTGCATCCACCAGATCCAGGAGTGGAAGGAGCGGGGCCATGAGCTGACCGCCAACCCGACCCTCACCCACAAGCGCAGCCAGGAGTACGCCAGCTACATCATGGAGGCCATGGAGACGGGCAGGCCCACGAAGATCGGCGGCAATGTGCTGAACAACGGGCTGATCACCAACCTGCCCCGCAACGCCTGCGTGGAGGTGCCCTGCCTGGTGGACAAGAACGGGGTCCAGCCCACCTACATCGGCGACCTGCCGGAGCAGTGCGCCGCCCTGAACCGCACCAACATCAACGTGCAGCTGCTCACCATCGAGGCCGCCCGCACGCTGAAGAAGGACTACATCTACCAGGCCGTCATGCTCGATCCCCATGCCGGGGCTGAGCTGTCCATCGACGACATCGTGGCCATGTGTGACGACCTGATCCAGGCCCACGGCGACTGGCTGCCGAAGTATCACTGATCCCATAGCGGCCCATGCGCAAAAAAAACGCCATCGCGCCGCCCGGGATGACATCCCCCGGAATAGGGGTTTGCGTCGTCCTGGGCGGAAGCGAAGGCGCTTTCGTATTCTGTGGAGCGTAAACTCAGGCGTTCGCCGGTTCTTTCTTCATCGTCGCCTTCATCACCGCCGGCCAGATGGCCATGACGAACAGTATGAGGATGAAGTTCTCGACGAAGCAGCCCCAGTGCAGGCCGAACAGAGAGCGCATCGGCGCGCCCAGCAGCTGGATGAGCCAGAAGGTAATCACCGCGCCGACCAGCCCGGTGGCCACGTTCCGCCTGGAACAGTCGGGCTCGAATTTGATCCAGGTCTTTTCGATGAAGCGGCCCACGCACACCGCGAACAGCCTGCCGATATCGCCGTAGCCGTCCTTCATCATCTTCTGGGGGTCCACCAGCAGCTTGCCATCGACGTAATCCATGGGATAGGATTTCACGGTGATGTAAATCAGCGATGCCACGCAGAAGACCACGCCCAGGCCGAGAAAGAGGTTTTCCTTCCCGGGGTTCGCGCTGAGGTAATCAAACAGCCTGGACATGGCCCACAGCGCCAGGACGCCCTCGGCCAGGCCGACGGCGACATCCTGGGGGGTATGGACGCCCAGGTAATTGCGGGAAAAGCCGGTGACCAGTATGCAGGCGATGCAGAGCACCGAAACCCAGCGCATCTTCTTCCAGGCGCTGACCGCCAGGCCGCCATAGATGGGGGTCGCCGTGGTGGTGTGGCCGCTGGGGAAGGAATAGCCGGTGGCTGTGCTTATGGCGTCGCCCGCCGGCAGCACCCGGCTGTCCCGGATCCACGGGCGGTAGACGCAGGCGGTGAGCTTCACCACCGCGTTGACCGCGATGCTGAGCGTGTACGAGACCATCGTGTACAGGCCGCTGCGCTTGTCCACGCACCAGTAGACCAGCACCGGGATGATGAACAGGTAGGTGACGGCAAAGAGGGAGATCATCTCCATGAACGGCGTCAGCGCGTCGTTGATGCTGTTTCTGAAGTTCTGTAAAAAGAGCAGGTATTGAATATCCATGGGCTCGGCCTCCTGTGACTCAATAATTGCCATCATAATACAGGTTCTGTGTTACCTTTTCAACAGGCGAACAATGCCTGTGGGGTCGGAATCGGCTGTGATGCAGCAATTGTTATAAAAAATTAAAAAAATACGCAAATCAAAACCGCTCCGACCATGTATAATAATAGGTGATTTATACCATTTTGACAGGGAGGAATGAAAATGCTCTTTCAGGAACTGGGCAAACTGAAGCGCTCGTCGATCATGACGTCGATCATACTGGTGGCGGTGGGAATACTGATGATCATCTGTCCGAAGCAGTATGTGAACGCGCTGGTATCGACGCTGGGGTATGGCATGCTGATATTCGCGGCGGTGATGCTGCTGGACTTCATCTCGGGCAGGAAGACGCTGATGAGCTATGTGTCTTTCACGGGGGCGCTGATCCTGGGGCTGCTGGGCATCGCCATAGTGGCCTTTGAGACGGACGTGGTGAAGGTCATCGGTCTGATCTTCGGGCTGGTGCTGGTGGGCGACGGGATCGTGGGCATCGTGAACGCCTGGATGTACGCCCGGCGGGCGGGCCGGAAGGGTTGGTGGGTGCTGATCGTGCTGAATGTGCTGATGATCCTCTGCGGCCTGATCGTGCTGATCAATCCGTGGTGGAACGAGCCCACGATGCTGTTTGACGTCATCGGCGGCATGTTGCTCTTCTCATCGATCGTGAGCATCGTGCGGCTGTTCTATCTGTGGCCGATCAGGGAAGCGTAAGGAGGGCTGAACGATGGAGAACAATAAGGACAGGAAGCTGCAGGAAAACGCGCTGGAGCTTGAGAATAAACCGGGCGTTGAAACGGAAGCCAACGAACAGCCGGTGAGCGAGGTCGAGGCCGGCAAGGCGAAGATGCCCCGGGCGGAACAGGCCGTGGGGGATGCCGGGGAGGAGATCGAATCGAGCCGGAATCGGGTGTCCCGGGAGACGAAGGAGGTCGCGGAGGGCAGGAAGGCGCTGGCGGCCCAGAAAAGGCAGGTACGTGACGCGGCTCGAAAGGAGAAGCGTCAGAAGAAGCAGGAGGCCGTGGTGAAGAGCAAGGAAGAGCTGGCCCAGGAGCTGGAGCGGCGCAAGGCCGCGCTGCAGCACACCCAGGCAGAGATGAGCGCCAAGCTGAAGGGTATGCTCTCGCGCGAGCTGAAGGCGATGGAGAAGTACAAGAAGACCCGCGCCGCCGAGATCATGGCCGTTTTCGCCAAGCACAACTTCTACGCCAACGGCTTTACCCCGGTGGAGCTGCGCACCACGCTGGAGGATCTGGGCCCGACCTATGTGAAGATCGGCCAGATCATGTCCAGCCGGGTGGACATGCTGCCCGAGAGCTACTGCAGGGAGCTGGAGAAGCTGCGCCAGAACGTCAAGGAGCTGGACCCGGAGATCGCCCGTGCGGTGATCGAGCAGGAGACCGGCAAAAAGATCGACGATATCTTCCTGGAGTTCCGGGACAAGCCCTTGGGCTCGGCGTCCATCGGCCAGGCCCACTACGCCGTGCTGAAGGACGGCACAAAGGTGGTCACGAAGGTGCAGCGGCCGCTGATCGCGGACATGATGCGGGAGGACTTCGTGCTGCTGAAGAAGCTGGCGGGAATGGTAAACACGGTCAGCGATACCGGCGATGACGGGGAGCAGATGATCGACTTGCTGTCGGTGATCGAGGAGTTGGAGAAGGTGGAGAACGAGGAGCTGGACTTCCGCGTGGAGGCGGAGAACACCCGGTTCTTCAAGGAAAACTGCATCGACGACGAGGAGAAGATCACCTGTCCGACGGTGATCGACGAGCTGACGACGGAGCGGCTCTTCACGATGACCTTCGTGGACGGCTACTCCATCGCCAAGCGGGACCGGCTGATCCAGGAGGGCTATGACCCGGAGCAGATCGGCTCGGTGATCCTGGACAACTACATCCACCAGGTGCTGGACGTGGGCACGTTCCACGGCGACCCCCACCAGGGCAACATCATGGTCAGCCACGGCAAGCCAGTGTGGATCGACTTCGGCATGATCGGGCGCATCACCGACCAGGACGTGAACATCATCCAGGCGCTGATCATGTCCCTGATCGAGCGGGACCTGGACGCGCTGGTGAACGCGATCATGTCCCTGGGCGCGACGTCGCCAAAGACGGACCGCACCAAGCTGATCCAGGACGCGGACATGATGTTCGACAAGTACATGAATGTCACGAACCTGGAGGAGCTGGACCTGGCGGCGCTGCTGACGGAAATCACGGACCTGGCGTCGAAGCACCACATCTCGTTGCCCGGGAAGTACACGATGCTGGTGCGCTCCATCGCCACCATCGAGGGCGTGATCGAGCAGCTGTGCCCGGAGCTGAACCTGTTCCAGCAGATCACGGATCGGATCATGGAGCGTATGCGCCAGAGCTTCGACGTGGGGCAGGAGCTGCTCTCGGCGGGCAAGGACGTGCTGGAGCTGACCAAGAAGGTGCAGAAAATGCCCGGGCTGGCCTACGACGCGCTGAACAATGCGGTGAAGGGACGGCTGAAGCTGAACTTCGAGCTGACGGGCTACGAGGAGATCCTGAAGAGCCTCGGTGACACCGCCAGGAGCGTCGTGCTGGCGCTGTTCGCCTGCGTGCTGTTCATCGGCTCGGCGATACTGTCCACGGCGGATATCCAGCCCAAGACTCCGGATGGTCAGCCCCTGATCGCCGGCGTCGGCATGATATTCTCCATCGCCCTGGCGATCTATACCGTCAAGCATATGTCGAAAAAGAAATAGGCAAGCCGCGAACCGGGCTGTGGGACAGATGACGCTGTTGATCGGGCACATATGTATGCTGTGCCGCGTTCACCGCGGAAAACCGACGGATATGTCCTGCAGCCCGGTCTTCGACCAAGGCCCCGGCGGTTCCGGAGCAGCTGCGGGCCGTGAATTCGCTGACCTTCTGACGGAGGGATGAGCCATGAGCATATTCTCCGGAATATCTGAAATCAAGGGGCGACGGGAAGCTCGGACGGACGCCGCCATATCCGGGGATACGGAGAAGGCGGCCATCAAGCCCTGGGTTCAGGGCGGCTTCTGGCTTTGTCGGCGGTGCGCCGCAGATGTACGGCAACTATGAGTGGTCCATGGAGGATTACCGGGAGCAGCTCAGGCAGTATCGCGAACAGAACGCCGAGGGCAGCCAGGAGGCCTGGGACGAGCTGGAAAAATCCGTGGTGTCCCGGGTGGCGGACAACGTCAAGGTGAGCATCCTGGGCAGGACGGTGGAGATGACCATTGTGAAGGAGATGGCGTAGCAGGACCATGCAGCAGAATGTGGATTCCCGGAAATTCGAGGCCGTTGAAGCGGCATTTACACAGCGCTATGTGCTGAAGAAACGGGTGAATATGACCATCTCCATGCTGGTCGCCGTGCTGGACGTGCCCACCTTTTACCTCAATTCGGTGTTTTCGCAGCCGGTGTATGCCGCCGGCAAGCCGGTGGGCGTCGTCTACCGGACAAATTTCTTTTCCTCCTACGTCAATCCCCTCGGCCTGGTGCTGACCCGGCGCTGGCAGTGGCTGACCTACCTGGCCATACGACTGGGGCTCGCCGCTGCGCTGATCGCCTTCCTGCTGCTGTTGGCCACACTGGCGCGAAAAAGGCAGGATGTCCTGCGCGGCAGGGGTTGACCGGACGTATCACCCTCACTGCGGGGGCTTTTGGAAGCCAGACCATACCGGGCCTGAGCGTATATCCGGTTAGAAAAAAACGCGTGGCCATCCACCCGTATATCATGCTACGGTGCGGAGGGCCACGCGGCCTGTTTCATATGAGCTTAAGTATTACGGGATATAGTCGCGGTGGATTTCGACGATCCTGCCGTTTTCGAGGGTCACCTCGGTGTTGTACTCGAAGAAGGAGGGGCCGTCTGCCTCGGTGATCGCCTTGGTCACGTTGTCCAGGCCGGTGACGATGACCTTCGGCGCGTCAATGTCCCAGCTGTCCACAAAGGTGATTTCCTCCGGGTCCATCTCATAGTCGGCGACGCCGTATTCGGTGTAGGTGTGGTAATCATTATCCGCGACGCTCATCCAGCAGTTGAAGATGTTGTTCTCGTCGTATTCCGGGTCCGGATCGTACCACTGCATGGTGTAGCCGTTGTTGTCGTAGCCGCCGTTGATCAGCACGGAGGTGTCGCTCTCCTTCTCCAGCGCGGTGATCTCGACCTCCTTGCCCTCGATGAAGAGCGTGTCGCCCACAGCCAGATTGGCGATGTCGTCCTTGCCGTAGCGGTCGATGGTGTAGATGTGGAGGCTCTTCACGGTACCGTCGGCCAGGGCCTTTTGTTCGAAGGCGGCGGGGTAGGCGCCGTTCTGCAGGTCGGGGTTGTTGTCCATGGGGTGGATGGCCTCGGCCATCGCGAAGCCGCAGAGCATCAGTACTAGCGCAACCAGCGCGCTAAGGATCTTCTTCATTTGGATTGCCTCCTTGGATTGTTGTTTGTTCTTGATCGTTGTTTGTTCTTGATGAAAGCAGTATAGTATGTCGAACGTCATAGAAGCGTCACAGGCGCGTCGCAACCCGGGACGGGGGGTCCACGTCTCAAATACGCGGCGCAGGATTGACAACGACGAAGTGTGCCCTTATAATCAGGCATGAGAGGACATGATGCGCCGAAGGTGCTTTTGATAAAACGTTCAAAAAACATCAAGGAGGCAACAACAATGATGAGGAAGCTGATTGGAATCCTGCTCACGGTGGCGATGCTGCTGGCCTGTGTCCCGGTCCTGGCCGAGGAGGCTGAGCCCTGGAGCAGCTTCTATGAAGAGATAGGCATGGACATCGATATCGACAAGATCCTGGAGAACAGCCATAATTATGTCGCGCTGGAATCGCTGGGCGTGTTTTCCCACACGCCCTACGGGGCCCTGATCGTGGTACATTACTATCCCATACCGATGGACACATGGTGGAACCTGGTTGAAACCTTCGAGGAGAACACCCCGGAGGAACAGGCCGCGATCATCGATTCCATCAATGCGCTGCAGGGCGATATTGGCCTCATCGTCGTCAGCGATACCTCGGACTTCGACGCCCTCGGCCTGCAGATCGGCGACGCGAAGACGGAGGAGGTGACTGCCCGGGACGGCTGGCACTACTACTATGTCACGCTGAGCCCGGAGGACATCCTGGCGTTGTACGACGATCCCGAGGCGGCCGGCCTGAACCTGACCGCGGAGGAGGCCGGGGCGGAGAAGGCGCTGGCCGCGGCGGACATCGAGCGGGTCCACGCGCAGCTGAAGGGGATACTCCGGGATGGCGAGCGCGTCACGCCCCAGGACCCCAACGGCCGTCTGATCGGCCAGAAGCTCCAGTTTGAGACCACCGATCTCGACGGCAACGCCGTCCGGAGCGAGGACCTGTTCAGGGACAACCGAATCACCATGGTCAATGTCTGGGGAACCTGGTGCTATAACTGTGTGGATGAGATGGCGGAGCTGGCCAGGCTGCACACAGCCTTCCGGGAGAAGGGCTGCGGCATCGTGGGCGTGGAATTTGAGAATGGCAACGCCGTCGAGAATTTCAAGGCGGATTCCGACGCCATACTGTCCGAAAACGGCGTCAGCTATCCTAACGTGCTCCTGCCCGAGGACAATCCCGTTTTCCAGCAGATCGACATGTACCCCACCTCTTATTTCGTGGACAACGAGGGGACGATCATGAGCACTCCCATCGTGGGCGCGTCCCTGAAGGAATATGAGTCCACCCTGGATAAGCTGCTCGCGGGCGAGGCAGTGGAGCCGACCGACGACACCGCGGCGAACGGCGACGGCAGGTATACCGTGCACGTGTTTGACAAGGATGGCAAGCCCGTGCCGGGCGTGGTGCTCCAGCTGTGCGACGAGGATTCCTGCGCCTACCAGGCCACCGACGACAGTGGCGTCGCCGTGTTCGAGGTGGACGAGGCAAAGGTCTATGAGGTCCACGTGCTGCAAGCGCCGGAGGGCTTCCTTCCGGACGCGCAGGTCTACAAGACCCTGGACACCTGGTCCGACGTGGCCATATCCCTCGAACGGGAGAAGTGACGCGGCCCTTCCGGATGGCAGGCATCGCCGGGAAGCGCGCAACGGGCGTTTCCCGGTTTGCCGGACGCCTCCGGTCCATAGCGGCGATGGAACAACTGAATGACAAGGGTATTTATTCAGTCAGATGAATTCTGATTTGTCGAGCTGATGCTGATCACACGGAACCCCTCCGACCCCGCCTTTGGCGGGGCCACCTCCCCACTAGCTTCGCGTCGCAGGGGAGGCTATTGACTAACTTACCGGGGGTATCGGGGGCGGAGCGCCCCGA
>JAFWEL010000111.1 GCA_017512905.1 Clostridia bacterium
AAGCTACATTGTCCAGCACCATCAACGGCCTGTCTGATTTTGTCAGTACCGTCGCCGGCAAGCTGAAGGATGCGCTGGAAAATATCTGGAAGAAGATCACCAGCTCCGGCGCGGCCACGGGCGGCGTGATTACCAACGGCGGCCGGCTGCGGCCCTTCGCCCGGGGCGGCGTGATCACCCACGGCGGCATGGCGAACTACCTGTCGAACGTGCCCCACTACGCCGGCGGCACGGCCCGCGCCCACGGCACGGTGTTCGTGGCCGGGGAGGCGGGACCGGAGATCATGGGCCACATCAACGGCCGGACGGAGATCCTGAACAAGTCCCAGCTGGCGGCGACCATGTACAGCGCGGTGGTGGCGGCGATGACCCAGGCGGTCAGCGCGCTGGGGACGTTCCTTTCGGGGCAGCTGGCGAACTGCACCAACGCGATTGTGGGGACCCTCGGCAATCTGGCGGCGGTGGCGAACATCCGCTACCATGAGCCGGTGATGGCCTCCGGGACGGTGCTGCCCTACGACGTGGCGGCCCAGGTCGCCCGGACGGGTATGGACCTTCAGAACACGCTGGACGCCAACAACGAGGATCTGATCCAGACGATCATATCGGTGATCGGGGCGCAGACCAGCGCCATTGTATCGGCGCTGAGGACGAATCAGCAGCAGCAGGGCACGGTCAACAACGGATTGACGGCCCAGCAGCTCATCGACGACATCAACCGGCGGGCGCAGATGTTCGGCAGCTCGCCGCTGTTGGACTAAGGAGGCGCGGATTATGGCACAGCCTGTACTCATCATCAACGGCCACGATTACGCGCCGCTGGTGGAGGAGTTGAACATCACGAACAACGACCTGGACGCCGAGGGCAGCGGGCGGGACGTGCAGACGGGGCTGATGCACCGGACGCGGATCGCTACGAAGATGAAGGCGGAGGTGAAGCTGCTGCGCCTGCAACAGGCGCAGATGCAGCGGCTTGCCGCCGACATCGCCGGGACGTTCTACAGCGCCACGCTGGTGGACCCGACGACCGGGGCGCAGGTCACGAAGTCCTTTTACACGTCGGAGCGGCCATATGGGGCCCAGCGCTATAACCGGGAGACCGGCGCGCCGTACTACGACGGGGTGACGTTTTCGATGATTGAGAGGTAAGCATATATGCAGCAGACGAGCGCGACATGGAAGCAGCTCCTCGCGGCGGGCGCGGCGCTGGAGGCGCGGGCGACCATCGGGGGCGTGGCGTATACGGACATCTCCGCGCCGGTGATCCGCCGGGCGGCGATGCAAAACACACTGTCCATCGGCAACGTGGCGGCGGCGTCGCTGTCGCTGGTGATTCGCGGGGCGGGGGTCGTCTCCCGTTCGGCGGCGGTGGTGGTGGAGGCGCGGCTGAACGACGGGACAGCGGCTTCGGAGTGGCTGCCCCAGGGCACGTTCTACATTTCCCGGCGGGCGCGGGACCCGGTGACGGGGCTGCTGGCGCTGGAGTGCTACGACGCGCTGCTGAAGGCCAACGCCCTGTGGGAGCCCTCGGCGGGCACGTGGCCCCGGACGATGGCGGCGGTGGCGGCGGAGCTGGCGGCGCTGCTGGGGCTGAGTATCGACAGCCGCACGACGCTGCCCGAGGGGGCGGCCTTTGTGATCAGCGAGCCCCCGGCGGGCACCACGGTGCGGGACGTGCTGGGGGTGATCGCCCAGGCGGGCGGGGGCAACTGGATCGTGACGCCGCTGAACCGGCTGCGGCTGCTGCCCGTCGGCGGCGGGACGGACGCGGTGGACGTGACCGGCGTCACCGGCGGGATGAAGGCCGGGGCGGCCGGCACGGTGACGGGGGTGCGCTGCACCGTGGACGGCCTGCAGACCCTGATCGGGGACGACACCGGCATCGTGGTGGACGCGACCGTCGCGCCGGTGATCGCGGCGGACATGGCCGAAGGGCTGATCGGGCAGGCCTACCAGCCCTTCAGCCTGACCGGGGCGATCTACGACCCGGCGGCGGAGCTGGGGGACGTGGTGCGGGCCGGGGTGAACGGCGAGGTGGCCTCTGTGCTGTACAGCGAGACGGCGGCGCTGGGGCCGGCCTTCCGCGGGGACATCGAGGCCCCCGAGGCCGGGGAGATCGCGGACGAATACCCCTATATCGGGTCGGGGGAGAAGGTCCTGGCCCTGGCGAAGGCGGCCGTCAATGAGGCGGTGGACAGGCTGGACGACGACCTGACCCAGCAGGAGATCTTCAACCGTCTGACGGACAACGGCGCGGCCCAGGGGCTGGTGCTGTACAACGGGCAGTTGTACATCAATGCCAGCTATATCCAGTCGGGGACGCTGGTGCTGGGCGGGCTGAATAACCAGAACGGGACGCTGCGGGTGCTGAACGCGGCGGGGCAGGAGATCGGGACGTGGACGAAGGACGGCATACAAATTAGCGCCGGAAAAATCCAGTTATCGCAAGAAACGCTCACTTCATCGGTTGAAGTCCTACTCCAACAGAGTATAAGCGAACCGTTTAAAGTAATATATAACGATAACACCGGGGAATTTATCACAAAACTGGTCGGAGAGTTCTTTAGCATCGCAAATACTGATAACGGCCATAGAATCCGGTTAAGCCCTGAAGATTTCTTTTTATCTGATGGTTCAAACGCATGGTTTTACCTTGGCTTCAATAACGGAAGCCCTTATATGAACATTTATGGTGATGCGTTTATTGAGGGCGATACGCGAATAAAGGGGAATCTGACGCTTGACAACGCATTGGATGTTTCTCATGGCGGCACCGGGGCGAACTCTCCAGCTCAGGCGCGGACGAACCTGGAAATCACCCCGGCGAACATCGGGGCGGTGAGCAAAATAGTTGAAGACACACGTTATGACCCTTTTTATCCAAGCATGGAAGCAGGCATAAGGTTTGATCTAAAAGGTGGTAGTTATATTGGATTATCCGATGATTGGTTCCTTGTGATGACAATAAAAGGCTGGTATGACCTTAGTGTTCCTGTTGAACAAATTGCTTATGGTCGTCGTGGAATATATCAACGATATTCAACCGGTGATGCAACGTGGTCGGATTGGTATCAATTACTAACAACCAAATCCCCCGTCCTCGTAACACAGGGCGGCACGGGGGCGACCACGCCGGCGGATGCGAGGGCAAACCTTGAAATCACCCCGGCGAACATCAGTGCGGTCATCGACATCTCCACGGGGCCGACATGGACAGAGTGGACAAATCCGCTGCCATACGACGTGTATGATACAAATGTCGATCACATGAAATCCAACTTCCGGGCGATTTTTGATACCATGAAGCTATATCCACAAAAAATGTGCATGGGAGTTTGGCCAAAGAATGGTTGGGCTATGTTTTGGGGATATGCGTATGGGGACGGCACATGGGGAGATTTGTTTTTTAAAAATGTAGGAAACGGGCTTTTTTATCATGGACAGTTAGCTAACAACACTATCACGGTCCTTAGTGTTAATGAAACAGTGTTGGGCTAAAAGCATAATTGTATTTGGAGGTAAGAATTATGAAAAGAACACTTTATCAGGTTATCGCATATGTTGTGGACGCCAACGGAACATTCAACAATCTTTCGGGCTATCCTAAGAACTTCGACAGCAAACATTACGATAATGATTTGGACAAGACCTATCGTCGCGCCTATGGCGACTATTGTGATGTCGTCGGAGCCATGAGCAAGATCGACAACCGTCAATTACAGACTGCGATGCTCATACGCATCAATGACGGTTTGCAGCTCCAGAAGACGCTGATGGGAGATGTGGCCGACCTTCCCGACCCGGAGCCGGAGGCGGAGGAATAAGCCATGGTGACGGACGGCGCGTTTGGATGGTTCAAATACATCCTGTATAAGCCCCAGCGGCGGCGGTGAGCGGCATCCCGTATCACGCGGCGCACCTGATGAGCAGCGAGGGCTACACCGTGGAGCAGCGGGTGTTTGAGCGGAGGACCGACGAACCAGCCGCGGAATAGTATACAGCGAAGGAGTTGATTGAGATGTCTGTGAAGATCGGCAGCGCGAGGATCGACGAAAGCGGCAGGGCCAAGGGCGGTCGGGCCGGGGACCAGACCGGCAAGGAGGTTTCCACCCAGAGCTGGTACAAACACAGCAAGGGCTGGCGGGTGTTCCGGGCGAAGGACCCCGCCGTGGCGGAGAGGATCGCCCAGGACATGCAGTGGGCCTGCGACAACAGCCACATTGGCTACGACCAGGGGCAGCGGCTGACACTGTACGACGTGGCGAAGCCCCTGGGCTTTAACTGCAACCGGGTGCGCCAGAACTGCGAGACGGACTGCTCGGCGCTGGTGCGGGTGTGCTGCGCCTACGCCGGCGTCACCCTGCCCAACTTCCGCACGCCCACCGAACCGGCGGCCCTGCTGGATAGCGGGGCGTTTGTGGAGCTGAAGGGGGCGAAGTACACCGACAGCGACAAGTATCTCAAGCGGGGCGACATCCTGGTGACGCGGACCCAGGGGCACACGGTGGTGGTGCTGAGCAACGGCAGCAAGGCGGGGAGCGACACCGAACCGGTCTCCGGGGAGCTGCGCCGGGGCGACAGCGGCGAGGACGTGCGCGAGATGCAGAAGCGCCTCCTGAAATGGGACTACGCCTGCCTGCCGGAATACGGCGCGGACGGCGATTTCGGCAGGGAGACCGAGGACGCGGTGAAGGCGTTCCAGAGGGCGGGCAAGCTGCCCGTCACCGGCGTCTATGACCCGGCCACCGAGGCCGCGCTGATGGCGGCCACCAGCGGGCATGTGGAGATCACCGGCGGCTCCGTGAACGTGCGCACCGCCCCGGGCGTGGCCGTGGGCAAGGACATCGGTACGGTCCACCGGGGCGACATCCTGATCTACCAGGGCGTCACCGAGCCCGCCGAGGGCAAGGACTGGTACCTGATCGTCTACAACAACACAAACGGCTGGGTGAGCAGCAAGTACGCCCGGCTGATTGAATGAGGCGGGCGCTGGGCCTGATCGCCGCCGTGGTCATTCTGACCGGGGCGCTTTTCTTTGCCCTGCTGGCTGTGAGGAGGTGGGCGGGGTTTGAGGGCTTCGACCCGTATTACATCGACTATGACCGGCCGGGGATTGACATTACAAGTGAAGGGCCGTGAGGTGATGCACAATGGACGCGACAAGGTGTATTCAGGCTGCCGTAGCCCGTGCCGACCTGCTCATCTGCCGGCTGCTGGCGCTGCCGTGGAAGCGCATAGCAGCGTCGCTGCTGCTGGCGTGGCTGGCGATACACGTAACAAAGGCGGTGATAAAGGATGGACAACACGATAATCGTCGCCCTGATCGGCCTGGCCGGTTCAGGGCTGGGGGCCTTCGGCGGGGTGATGGCGTCGGCGCGGCTGACGCAGTACCGGCTGAAGAAGCTGGAGGAGAAGGTGGACAAGCACAACAGCGTCATTGAGCGCACCTTCAAGCTGGAGGGGCGCATGACGGAGGTTGAGCACGACATAAGGGACCTGAAGGAAAGGAGATAGGGAACATGAGAGATTGGGGCAAGTGGTTCAAGGCCGCGGGCGTGAGGGCCATCAAGACGGTGGCCCAGACCGCCGTGGCGACCATCGGCACTTCCGCCGCCATGGGCGACGTGAACTGGAAGCTGGTGCTGTCCTCCAGCGTATTGGCGGGAATCCTGTCGCTGCTGACCAGCGTGGCGGGGCTGCCGGAGCTGGAAGAGTAAAATTCTGATTTGTCGGGGAGACGGAACCCCTCCGGCGCTACGCGCCACCTCCCCACTAGCTCCGCGTCGCAGGGGAGGCTTTTGGCTAACTTACCGGGGGTATCGGGGGCGGAGCGCCCCGATCTTCAATCGTACGCGGCGGCATGTACGCCGCGGGCGGGGCGATTTTTGCGACGCGAAGCTAGTCCTTCAGGGCGGCAGGGAGCCTGTCGACCAGAGCAAAAATCGTTTCCTTGCAGATTTGCCGCCCGGAAATCGCTTGCGACGCGAAGCTAGTCCTTTAGGACGATTTCAGGCAAATCTGAGGAGGATGTATTGAAGGGGGACCTGTCCCCCTTCAAGCGGGCGTAAGCCCGCGACAAATCAGAATTTACCGTGCTGTTTACAGCGCCTGGACCCTTGCCAGCTGGCGGTTCTTATATGCCGGGTCGCCGGTGACCTCGCGGATCACGGTGATTTCGGGTGGGATTTCGGCCTCGCCATACATGAACAGCACGGCTCGGTCGTTGCTGAAGGGATACACGTCCAGCTCGAACCGGCAATCCCCGTAGATGAAGCGATGCTTCTTCTTGCGCACACTGTGCAGCGCGTCGTCGCCCTCCATCAGGTAGTGGAGGTACTGCTTTTCCGATATGGGCTTTTCAGTGACCCACTTCTCACCATCATCTGTCACGTGTTTTTCGGTGTAGAAGTACAGGTAATCCTCGCCGTTTTCCTGCTGGCGGATGCGCCGCTCGACCCCGGGCTGGGTGAAGCACAGGTAGGTTTGCATCATGTCTATGGCCAGCGCCCCGTACTTCTCGGTCAGCAGGGCGATGTTGGGCATATCCACCAGGAACTTGCGCTTGTTTACCATCGGCTCGGGCTCGCCCAGCAATCGGTAAATCTCCACGATGGCTCGGTTGATCTTGTCCTCGAAGTTCACCGAGTTGTCGATGATGTGCAGGTTGGGGTGACCCCGCCAGGCCCGCAGTGTACGGTCGTCCATCTCCCGGGCGTATTCCAGCGACTCGGTGCGGGCCGTGTTGCCCAGGTTGTAGGCGAATTCAGCGCCTTTGGCGCAGGTGACCAGGTGGATCACCGCGTCGTAGCCCGCCAGCACACTGGCCTCGGTACGGCCGTCGAAGCGGGCGATCACCTCGGCAAACTCCTCGTCCGTAATGTAGGCCTTGTCGTCCATCAGCGCCCGGTCGTAGATGATCAGTATGTTCTCCTCCCGCACTACCTCGGCGGCCTGCAGGGCCAGCTTCTCCTTGTGGATCTGGTCGGCGACCACAAAGTCCTGGAAGGCCAGCATGCTCATGCAGTCGCCGAAGGGCCTGATGCCGAAGCCGGAGATCAGTTCGGTGGCGGTCTCGGGGATGGTGATGACCCGCCAGCCATCCTCCTGCTTGAATTCATGGAGGATGCGGCTGATTAACGTGGTCTTGCCTGCCGCCGGCCCACCGGTGAGGACGATCTTGGTGATGCGCTTGGCCATGGGGATGCCTCCTTATTATTATCCGTCCGCCAGCCACTCGCCGAGGGACTCGACGGTCTTGAAATAGTGCTCGCAGTTTGTCCGCATGAAGCCTTCGATCTCGGGGATATCGTTGGCCCAGCCGGCGGCGGCGAAATCCACCCCGGCGGCTCGGGCCATGTCCAGGCCGGGCTTCAGGTCGTCCAGCACCAGCACCTGGTCGGGTGTGAGACGGTATTTTTCCACGATCTGTTCCACGGCCCAGGGACTGGGCTTGCGCAGGTGGGGCGGGCATTCCCAGCCGAACACCTCGTCCGGCTCGGGCAGGGCGTTCTCCCGGTAATCCCGCAGGATGTTGTCCCGGTAGGAGTGGGAGATCACGCACAGCAGCCCGCCCTCTCGCTTCTGCCGCCAAAGGATGTCGGCCATGCCGGGGTAGACCTGGGGCACGTGCTTTTGCACGTATTCGTTCCAGTAGGCCTGTTCGTGACGCATCTCATCCTCGCTCAGGCCCACGTCGTCCCGGAAGAAGGCCACTACGCCCGGGTCGAAGTTGCGCAGAAAGTAGTGCTCCAGCGTACAGCTGTATTCGGGGCGGTACTGGCTCACGTATTCCCGGAAACAGGGAAAGTGGACCGTGGCTGTGCTGTTGACGACGGTGTCGTCGTGATCGACGATCAGGCAGCGATACTTCATCGGCGCCTCCTGTTGGATGGTTATGGGTATTTATTTAGACACATACCCCGATTTTTCCTGCCTGTCTCCGGGCAGGGAGGCGTATAAAATTCTTGCGCGGGCGTCCGAGGATGTGGTATCATGGGGAAAATGGATACGGAAAGGGGAATGACCTTGGAATTTGTCGATCTGATTCAGGCGCGTCGAAGCATCAGGGGCTACAGCGCCGCCATACCCCACGACGATCTGGTGACCCTGTTGACCCGGGCCCAGCAGGCGCCCTCCTGGAAGAACCTGCAGGCGTCCCGCTGCTATGCGGTGGAGCGCCCCGAGACGTTGGAGGCGCTGCGCAGTCAGGGCCTGCCCGGCTTCAACCAGAACAGCTCCGCCGGGGCCGCGCTGGTGGTGACCACCTACGTGCGGGACGTGGTGGGATTCACCCAGGGCCAGCCGGACAACGAGGTGGGCAATGGCTGGGGTGCCTATGACTTGGGCCTGCACGACGCCTATCTGGTGCTGGCGGCGGCGGATATGGGCTATGACACGCTGATCATGGGCATCCGCGACGCCGACGCCATCCGCCGGCTGCTGGACATCCCGGAAAACGAGCAAATCATGTCGGTCATTGCCGTGGGTCGCCGGGAGAAGGCTCCCGCGCCCCGTCCCCGCAAGGCGCTGGACGAGGTGACGCGGTTTATCTGAATGACGAGCGACGCCGTTTCCCTTCGGAAACGGCGTCGATTGTTTATAATTCCCGTTCGCAACGGTTCGGTCGCGGGCAAATTCTGATTTGTCGCGGGCTTGCGCCCGTTTGAAGGGGGACAGGTCCCCCTTCAATACATCCTCCTCAGATTTGCCTGAAATCGCAGGCGATTTCCGGGCGGCAAATCTGCAAGGAAGCGTTTTTTGCTCTGGTCGACAGGCTCCCTGCCGCAAAAAAGGCCCCGCCCGCGGCGTACACGCCGCCGCGTACGATTAAAGATCGGGGCGCTACCGCCCCCGATACCCCCGGTAAGTTAGCCAAAGGGGAGTTCGTCATCAG
>JAFWEL010000112.1 GCA_017512905.1 Clostridia bacterium
CCCCTGGGCCGCCATCGGTTCTCTTGACGATTAGAATGTATGGCGGCGCAGGCGCCGCCGCTACATGGGACTTTGAATTCCGTACATCGTTTTCTCGCGGGAACGTATGTTTTATCCTGGCTGTAACGTTCCGTGCGCGGTTTTTTCCTGTTCCCTGTTCCCTGTTCCCTCGTCTCCCCGATAAATCAGAATTTACCGACCCTGCCTCTGCGCCTCACACCGCCTCAGGGCTGAGGGGCACGATTTTCTTCAGCGTGCCGTCGGCCAGCTTGTTCATGCGGTTTTTGAAGCGGCAGAGGAACGCCTCCGGGTCGGCCTGCTGGTAGCCGGGCTGCTCGAAGGCGGCCCTTTCAAACACGACGGAATAGATATAGGCGTCCTCGATATCGCCCTTGTTGTCGCGGCGCTGGGTGTAGGCCGACAGCAGGATCTTCTCCATGTGAGGCGTGACGCTGAAGAAGTAGCTGGCGCAGAACATGCCCAGGCCGAACACGCAGCGGGCGTACTCCGCCTTCAGCTCCTTCTGGCTCTTGTCAGCCGCCTTCACCTGGCCGGACGCCAGCTGCCGGGCTTTCACCGTGGGCAGGTGCTCGATCTCCGGCAGGTCCATGTCCGCCAGCAGCGTGCCGCCGGTGTATTCATAGTTGACGTTGAAGTCGATGGGCAGGGACAGCTCCGACAGCCACGTCCCGATGGCCCGCTCCACCGCCTCGTCCGAGGGCGGCAGGGCCAGCTCCTGCTCGGACCAGTCCCGGGGCAGGTCGCAGGCCAGCCGGCCGATGTTCACAAAGGCGTCAGTGAGGGCCCCGGCCTCGGCCAGCTCCGCTTCGACGGCGGGGTCTGTACGGTTTGCTGCCGCGGGCCTCTGCGCCCTGCCCGCGCCGTCAAAATCCACCAGCTTCCTCCGGTCATACAGCCCTGTGCCCGGGATGCCGGTGTTCAGGAACACCCCTTCCCGGCCTACATTGGCCGACACGCCCCTGCCGCTGCCCACGGTAAAGCTGACGCCTGACTTTGACAGGTTCATCCTCAGACCCTTCATTATGTTGATGTTCTTGCGAAAACGCACGGCTTCATCCCTCCTTCATTTGCTTGGCCGCCACGAACGCGTCTGTTCCCGGCATGTCGTAGACGTGACCCACATCCGACGTAGGCACAGCACCCCTTCATATCCTTCAACCAACACCCTGCATTGGACTTATTATATAACAAGCCGGCAATATGCGCAATACAAAACGGGATAGTCCAGGGCGACATCATTTATTTATCTCAGGCGGGAAATTTGCAAGCTGCGGCTGCATGAAATTATCCTCGTCATGTAACCGCCCAATCATGCGGTATTTCCTTAAGGACCTGGAGGTCGCGACTGCGACCGTCTTCCCCACAGATCAGAATTCGCCAAAATCCCCATCCGCCTGTTTACAACCCCTTAATGTTTTGCTATAATAGGTTCATCAAGGCATTGAGGGGTTTTCAGCGCCAAAAGACAGGAGGGGAGCCCATGGGTTTTTTCAACAAGAAGATTTGTGATATCTGCGGCGGCGAAATCGGGCTGCTGGGCAACAAGAAGCTGGCGGACGGCAACCTGTGCAAGGACTGTGCGCGGAAGCTGTCGCCGTGGATGACG
This sequence comes from Clostridia bacterium, assembly GCA_017512905.1. Lineage (GTDB taxonomy): Bacteria > Bacillota > Clostridia > Christensenellales > Aristaeellaceae > UBA2862. The sequence continues at coordinate 1,628 of JAFWEL010000112.1, forward strand.
GACCGGCGGGAATCCACCGTGGAGGAGATCCGGCAGCATCTGATGTACCGGGCCCAGAACCTGCGGGCGGTAGCCGGGGTGCATCCCACGGCGGTGGTCGGCGGGAGCACAAAGGTTTACATCGACGAGGCCGGGAAGCGGTTTTTCGTCACCCACCACACCAACTGGCGGGAGGCGAACCCGGACGTGGTGGCGTTCTCCCAGGTGATGGACGTGAAGACCGAGGTGACGGAGCACCGCACCGAGGAATACCACCGGGACCCCCAGGGCCGGCAGGTGTCGTTCAATCCGCCCCGGTACCGCATGAGCTACGAATTCGACACGACGATTCTGGTGGATTCGCCCTGGTTCAACCGGATCCGCTTTGAGTTGACGGACAACCGCCCCGAGCGAATCGGCAGCGACGAATACCGCTATTACGAGCAGCAGGCCGACGCCCTGCGGGCTGTGCTGATGAACCGGGGCACGCCCCAGCCCGCCAAGCCGGCGGCGAACCTGGCCGACGCCCTCGCCAGGGCCATCAACCAGGTGGCCGGGGCTGCCATGGGCACCGCCGCCACCGCGGTGAAGACCGCCGCCGAGGGCCAGTGGACCTGTGCCTGCGGCACGTTGAACGCCGGCAACTTCTGCACCAACTGCGGCGCGAAGCGGCCGGAAAGACAGAAGGTGTTCCGCTGCGACAAGTGCGGCTGGACCCCCGAGGACCCAACCAAGCCGCCAAAGTTCTGCCCGAACTGCGGCGACCCGTTCAATGAAGAAGACGGGATTTAATGAGGAATGAGGAATGAGACGGCCTCTTCCGATGTTCCGGAACACTCAACTGCCGGTTGAGCGCCTGTTTTTGGCGGTTTCAACCGGCGGTATGTTGTGTCGGGGCTTGAAAACGGCTATGCTGGTTCCCGAAAGGAGGCATCCCGATGGATCAGGTCAAAATCGGAAGGTTCGTGGCCGAGTGCCGAAAGGGCAAGGGGCTGACCCAGGCGAAGCTGGCGGAGGCGCTGAGCGTCACCGACCGGGCCGTTTCCAAGTGGGAGACGGGCAAGTCGATGCCGGACGCTTCGCTGATGCTGCCGCTTTGCGAGATCCTGGGCATATCGGTCAACGAGCTGCTGTCGGGAGAACGCATTGAGATGGAAAATTACAGCAAGATCGCCGAGGAGAACCTGGTGGCATTGAAGCGCCAGCAGGAGGAACATGTAAAGCTGCTGCTGACGCTGGAATACGTGATCGGCTTCAGCTGCTCGATCAGCTTTATAGTGCTGATATTCGTGGCCTCGTACCTGGTGAAGCAGCCGCTGTGGCAGGGCTTGCTGATCGCCTTCGCCATCGCCGAATTCGCGGTGGGCATGCACTTCGGCATGAAGCTGGAGAGGGAGGCCGGCTACTACGAGTGCCCCCACTGCGGCCACAGGTACGTGCCCGAGAGCATGCCCTTCTGGTTCGCCATGCACATGGGCAGGACGAGGTACATGAAGTGCCCGGAGTGCGGGAAGCGGGGATGGCAGAGGAAGGTGCTGATGAGGGAGGAGTAACTTCTGATTTATCGGGGTGATGAGCGACTCCCAAAAGCCTTCCCCCGTTGGGGAAGGTGGCCCGCGAAGCGGGTCGGATGAGGTCCTCCTTACGTTGCTAATCACGCCAATGCCCCAATAGACGTTGTTCGAGCGACGAGGACCTCATCCGTCTTTCGGCAAAAACGCAAGCGTTTTCACCGAAATCCACCTTCCCCAGAGGGGAAGGCTACTTTTGGAACCGTCGTCATCAGCTCGGCAAATCAGAATTATCCTTATCAACAGAAAAGACCGCTTTCGCGGTCTTTTCTGTTGTAACGGCCTATGCCTTCTTCACCTTCGGCCCCTTCGGGGTGTCCTCGATGACGTAGCCCCTGGCCAGCACCTCGTCGCGGATGCGGTCGGCCTCGGCGAAATCCTTCGCCTTCTTGGCGTCGGCGCGGGCCTGCACCAGCGCCTTGATCTCCTCGGGCACGGTGTCGGCCTCCTTCATCAGCAGGCCCAGCACGTCGCTGGCCATCACGTTCAGCATGGCAAGGCCCTCTTCAATGGCGGCTTTGCAGGGCTGCTTGGCGTCGGCGAGGGACGTGTTCATGTCCCGCACGTACTCGAACAGCACGCCCATGGCCTCGGAGGTGTTCAGGTCGTCGCACATGGCGTCGTCGAACTGGTCCATGAAAGCCTTGCCCCGCTGGATGAATGCCTTCTCGTCGTCGTTCAGCTCACGCTCGGGGGCGTGGTCCAGGGCGAACAGGGCGTTGTTGCGGGCGGTGTAAAGCCGCTCCAGGCCGGCCTTCGCCTGCTCCATCAGGTCCCGGGAGAAGTTGATGGGGCTGCGGTACTGGGCGGAGAGCATGAACATGCGCACCACCTCGGGGTCAAATTCCTTTGAGATGTCCCGCACGGTGAAGAAGTTGCCGGCGGACTTGGACATCTTTTTATTGTCAACGTTGATGTGGCCGTTGTGCATCCAGTAGCGGGCAAAGGGCTTGCCCGTCGCGCCCTCGGACTGGGCGATCTCGTTCTCGTGGTGGGGGAAGATCAGGTCCACGCCGCCGCAGTGGATGTCGAAGGTCTCCCCCAGGTACTTCATGCTCATGGCGGAGCACTCGATGTGCCAGCCGGGACGGCCCTCGCCCCAGGGGCTCTTCCAGAAGGGCTCGCCAGGCTTCTTCGCCTTCCACAGGGCGAAGTCCATCGGGTGGCGCTTCACGTCCCCCACCTCGACCCGTGCGCCGGATTCCAGGTCGTCCAGGTCCTGGCCGATGAGCCGGCCGTAGTTGCTGCGCCAGGCCTGGGTATCGAAGTACACGTCGCCGTTGTCGGCCCGGTAGGCCAGGCCCTTGGACTCCAGCTTCTTGATCAGGCCGATGATCTCGCCGATGTGCTTGGTGGCCCGGGGATGCACGTCCGCCTTCCTCACGCCGATGGCCTCGGCGTCCTTGAAATACTCTTCGATGTACTTCTCGGCGATGGCCTCGACGGTGGTGCCCTCCTCGTTGGCCCGCTTGATCATCTTGTCGTCGATGTCGGTGAAGTTCTGCACGAAGGTCACCTCATAGCCCAGGTGCTCCATGAAGCGGCGCAGGGTGTCGAAGATGATGAATGGGCGGGCGTTGCCGATGTGGAAGTAGTTGTACACCGTCGGCCCGCAGGCGTAGATGCCCACCTTGCCCTCGCGGACGGGGACGAAGGGCTCCTTCTTGCGGGAGAGGGTGTTGTAGATCATCATCTGCTTCATGGATCATTCCTCCTCTGGCAGGTCCACCTTGATCTTCAAAGTCTCCAGCTGGTCGGGACGCACGTCGGCGGGCGTGTCCATCATCAGGCAGTTGGCGCTGTTGGCCTTGGGGAAGGCGATGACATCCCGCAGGCTGTCGCTGTCCGTCAGCAGCATGACCAGCCGGTCGATGCCGAAGGCCAGGCCGCCGTGGGGCGGCGCGCCGTACTTGAAGGCGTCCAGCAGGAAGCCGAAGCGGTGATGGGCCTCCTCATGGGAAAGGCCGATCATGTCGAACATCTGGGCCTGCATGTCGCTGCGGTGGATGCGGATGGAGCCGCTGGCCAGCTCGATGCCGTTCATGACCAGGTCGTAGGCCCGGGAGCGCACCTTCTCCTTATCGGTGTCGAGGTAGACGTTGTCCTCGGCATACCAGCTGGTGAAGGGATGGTGGGCGGCGACCCAGCGCCCCTCCTCCTCGGAATACTCGAACAGCGGGAACTCGGTGACCCAGAACAGGTTGTATTTATTGTGGTCGATCATGTCGTTGCGGCGGGCGATCTCGCAGCGCAGCGCGCCCAGCGCCTGCCAGACCACGGCCTTCTTGTCCGCGCCGAAGAAGATGATGTCCCCCGGCTCGGCCTTCATGGCCTGGCGGACCTTCTCCACCAGCTCGGGCGTCATGAACTTGTTGAAGCTGCTCTTCACATTGCCGTCGGCGGTGAAGGTCATGGTGGGCAGGCCCTTGGCCCGGTAGGTCTTGACGAACTCGGCGTAGCCGTCGATCTGCTTGCGGGTCATGGATGCCAGGCCCTTGGCGTTGATGGCCTCCACGCGGCCGCCGTTTTCAATGGCCTGATCGAACACCGCGAAGCCGGTATTGCCCAGCACATCGGTCAGGTTCACCAGCTCCATGCCGAAGCGGGTGTCGGGCTTATCGCTGCCGAAGCGCTCCATGGCCTCCACCCAGGGCATGCGGGGCAGGGGCAGGCTCAACTCAATGCCCTTGACCTCCTTGAAGATTCGGGCGAACACGCGCTCGACGTTGGCGTAGATGTCCTCCTCGTCGATGAAGCTCATCTCGATGTCGCACTGGGTGAACTCGGGCTGGCGATCGGCGCGGTTGTCCTCGTCGCGGAAGCAGCGGGCGATCTGGTAGTACTTGTCAAACCCGGCGAGCATCAGCAGCTGCTTGTAGATCTGGGGGCTCTGGGGCAGGGCGTAGAAGGTGCCGGGCTTCAGGCGGCTGGGCACCAGGAAGTCCCGGGCCCCCTCGGGGGTGGACTTCGAGAGGATGGGGGTCTCCACCTCGGTGAAGCCCGCCTCGTCCAGGGCATAGCGGATGCAGTTGACCACCTTGCTGCGCAGGCGCAGCTTCTCCTGCATCGACGGGCGGCGCAGGTCCAGGTAGCGGTACTTCAGGCGCACCAGCTCGTTCTCGTCGGCCTTGTCGTCGATGTAGATGGGGGGCGTCTCCGACTTGTTCAGCAGCGCAGCCTCCTTCACGAAGACCTCGATGGCGCCTGTGGCCAGGTCCCTGTTGACCGCGCCCTCGTCGCGCCTGCGGACCTCGCCCACGGCGGTGACGACGTACTCGCCCCTCAGGGAACGGCCCAGGTCGAACACCTCCTGGCCGCACACGTCGGCGTCAAACACCAGCTGCACCAGGCCCTCCCGGTCCCGCAGCCACACGAAGATCACGCCGCCCAGGTCCCGGGTGCGCTGCACCCAGCCGGAAAGGTGGACGACCTCGCCCACGTTCGCCTCGGTCAACAGACCGCAGTAATGATCCCGCTTGTGAGAAAGCATATGTAAAACCTCCTGTTGTGATTTCCGGTTGATGAATTCTGATTTATCGAGCTGATGAGTGGCTTCCAAAAGCCTTCCCCCGTTGGGGAAGGTGGCCCGCGAAGCGGGTCGGATGAGGTCCTCCCCTCACGTTGCTATTCGCACCAATGTCCCAATAGACGTTGTTCGAGCGACGAGGACCTCATCCGTCTTTCGGCAAAAACGCAAGCGTTTTCACCGAAATCCACCTTCCCCAGAGGGGAAGGCTACTTTGGAACCGTCGCCACCAGCTCGATAAATCAGAATTTGTTGCATTCATCCCAGCATCCCGACGATCTCATCCCTCGCCACTTCCGTCTCGCTGCTCTCGACCATGTCCCTCAGCTTGACGACGCCCTTTTCCAGCTCGTCGCCGGCGATGACGATCACCTTATTGACGTTCAGCTTGTTCGCGTACTTGAACTGGGCCTTCATGCTGCGGGCGGCGTGGTCCAGGTCGGCCCTGACGCCCTTTTCGCGCAGCTCGTTGACCAGCTTCATGCCCTCCATGCGGGCGTCGTCGCCGAGGGTGACCACCAGCGCGTCCAGCGGGGCGGGGGCGGCGGGGGCGCTGCCGCGCATGTCCTGCACCATGATCATTCGTTCGATGCCCATGCCCCAGCCAATTCCTGGGGTAGCAGGGCCGCCCAGCTCCTCCACCAGGCCGTCGTAGCGACCGCCGCCGCATACGGTCAGCTCGCCGCCGTCGGGGGTGTCGGTGATGATCTCGAACACGGTCTTGGTATAGTAATCCAGCCCGCGCACGATGCGGGGGTCGATGGCGTATTCAAGGCCCAGGGCTTCAAGGTAGGCCTTCAGCCTGCTGAAGTGGGTCGCGCACTCCTCGCACAGGTTGTCCAGCATGGCGGGAGCATCGGTGAGCTTGCCCGCGTCCTCCTTGCAGTCCAGTATGCGCATGGGGTTGCGGTCAAAGCGCTCCCGACAGGTGGCGCACAGCGTGGGCAGCTTGGGCCTGAGGTAGTCCTTCAGCTTCTCCAGGTACGCCGCCCGGCACTTGGGGCAGCCGATAGAGTTGATGTTCAGCTTCAGGCCGTCGATGTTGTTGGCATGGAGGATGTCCATGGCCAGCTTGATGATCTCGGCGTCCACGCTGGCGTCCTTCGCGCCGAACACCTCCACGCCGTTCTGGTGGAACTGGCGCAGGCGGCCCGACTGGGGCTTTTCGTAGCGAAAGCAGGGGCAGGCCGAGTAATACAGCTTCACCGGCAACGTATCGGCGTACATGTGGCTCTCGATGAACGCCCGCACCGCGCCGGCGGTGCCCTCGGGCTTCAGCGTGATGGAGCGGTTGCCCTTGTCCTCGAAGGTATACATCTCCTTCTGTACCACGTCGGTGGTGTCACCCACGCCGCGCTGGAACAGCTCGGTGTGCTCGAACATGGGCGTGCGAATCTCCCGGTAGCCGGCCAGCGCGCAGTTCTCCCGCATCGTATAGGCGATGTACTGCCAGCGGTGAGCGTCTTTGGGCAGCATGTCCTGGGTGCCCTTGGGGGCCTGGGTCAGCATGGCTTGATATCTCCCTTCAGTCAATATTGTATGAGGAACGAAAGGATGTCCTGTTCCTCCGGGGTGGCGGATATAAAAAACGCCTCCGTCCCATGTGTAGGGGCGAAGGATTCGCGGTGCCACCCTGCTTGAAGCCGAGGCTTCGTCTCATTTTCCGTTAACGCCGGAATACGCCGCGCAGACGGCTGCTCGGGGAGTGTCGTTCGCCGCGCGTGGCATGGGGCGCTTCCAGCCGTGACGCCCTTCTCTGCAATGCCGAAGCCCGGTTACTGTTCCCGTCGTCGCAGATTGAATATCCAATGAAGTCAGTATAGGCGACGGAACGGGAAAAGTCAAGATAAATGTTGGTTTAGTAAAATTCTGATTTATCGCGGGCTTGCGCCCGTTTGAAGGGGGACAGGTCCCCCTTCAATACATCCTCCTCAGATTTGCCTGAAATCCTACGGATTTCCGGGCGGCAAATCTGCAAGGAAGCGATTTTTACTCTGGTCGACAGGCTCCCTGCCGCAAAAATCGCCCCGCCCGCGGCGTACATGCCGCCGCGTACGATTGAAGATCGGGGGCGCTGCCGCCCCCCGATACTCCCCGGTAAGTTAGTGTTTGGGTTGCGGCAGCCGCTATTCCTGTTCCCTGTTTCCTGTTCCCTGTTCCCTTGTCATCCCGACAAATCAGAATCTGCCGTGACGTTAAATATCTGCAATTTGCACTTCTGCCCTTGACACTCAACGCCCCCCCTGCTATAATCATCATTGGCTTTTGAAAGGCTCTGTGCCACAGACAGCGAGTGCGTAAGCGTAAACCTTCGGGTGCTCGCCGAGGCGCAACGGATGGTTGAATGATTACACCGCCCTTGCGTCTTGCGCAAGGGTTTTTTAATAGCCGTCACGGCTCCGGCAGCGCCGGAAGCCGATCTGTGGACGGAATGTGAGGTGTTAGAAAATGTCCAAGAATATCGAGGCGAAGAAGGGCGTCGTGGCCGATATCAAGCAGAAGTTTGAAAAGGCCCAGAGCGCTGTTCTGGTGGACTATCGCGGCCTGAACGTCGCGGAGGATACCGAGCTTCGCAACCAGCTCCGCAAGGCGGGCGTTGAGTACGCGGTTCTGAAGAACACGATGATCAACCTGGCCGTGAAGGACATGGGTCTCGACGGGATGAAGTCCCACCTGGAGGGCCCCACCGCTGTGGCCTTCGGCATGGAGGACGCGGTTGCCCCCGCCAAGGTGCTTTCCGACTTCATCAAGAAGACCAAGAAGATGACCATCAAGTGCGGCGTGGTCGACGGCGCGTACATCGACGACAAGGGCGTCGAGGCGCTGGCGAATACCCCCAGCCGCGAGGTCCTCATTGCGCGGATCATGGGCAGCATGATGAGTTCTGTGTCCAAGTTCGTGTACTGCGTGGAAGCGATCCGCAAGAAGCAGGCCGGCGAGGAATAAGCGCCGCCTGAACCCCAATCGAGAATTTACTAATATATGGAGGATATTATCATGGCTAACAATGCTGAGATCATCGCTGCGATCGAGAAGATGACGATCCTTGAGCTGGCTGACCTGGTCAAGGAAATGGAAGAGACGTTCGGCGTGTCCGCCGCGGCTCCCGTGGTCGTGGGCGGCGCTGTGGCCGGCGGCGAGGCCGCTGCGGCTGAGGAAGAGAAGACCGAGTTCGACGTGATCCTGAAGGACGCCGGCGCCAAGAAGCTGAACGTCATCAAGATCATCCGCGAAGTCAAGCCCGGCCTGGGCCTGAAGGAAGCCAAGGCCATGGCAGACGAAGCGCCCTCCACTTTGGCGGAAGGTATCACCAAGGAAGCGGCCGAGGAAATGAAGAAGAAGTTCGAAGAAGCCGGCGCCGTGATCGAGATCAAGTAATCCTGGCGCAAATCCAAGGACCATGCGCCCCGGCGCATGGTCCTTTTGAGGGAAACGCCTTTCAATCGCCCGTATATTGTAAAATTTGCCCTCCACCGCCCGATTGCCTTGCATTTGGCGGCGCGCTATTTTATAATATATCAGTCTGCCCCGGTTGTGGGCTGCTGTTGTCGATGGCAAAAACGCCGTCGCGGGCATCGGTGGCCGCGGTAAAGCACGGGCGCCGAATCATCACATGGGGAGGTGTCAAGCATGGCATCGGATAAGCGAATCAAGGTTACGCTGGCGTGCAGCGAGTGCAAGCAGCGCAATTACAATACCATGAAGAACAAGAAGAACGATCCCGATCGTTTGGAGATGCACAAGTATTGCCGCTTCTGCAAGAAGCATACCAGCCACAAGGAGACCAAGTAAGGCCGTTTCCTGGCGGCAATGACCCAGCGGCGCTCGTGAGTGCGCTGCAGCGGTCGGCTGGGCCGACGACCCTTCGGGGCGTCGGCAATCGCCGTATAATGCCATAGACAAGGATGTGAAAGCATGGCAAATGAAGAGAACAAGAATACCAAGCCCGGCTTTTTCGAGCGCTTCATCGGTTTCTTCAAGGGCATCGGCCGCAGCTTCAAGAATATGTTCCACGAGCTGAAGAAGGTCTCCTGGCCCACCAGGAAGGACCTGATCAACTACTCCGTGGTGGTATTCGTATTTATGATCGTCATGGGCGTGATCATCGGCGTGTTCGACCTGGGCGCCGGCGCGCTGATCAAGCTCATTACCGGCTGATCTCAAGGAGCCGAATATGTCTGAAAACGCGGATATCAAATGGTATGTTGTGCATACCTATTCCGGCTATGAGAACAAGGTGCGCGACAGCCTGCTGAAGGCCGTTGAAAACAACGGCATGCAGGACAAGATCGTGGACGTGCGCATACCGGTGGAGGAAGCCGTCGAGATCAAGAACAACAAGCGGCGCGTTGTGCAGCGCAAGCTGCTGCCCAGCTATGTGATCGTCAAGATGGAAATGACCAACGAGACGTGGTACCTGGTGCGCAACACCCGCGGCGTCACCGGCTTCGTGGGCTCTGGCAACAAGCCCACGCCCCTGTCGGAGACCGACTTCGCCTCCATCTTCGATACAGCCCCCCAGGCGCGCATCGACATCCAGGTGGGTGACGAGGTGCGCATACTGACCGGACTGTTCGAGAACTTCACCGGCAAGGTGACGGCAATCGACCCGGTCAGCCAGCAGCTGAGCGTCACCGTGCCCATGCTCAAGCGCGAGACCAGCGTCGATCTGGCCTATGACGAGGTCGTCCGCGTGGACTGATCTTGTCCGGCCCCTCAGTGGGGTCACCGGTTGACTGAACTGACGGCGTTTCGCCGGATTTCAGTGCGTGGGAGGGACAGAAACTGTTCCGCTTCACCACATACATGTTAAGGAGGAAACCCAAATGGCAAAGAAAGTTACTGCGCTTATCAAGCTGCAGGTGCCCGCCGGCAAGGCGACGCCCGCGCCGCCCATCGGCCCCGCGCTCGGCCAGCACGGCGTTAACATCCCCGGATTCTGCAAGGAATTCAACGATCGCACCGGCAAGCAGGCCGGCCTGATCATCCCGGTGGTCATCACCGTCTACCAGGACCGTTCCTTCACCTTCATCACCAAGACCCCCCCAGCCGCCGTTCTGATCAAGAAGGCCTGCGGCATCGAGCATGCTTCCGGCCGTCCCAACAAGGACAAGGTGGCCAACATCACCAAGGCCCAGGTTCGCGAGATCGCCGAGCTGAAGATGCCCGATTTGAACGCCGCCTCCATCGAGGCCGCGATGAGCATGATCGCCGGTACCGCCCGCTCCATGGGCGTTGTGGTGGTCGATTAAGGTAATGCCACAGAATCGTGGGAGGATTATAGAATCCGCTTGACCACAAGGAGGATGTATTCATGAAAAAGGGTAAGAAATATTCCGATAGCCTGAAGCTGATCGACCGTGCGAAGCAGTATGACCCCGAGGAGGCCATCGCGCTGGTCAAGAAGACCGCCAAGGCCAAGTTTGATGAGACCGTGGAGATCTCCGTCCGCCTGGGCGTCGATCCCCGTCACGCCGACCAACAGGTCCGCGGCGCGGTGGTGCTGCCCAACGGCACCGGCAAGACCGTGCGCGTGCTGGTGATCTGCAAGGCTGACAAGGCTGCCGAGGCCGAGGCCGCCGGCGCGGATTACGTGGGCGCTGAGGACATGGTCGCCAAGATCCAGGGCGGCTGGTTCGATTTCGACGTGGTCGTCGCCACCCCCGACATGATGGGTCAGGTCGGCCGTCTGGGCCGCGTCCTGGGCCCCAAGGGCCTGATGCCTTCCCCGAAGGCCGGCACCGTCACCATGAACGTGACGCAGGCCATCCACGATATCAAAGCCGGTAAGGTCGAGTATCGCGTGGACAAGACCGCCATCATCCACTGCCCCGTGGGCAAGGCGTCCTTCAGCGAGCAGAAGCTGGTGGAGAACCTTCGCGTCCTGATGGAGGCCATCATCAAGGCCAAGCCCGCCGCCGCCAAGGGCACCTATATCCGCTCCGCCGTGATTTCCAGCACCATGGGCCCCGGCATCAAGCTGAATTCCCTGAAGTTCTGATCTCACATCGGACGTTATTCCCCCTCCCATCCGGGAGGGGTTTTTGTATGCCGTTCATGGGCAGGGCTCACGCATGAATTACAGTAGTATTGTAACGATATGAATAAACATTGGTGTAGGGGCGGCGTGAACGGATTCACCATTCAGTATGCCACAAATCCGGATTTTTCCGGTGATTGCAAGTCGGTCACTTCCCGTTTAAAGGAGAACAGAAAGAATATCTTCGATTCGCCGGCGAATACGTACTATATGCGCGTAAGGGCCTTCAAACATATAGGTGTGACTGGCGGTATACGTCGGCATTGTCGCAGGCAGAGAAGGTCGTCCTCACCGATTAGCGGGTTTCACTCCGCGGCGATGGTCAGCACAGGCCACGCCCCACCATCTGCCCTGGGGGGAGGTTATGCCCTCGCTGTGTCGGATATGCGGATCAATTGGGAGGAAGCTCCGCCTGGAATACCGCCCTCCGCGGCTCCCAACGCCCGCGTAAACTTTTCCGGAAAATGCCACGGGCCGGAACTTTTTCGGGCGCGGCCGCGTCCAAGGGACAAACACGAAAGCGGAGGAGGCAATGCATTATGATTCGGCGGATGACGGCCCTGACTGTAGCCCTGATATTGGTGGTGATGGCGGTGCCCGCGGCGCTGGCTTCGGCTTCCTACAGCGCCCGCACGCCGCTTTCTGACGACGACGACAAGCTGGCCAATTTGCGCCTGGCGGCTCAGTCCATCGACGGCGTGACCGTCGCCGCGGGGGACAGCTTCTCCTTCAACGATACGGTGGGTCCCCGGGAAAAGCGGCGGGGCTACCGGGAGGCGCCCAACGGGCGGGGCGTTCCAGTGACCGGCGGCGGCGTGGCCCAGGCGGCTTCCACGCTGTACATGACCCTGCTGCAGATCGACGACGTGGAGATCGACCCGGTCAAGACCTACGGCAGCCGCTTCTGCGACGATTACGTGCAGGACCCGTCCCTGGCCATCGTCACCGACTATGACGCCGGCATCGACCTGAGCTTCACAAACGACACCGGCAGCGCCCTGACCATCGACATGTGGCTGGGCGAAAATGAGTTGTGGTGCGTCGTCACCGAGGGCGGTCAGGGCGGCCCGGGGAACCTGGGCGACACCTCCGGCACAAAGCTGTCCTTCCTGGACGATGACGACTTCTTCCTGGATGACGCCCCTGCGGTCACCCAGCCCCCCGCCAGCGCAGGCGAGTGGAGCGCTTTCAAGGCCGATGACAAGGGCGACGACTACGAAATCCGGAGCGGGTCCACCCTCTATTACGCCGAGTCGGACTCCATTCCCCTGCCCGGGGACGGCCATTCCGACCTCGTCAGGCTGGGCAGTGCCGGCATCAACTGCGGCGGCGACAGCGACGTGCTGCACAACGTGAAGCTGGCGGCGGAATGCGTCAACGACACCATGCTGGAGGCGGGCGACGTGTTCTCCTTCAACGAAGTGGTCGGCCCCCGCACCAACAAGTACGGCTATCGCCGGGCCATCAATGGCCGCGGCACGAGGGTGACCGGCGGCGGCGTGGCCCAGGTGGCCAGCGCCCTGTGGCTGGCCATCGAGGATTGCGACGAGATCGAGGTCATCGAGAAGAGCACCTACGGCAAGCGCTACAACCAGCGCTACGTCTCCGACGCCGCCGACGCGATCCTCACCGACTACGCCTCCGGAAGGGACTTCCGCTTCCGCTACACCGGTCGCTCCAGCCTGACCATCTACGCCTATGTGGAGGACGGCTGGCTGTACTGCGACATCTACGAAGGATAACCCCCGGGGAGGGCAACGCCCTCCCCGGATGACATAAATTTCCCTCCCTCCTCATAAGCGGCGAAGGACCGGCCTCAAGGCCGGCAACCTTCGCCGTGATTTTTGTCGGGAGGCACTGATGAAAAGCGCTTTCAATGCGGATGAAGGCTTGATAATCGTGGTTGGCTCCTTTTGTCAGTTGTCCTTTGATCAGTATTTTGTGCAAAGTGTAGAAAAAAACCGGACATGAATGGACATTCACATCCGGTTTTTGGTCGAGGTGACAGGATTTGAACCTGCGACCTTTGGGTCCCGAAATCCGAACAAACGTTCGTTTTTGTCATCTCCAGACAGGAAAAGGCAGCCTTTTTCCTCGCTTTTTGTCTCAGACGGACAGGGGGTGACAGATTCGGTTGTAGGATAGTTGCATGCTATTTGGAGGTGCAGCCGGGCGCTTTTGCAAGAACGGCGTTGAGAAAATGCACCGAAGATCGGTGTTTACAACGAATCATCAAGCATTTTCCTCAAAATTCTCCACCTGCTCCATTACTTTCCGGAATACCTCCGGGCTATACTGCGGCGGATAACCGTTCTTTATCAAACAAACCTTGATATCGAATTTCAGCTGATCACGGACAATCTGGTTGTTCAGCCAATCTGCGAACGAGGATTTTGTGTCAATGATCTCCTTGATCTTCTTTGCCAGCGCCTTACATTTGTCATTCACCTTGATGCCGTTGACAACCTTATCCTCGCCATACTCAAAATCGTATTGATCCCTCAGTGCCATCAGAATATCATAGAATGCTTTTTCCTCAAATGTAAGACCGACCTTGCGGAAGCTCTTGCGGTCTGCATCCATATCCCTGAGGATTTGAAGGGCCTGCTCCGTTGCATTCCTGATAATCTCCTCGGAGGTTTCCTCCTGTGCGGCTCCGGCTTCCTCAGCAGTCAGGTGCTTCCTTCTTTCGTGATACTGATTGATGGTTTCCTCCAGCATCTCCTGGAATCGCTTTGCCGCCATCTGGTTGGTTTTGCTGTATTCGGTGATTTGCTTCCGAAGCATCTTTACCAGTAGTTCCAGCTTCGAGGCCGGCATTTTCACATCTGACAGCCGTTCATAGTATTCAGGGCTGAAAATGTCCTCCTGCTCGCCCTCGTCCAGCACGCTCTCAACCTTGTTGTACTTCAGCGCTTCCTCCACCATCCTGGAGACGTTGCGGTTCATGACATCGGCATCAATGTCACTGGTGCCGCTCATCTTGCGGACAAAGCCCGCAATCGCCATGAAGCACTGGGCCAGGGCGGATTCATCCTCGCCCAAATCCCCTGAGGGCTGGCAGATATCATAAGCGGCCCGCATTCTTTTCACGGTCTTCAAGAAATAGTCCTTAAACGGGACCTTGCTGACGCTCTTCCCGTTACGGCTTTCCGTATGCAGTTCCTGCGTGGAAACGAAAACATACTCTGCGGCCTTTGCAAGCAACCTGTATCGAAGCACCGGGTCTCCTTCCGGATCAAGGAACGGTTTAAGGTCATACCCCACAAACAGCTGATTGAGGATAATGAGCTCCTCTCTGAACGCATTGGTGGCCTGCTCGATATCATCCTTGGATGGCGCGACAGAATTATCACCGCCATATATTTTCACTGCTTCGCGCATGTTGTCGCGGATGCCGATATAGTCAACGATAACACCGTACTCCTTGCCCGGATACTTCCGGTTGACACGACTGATGGTCTGGATCAGCATATGCTTCTTCAAGGGCTTATCGTTGTACATATAGGTGAGACAGGGCACGTCGAAACCTGTGATCCACATATCCACAACAATGACAATCCGGAAGTTCGATTTCTCCTGTTTGAATGCAGCGTCAAGATCATCTGAGCGCTTATCGTTTTTCATGCCGCCCAGATAGTCGTACATTTCCTTTTTATCATTCTTTCCGACGCTCGCCACCATCGCCATAAAGGGCATGGGCTTCAATTCGCGGAGTTCCTCCTCCGTGGCCACAACCCCGTCAGGCGTTTTTTTCTCCTCGAACCATTCCGGATAGTTCTTTTTGAAGATGGTGAGCAGCGTGTATGCTATCGTCCTGTTGGAGCATACAACCATCGCCTTCTGCACCCGGTCAGGATCATTGGCACATGCCGCAGTATAGTGGTCGTGGATATCAGCGGCCAAGCGCTCCAGACGGGAAGGCTCGCTCAGGATGATCTCCATGGAGCTCATGGCCTTCTTGCTGGCCTCGATATCCTCCTCCGTTGCGCCATCATCCGCGCACCGCTTGTAGTAGGCCTCGATCTGCCTGACCTTCTCCTGATCCAGCAGCACCTTTGTAATCCGGGGATGATACATGATGGAAACGGTCAAGCCATCCGCCACAGCCTGATCCATCGTATACCGGTCGATCTCCTGCCCGAAGGTCTGATAGGTTTCATCAATCGGAGTGCCGGTGAAACCGACAAACGTCGCGTGCGGAAGCGCCTCCCGAAGCACCTTTGCATAGGGCTTGGAAACCATGGCCTTCATATTCGCGTCGGCATCCTTGCTGAATTTGATCCGCTTGGCGTGGTCCAGCTGCGTCCGGTGCGCCTCATCGGAGAAGCAGATGATGTTGGCCCGCTCGTTGATCAGGCCAATCTTATCATCTTCCCTGTCGCAGAACTTCTGGATGGTGCAGATATAAAACCCACCGCTTTCACGTGCGCCGAGTTCCTGCCTGAGGACATTCCTGTTTGGAACCACCATCACCTCGCCGAGGTTCAGGAATTCCTTGCTCTTGGTGAACAGCTTTGATCCTTGTTTCTGGAGATCATCCCTGTCAACGATCATGATGATCGTGGGCGAACCGATCTCCGGCACATCCGTACAGCGCAGGGCCAGCTGCCGGGCCAGGAACGCCATGGTATAGGTCTTGCCGCAGCCCGTGGCTCCGAAGTAGGTGCCGCCCTTGCCGCTCCTGGTAACGACGGATTGGATAATGCTCTGTTTCAGCAGCCGGGAGGCAAAGAACTGGGGATAGCGGCAGACGATTTCCCGCTGCTCGCTGTCGTACTGGCTGTCCTGAAAATAGATGTAATCCCGGAATATCTCCAGGAAGCGCGCAGGGCTGTATACGCCCTTGATCATCGTCTGCATTTCCTCGAAGGGAAGCGTGGAGACCCGGTCTCCGTCATCCACGCGCCGCCAAGCATAAAAGTGTTCATAGGGCGTGCGGACGGTGCCCAACCGCGTCTTGACGCCATCGGAGATGCAGGCCAGGGGACAATAGTGCAGCAGATGCGGGATATCCCGCCAGTAACGGATATTGATCTGCTCCCAGGCGGCATAGATGGTCGCATTCTTGTCCGCCGGGTTTTTCAGCTCCATCACGCACATCGGCAGGCCGTTGACGAACAGGAGGATATCCGGCCTTCGATTGACCGTCTGGCCGTTGTTGGTGTATTCCACGGTAAACTGATTGACGGCCCGGAAGATATTGTTCTTCGGTTCATCGAAGTCAATCAGCGCCACCATCCGCGCCAATCCGCTTTGCGGGACAAACTGTATGCCGTTCACCATCCAGTTATACACCTTATGTAAAACGGCAAAGTCGCTCTCCGCACCCACCAGACGCACGGTATCCATGATCTGCCGGATTTCATCGACAGTCAGGTCCGGATTCGATTTACTCAGGAATTGCTCCAGATCGTCTACATAGAGCACATCCCGCTTGGAGGCGCGCACAATGCTGTTCCCGGACAGATATTGCCAGCCTTCCTTTTCCAGGTAGTCCAGGAAGGCGTATTCAAATTCCCATTCGCAATAGCGGCCGTTGTAGTTCTGTAGCTTTGGCATTGAAATGACCTCCACCTAATTCGTTTCGAGTTGTATTTCAATCTGACCAGTTAACCTTCGTCAATATTAATTTCGGTATAACCATCAGAGTTACTATCCTTTTTCGAAGGTATCGCTGCCTTGCAACTCTCAAAGAACTCCTTTGTAAGTCTCCTTTTCTCCTCATCAGACAAACCTTCTGTTTCATTTATTCTTTTGATCTCTGCATCTATGAACATTTGAATGATAGCTTTTACCTGTGCGGTATCCAGTTCGCTTTTTGAAACTTGATTATCCTCAATCAAGGACTTTTTATCATCCTTTAGAGGTTTCAATATATCAAGAAAAAGCATAGTGATTGTATTCGTCGAAAGAAAGAATGTACACCTTACGATATTCTGCGTCAGCACTTCATTCGGCAAATGGCTGAAATAGACGAGTGAAGACGAGAAAAGCAGCATAAATAGGTTTATAGTTAAATAAACCATATGTGTAAAGGTAGATTCCACTTCTTGATTATAAGATCGTTTATCCATCATTAGTTGGAGCTTCTGTACGAAATCAGGATTCACAAGGTCTACGGGCTTTCTTTTCTTTAGATACTCAACGATAAGAACATTCCAGACCAAGAACACAGTTAGTGATAATCCATAAATTGTCCACTCTATCGTGAGCACATCATTTATCTCTTCAGCAGTCCATACTGCTTCATTGGTTATTGACATTAACGCGAATACCAATATGAAATATCCTAATAACAACTTGGGATAATTATTGCTCAGCCAAAAACCAAATCTGGTTTCCTTGATTCTATGTATTCTATTACAAAAATAGATAATAGTTAGTATCGCAGCTAATAGGGCGATACATGCCGCGAACAATAGAGCTGTCTTCAATTCAATCTCGATAAAATTCCGCATACATTGAACGACTGAAAAAATGAGATAAAACGTCATAATAGCCGCCAATAATCCAATGGCGGAATAAATCAATATATCCTTTCGTTTCTTCATTCCTTCTCGCCTTCCTCCAGCGATCCCTTAATCAGTATCGGACAGATATCTTTGATTTGGGCTTTGAGTCTTTCATTGATTGCTTTTCTATCAGTATATACACTATAGATTTCAGTAATTGCCTTCTGTAGTTCTATATCAGGGCAGGGAATGTTTATTTCAAAGAAGCGTTTCTTCTCCATTCCACTTCTTACGCTGTTATCACACAAAAACCACGCATAACGATCCGTCTCATTTCTTGATAACCACATCAGAATATACTCGGGTAGGGCTATATCTGTTTTTGATTCAAAAACAGTATATGCAGGTGATACAATCATATCGCTATCACTTGTGTTGAGTGCAACCGGGACAACGACATCCCTCCCGACATGCAACAAATTACAAGCAAATTGCATCGGCTTAACCAGTTTATACTTAGTCAAATCTTCTCCACTAGTAACAGATAGAATAAAGAGCTTTTCTTTATTAACACCATGAACAGCAGTAATGATGCCATTTTCATTACGAGCATCAGATTCTATGGCCAGACTGCTTAACGCATATTTCTTTACATTATGCTTAATTCCCTCTAATTCAGCGTCAAAGGTAAACTTCAAGTCCTCCAACCCATACTCATACGCCTTCTGATTGGCGACCATGGCTTTATATAGTTCCACATATTTCTGCTGAATCGAAAGCGATGGCAAAGACAAATCAACCGCACAAATATCCTCCCAGTTATAGAACTCTGTGGAACTGCCCCATGAATTGGTTATGACATAGCGATCAAATTCCGGACGATTAAAGTACATGTAGAGCCATTCTGCCATGAGAAACCGTTCCGATGTTTCCTTAATCCGGAAAACGACATAGTCCTCTGTGCAGATTATCGGGTTATCGCCGTCATTATACGCAATACTGAATTTACTGCCATTCCTGGAGGTGCGATGATTAAAGACAAATTCACCGGGATACACGATCTGAAACTTTGTAAGATCGCGCCCATTGATATCCGCTTTTGTGAGCATGAGCAATTTCAGGTTATTCACGCCCCGAACATCGTCCGGGCCGAACTGAAGATCGTCATTCGTCACTTCCCGGAGTTCAATGTGTTCTCCGAGTTTGCATTTATTCAAGGCCATACCCAATCCCCCTGAACGCTTCCTCCAGCATCTTCTGAGACTGCTTTTCCTGCGCCAGTACATCACGCATCTCCTGTTGGATACGCTGCATCTCCGCCGGGAAGTCGATTTCCAGATCGTGGTCGATAAACTCAATATACTTACTGGGGATGAGACTCCAGCCGTTTCGCTCGATATCATCCTTGCTAACGCTGCAGTATAGCTCCGGCACGGCGTACCGTGCGCCGTCCGTCCCTTCGTTCTGCCAGGTATGATAGATCATGGCGGCGCGCTCAATCTGCTTATCGTCCAGCATCACTTTTTTCTTGCTCTCATTCTTGACCGGGTTCTCCGTCCATGTGCGCAGATCCATGAACAGAATCTCGTGCTCGCGGTTGCGCAGCTTCCTGCCATGATAATCGCCGCCCCTTTTGTTCTGATTCAGAATCCAGAGGGTGACGCTGATGTCCGTCGTGATAAACAGTTCACGGGGCAGGATGATGATGGCTTCAACCTTATCATTCTCAATCAGCTTTTGACGGATCGTCAGGGTATCGCTGTCGCCCAGCGCGCCGTTGGCCAGCAGGAATCCTGCCACGCCCTCCAGCGGTTTCATGTGGGAGAGGATGTGTAAAATCCAGGCATAGTTGGCGTTGCTCTCCGGCGGGGTCGTGTAATCCGCCCAGCGGGCATCATTTTTCAGGCTCGATTCATACCACCCCTTGAGGTTGAAAGGAGGGTTGGCCATGGTGTATAAAAAGTAGAGTCCTTTGTGCTGGTCGTTGGTGAAGGAGGAATCGTAGGTCTCTCCCAGATTGTGGCTGATGCCGCGCAAGGCCAGGTTCATCTTAGCCAGTCGATAAGTGGCGGCGTCCTTCTCCTGACCATAGACGTTGATCCTGCTGATATCGCCCATCTTCTTCGCGACGAGTTCAGCACTCTGGATGAACATACCACCAGAACCACAGCACGGATCGTACAGCGTGCCGTCGAAGGGTTCGATCATGGTTGCGATCAGCTGAACCACGTCGTGGGGCGTGTAATATTCGCCCTCCTCCTTGGTCGCGTTCACGGCAAATTCCTTGAGGAAGTATTCGTATACACGACCAATGAGGTCCTTCTCCTCGCCGAAGGCCTTATGGCTGATTTTATTGACCTCGTCAACCAACTGCTTTATATCGTTGGGAGCCAGATTCCTCGTTGTAAACGTGCCCTCCACAAAGCAGCCCTTTAACCGCTTGTCGGTAGAGGCAAGGGTAGCAAGAGCCGTATCCAGCGCAACATTCAGGGTCGGCGCGGGCTTGGTAATGATCTCAGACCAGCGCGCTTCCTTGGGCAGATTATAGGTGCCGTCCGTAAAAGTGGCATCATCGAAAAAAGCGGCCCGGATGTTTTCATCGTCCGGATCAAGGCCCTGCTCGATCAGGCTCTTCCGGAGATTCGCAATGCCGTCATCATATTTTTCTCCGATAAAGCGCAGGAAAACGAGCGTGAGCATCATATCACGCTTTTCAAAGAATGACCCGGAGTTGCGGGCCTTCCGCAGTATATCCCGGCACTTAAACAGTATGGAATCCAGATTGATCTTTTCTTCGGCCTTTTTCTTCGCCATAAGGCAAGCCTTCCTTTGTAGAGAATTTGATGATTACCGGCCTGATTACAAGTATTGCTTGAACACATCCCGCATTTTCAC
The DNA here is from genome assembly GCA_017512905.1 of Clostridia bacterium. Taxonomy (GTDB): domain Bacteria; phylum Bacillota; class Clostridia; order Christensenellales; family Aristaeellaceae; genus UBA2862. The sequence continues at coordinate 22,094 of JAFWEL010000112.1, forward strand.
CGCTGCGTCGATGGAGGCATTCATCAGCGCTTCATAATTGGAATGATCGTCAAAGTTCAGGCCGTCGATGGTGTACTTGATCCGGGACGCCTTCTTATTATCCAGGCGATCCCAAACGACAGGGAATCCCAGCTGCTGTTCGATTTCGTCCTTTTGCTCAAACAGCCGGTCAAACAGCGCTTTGTTGTTATTGATGTAGAATTCCACCACGATATTGCCATCCTTATTAATGAGATTGATGGCGACATGGGCTTCGCTGGTGCCAACAGCCACATCATACCAGTGGTCGGTGGATGCCTTTCTGATGTTGAAGGGTTTCCCTCGACTGGCTACCACCTGGTTGAACTGCTCCCAGAAGAAAAGCCGCTCGGATTGACGCTTGTTTAGTTCATCATCTCCGCCCTTGGCCTTGCTCCGCTTCACAAAGTCGTTGGGCTTCTCGACCACTTCAAACTTGGGGGCCGGATCAGAATTGCCGATCCTGTAAGCATGGATTTCAATAAGAAAGAAATTGATATCCCCAGCGGTATTGTTGTTCAGCCACTCGATGGCGGCGCGGTGTTCTTCCTTCGCTTCCCGCACGATCCAAACCATCACCTTGGCGTCCAGGCCGGAGGCGTAGGTGATGATCTTGCCGAGGTGGTCGTGGTTGGTGCCTTCCAGCTGGTTTTCGATGATTACCGTTATGCCGGACGTTTCGTCCTTGGCCACGAGGTCGCAACGATAGGGGCCGACATAGACCTCCTTGTCCACGTCAACCAGCGTCAGGCCCAGGATTTCGTTCAAATACTCCAGGTTGGCAGGACGGGCCAGCCAGTTTGAAAAATCATATTGCTCGTGCCGCCACAGTTCACGCACATCAACCTCGGTCAGCCTGCCTATGCTCGCCATGGAAAGCACTCCTCATAACGCAATCTAAACAATTCATCATTCCCCTCTTACATTATAACAAAAACAGCTGGAGTATTCAATACAGCTTTGTGGGCTTCATGCTGATATCATCATCCAGGGACATGATGTATTCCCGCAATTCCATATAGAGCTCCCGGCTTGCGTCGGTACCATCCTTCAAACGATCATCTTCGGTGTAGACGATCACCTCCGTGGGCGTCGGAGGAGTTTCCCCGCCACCTGCCGGGTCAGGCGTAACAGTGCCGTGTGGCGGGGTCACATAACCGGTAATGCTGGCTCCGGTGCTGGTGGGCTTGATCTGCTCGAACTGGATGATGTCCTGGTCATACCGCTTGATCTTCCACAGCTCCATGGGAAGGTCGCTGAAATTAATGGAGTTCAATTGATACTTGGTATACTGGGGCGCGACGAAGTATACGCGCACCTGTGTCCAATCGAAATCCCCCAGTCCCTTGCTGACGTTGAATACCTGGTTGTATTTCAATACGAAATCCGCCTTGTGATTGAGCAGCGTGGCAATGTAGCTGTATCCCTGATCGACAACGGAAAAGTTCCGGTCGTTCTTATACTCGATGATCACAAAAGCATTGGTGGTGGCATTGTAGGCCAAAGGCGAACGACCCGGCGACCTTCGGCAGCTTTGAGGATGCGATGCGCGTGGCCGGCGATCCCCGCTGGGATATGAATGAATACTGACAAATAGCTCATATAGCCACACACCGTACACGGGGATGCGAGGAGAGTTTTTTCTTACACTGTCAAAGCATCCCCGTGAAATACAAAGGATACCTGCCCGTTATGGCAGTGCCTTTTTCAGTCAGCTGAGAGAATATATCGGAAAAGAAGTGTGTGATCTGCTGAACGAGTGAAAAGCAGACTGCGTTTCAAGCGCTCAGAGCTTGATATTTACAACAGCATATGGTAAGATGGAATAGATCATATATGAAACGAATAAGATAAAATATCGAACAGTAGCTAAAATATGATCTATTTTGGAGGAGCTCTGATGAACCAATATGTATGGGAGACAGCCGAGGAAATGGATGCCGCACTCGCAAAGCGCATTCGTGGTATTCGAAAGCGGCGGCGGTTGACACAACAGGCCTTGAGCGAAAGGAGCGGGGTAAGTCTTGGCACTCTAAAGCGATTTGAAACAACAGGACAAATCTCGCTGCTTTCATTGACGAAGCTCGCCATTGCGCTGGGCTGTGAAAATGAGATTCGGTCTCTGTTTGACAATGTGGTTTATGAAAGCATCGAGGAGGTCATCGATGAAAGCAAAGGTTGAACGTGTCTTGGTATGCCTTGGCGAGAAGCTCGTGGGCACGTTGGCGGAGACGGCCAACCACAGGGTTGCTTTTGAATATTCACCCAAGTGGCTGGAGACAGGCTTTCCGATCAGCCCGTTTTCCCTTCCGCTGGAAAGCCGTGTCTTTGTTCCGGAGAAACTGACATTTGACGGTCTGTTCGGAGTTTTTGCCGACAGTCTTCCGGACAGTTGGGGACAGTTGCTCGTCGATCGAATGCTTCAGCGACAGGGCTACGATCCTGAGGAGGTATCCCCTCTTCAACGATTGTGCATCGTAGGTGATGCAGGGATGGGTGCGTTGTGCTATCGGCCTGCCTGGACGCTGGCCGGCCAGAGTTCACCATCCGACCTGGATGAAATGGCAGAGGCTTGTAGAGCAATCCTCAATCAGGAGGAAACAGAGGAACTCGATAAGCTGTTCATCATGGGCGGAAGCAGCGGTGGAGCGAGGCCAAAAGTGGTGACAGACGAATGGATTATCAAGTTTCCCGCTACGAGAGAGCGTCCGGATTCAGGCATCATGGAGAAGGCCTATATGGATTGCGCTGAAGCCTGCGGCATCATTGTACCGGAGACACAAATCAGACCTTCCGGACGTTGTGTTGGGTATTTTGCTGCGAAACGCTTTGACCGCATTCGTAAGACCGACGGCGCCCTTCAAAGGAGGCACATGCTGACTGCAGCGGCGATTCTTGAGGTGGACTGGCGTACACCTTCGCTGGATTACCATACACTGATGAAGCTGACAAAAATCATCTGTCGGGATAATCCAGAGGATGTGCGGCAGCTCTACCTGCGCATGTGTTTTAATGTCTTTTCTCATAACCGCGACGACCATGCCAAGAATTTCTCATTCCTGTACGATGACGCCAAGGATCTTTGGCATCTGTCTCCTGCTTATGACCTGACCTGGAGCAGCACGTATTTCGGTGAACATACGACTACCGTAGACGGAAATGGGCGTAATCCTGATTTACGTGAACTGGTCAATGTGGGAACTCGTGCGGGACTCAGCAAGAGAAAATGTGTTGAGCTGGCTGAACAGGTGCGGGAACAGACTGGGGAGCTTGTGAGAATATGGGGTATATGATGTGCGGGGAGGTGCGCAGGTGAAGCGGAAGACAGCGAAGGAGCTGCTGGCGGAATCCTTTCGGGAGCTGGCGCAGGAACGGGACATCGACAGGATCACGGTGCAGGATATCGTGAAAAACTGCGGATATTCCATCGCGACCTTCTATCGGCAGTTCAAGGACAAGTACGACCTCATCGCCTGGGACTATGCCCGCGATCTGCAAAAGCTGCTGGAGCAGGAGGACGGCACCTGGAAGGACTGGCGGCAGTCCCTTTCAGAAGCGGCGAATTATTACGATGAGCAGCGGCAATACCTCGCCAATCTGCTCACCAATACGAACGGATACGATTCGTTTATCCGGTATATGACCCAGATCCACTTCAACGCCCTGATGAATCGCATTCGGGCTACTTCCGATCCTGATGGACCGGACAGGAAGACGGAGATGCTCGTGCGGCTATATGGCTTCGGCACGGTCATGCTCACCTGCGAGTGGATTCTGGGAAAATACCCCGTGAGCCGGGAAACACTGACAGAGGTGTACGACGCCTCGCTGCCGGAGCCGCTGCACATCTATTTCCAATAACAAATGACAGGATGTCGCTGTTTTTTCTCATAATGAGAAAATTTCGCAACATTCTGAATTGATTTATTCCCACCGATCATTACAATAATAGTTGTGATTGCACACAATCAAATGATATGGAGGGAAAGACAATGACGAAAATCGAGTTCCTGCAGGCGCTGGCAAAGGGCTGGTTCGGCAATTCCCAGCAGCATTCCATTCAGGCTCAGCTTTTGAAGCAGCGCGGCTTCGGCAAGCTGGCGGACAAGATCATGGCGGAATCCGACGAGGAGTGGGCCGAGGCCAAGAAGGTGAACGCCCGCCTGATCGAGCTGGGCGTGACCCCGAAGGTGGAGCTGCAGGAGTATCCCGTGTTCACGGACATCAAGGAAATGCTGGAGTACGACTGCAAGGACGCCGCCGAGGCGCTGCCCATGATGAGCAAGGCGCTTTCGATGTTCGAGGACGATTTCGTGACCCGCAGCATGATCCAGGAGTTCATCGTGGACGAGCAGGATCACTTCAACTGGGTGCGGCAGCACCTGAGCCTGATGCAGGAGATCGGGATGGAGAACTACCTGATCGAGCAGCTGGGCGAATGAGGCGAGCGAAATGAATGAGAAGGAAATGATCCTTGAGGCCATGCGCAAGGCGGGCGAGCCGCTGAACGCGGGCAAGGTCGCGGAGCTGACGGGGCTGGACCGCAAGGTGGTCGACAAGGCCTTTGCGGCGATGAAGAAGGAAGGCGCCATCGTGTCTCCCATCCGCTGCAAGTGGGAACCCGCTGAGAAGTAAGGAACAGGCAAGAGGGCAAGGGGCTGACGACATCCATCGCCAGCCCCTTCGTCAAAGATGGAGATGACGATGGAGAACATTCAGAGCGACGCAAGATGTGATGGCATCCGCCTTCGCAACCAAATCTGCTTTCCGCTGTACGCCTGCGCGAAGGAGGTCATCCGCCAGTACAGGAGGCCCTTGGAAGCGCTGGGCCTGACCTATACGCAGTACATCGTGATGATGGTGCTGTGGGAGCAGGGCGACATGACGGAGAGCGCGCTGGGCCACACCGTGCGCCTGGATTCCGGGACGCTGACACCGCTTTTGAAGCGCCTGGAGAAGCAGGGGCTGATCGTGCGCACCCACCCCCAGAGCCGGGAGCGCAAGCTGTTTCTGTCGTTGACGGAGGAAGGGATGGCGCTGAGGGACCGCGCACTGGAGGTACCCGGGCAGATGAACGGCTGCATCGACCTGCCGACGGAGGAGCTGATGCAGCTGAAAACCCTGTTGGACAAAGCACTTACAAAAATGGGGAGGACGAGAAAATGATCTATGATTACACTTTGAAGACGGGCAAGGGCGGAGAACTGAACCTTTCGGACTACAGGGGCAAGGTCATTCTGGTGGTGAACACCGCCACCGGCTGCGGCTTCACCCCGCAGTACGCGCCCATCGAGCAGCTGTACCGGGACTATCACGACCAGGGGCTGGAGATCGTGGACATCCCCTGCAACCAGTTCGGCGGCCAGGCCCCCGGCTCGGACGACGAGATCCACGAATTCTGCACCGTCCACTACAATACCACCTTTCCGCAGATGAAGAAGGCCGACGTCAACGGCCCAAATGAGCTGCCGCTGTACACCTACCTCAAGTCCCAGAAGGGCTTTGAGGGCTTCCAGGACCACCAGTACAGGGCGCTGCTGGAGAAGATGTTCTCCGAGGCGGACCCGGATTGGGCCAGCAAGCCGGACATCAAGTGGAACTTCACCAAGTTCATCGTCGACCGCCAGGGCAATGTCGTGGCCCGCTTCGAGCCCACCGCCGACATGGCGGAGGTGGAGGCGTGCGTGAAGGCGCTGCTGTGAGAAATAACGGAGGGTTAGAGCATGATTACCAAAGAAATGAGTATCGGACAGGTCATGGAAATCGACCGGACAATGGCGCCTATCCTGATGGAATATGGGATGCACTGCTTTGGCTGCCCCTTCAGCCAGATGGAGAGTTTGGAGATGGGCTGCGCGGCCCACGGGCAGGACGTCAACGAGCTGGTGGATAAGCTGAACGACTATCTGAACAAAAAGGTCGAGGGTTGAAAAGAGAGGGTAAAGTATATGAGCGCAGGAACCGTTATACTGATCGTCGTTGCCGTACTGCTTGTCTGCTGCTGTATCACCCATCGCCGGGTCATCCGGGCGCTTGTGAAGCACGAGCCCATGCCCAAGGCTCCGAAGTGGCATTTCTGGGTGCCTGAAAAGGGCAGGCGCAGCTGATTGCGAATGAGGGATTTGACATGAACGCACAGGTTTGGATGGGCATACTGCTGCCCTTTTTGGGAACCAGCCTCGGCGCGGCGATGGTGTTCGTGCTGAAGGATCAGATCTCCGACGGCGTTCAGCGGATGCTCACCGGCTTTGCCGCGGGCGTGATGGTGGCGGCCTCCTTCTGGAGTTTGCTGCAGCCCGCGCTGGAAGGTGCGGAGCAAATGGGAAAGCTGTCTTTCATTCCCGCCGCCGTGGGATTTCTGGTGGGCATTGGCTTTTTGTTGCTGCTGGACAACGTGACGCCCCACATGCACATGGATGAGCAGTCCGAGGGCCCGAAAAGCAGCCTTAAGCGCACAACAAAGCTGATCCTGGCGGTGACGCTGCACAACATCCCCGAGGGCATGGCCGTGGGCGTGGTCTACGCGGGCTGGGTCGCGGGAGAGACGGGTGTGAGCCAAGCGGCGGCCTTCGCGCTGGCGCTGGGCATCGCGCTGCAGAACTTTCCGGAGGGGGCCATCGTGTCCATGCCCCTGCGGGCGGCGGGCATGCCGAAGGGGAAGACCTTCTGGTACGGCGTGCTGTCCGGCGTCGTGGAGCCCATCGCGGCGCTGATCACCATCGCCGCCGCCAGCGCGGTGGTGTCCATACTCCCCTACCTGCTGGCCTTTGCCGCGGGCGCGATGTTTTACGTGGTGGTGGAGGAGCTGATCCCGGAGATGTCAGAGGGCGAGCACTCCAACGTGGGCACCGTGGCCTTCGCGCTGGGCTTTGTATTGATGATGGTGCTGGACGTGGCACTGGGATAGAACAACGACAAGGAGAGTTTACCATGCTTAAGGATTATGAATTCTGGTTTGTGGTGGGCAGTCAGTTCCTGTACGGCCCCGAGGTGCTTGAGACCGTGGCGACCCGCGCCCAGGAGATGACCGACAAGCTGAACGCCTCCGGCAACCTGCCCTGCAAGCTGGTGTATAAGGTAACCGCCAAGACCAACAAAGAGATCACCGACGTGGTGCGCGAGGCCAACTACGACCCGAAGTGCGCGGGCATCATCACCTGGTGCCACACGTTCAGCCCGTCCAAGATGTGGATCAACGGCTTTGCGAACCTGCAGAAGCCCTATTGCCACTTCGCCACCCAGTACAACCGCTCCATCCCCAACGAAGAGATCGACATGGACTTCATGAACCTGAACCAGGCCGCCCACGGCGACCGGGAGCACGGCTTCATCGCGGCCCGGCTGCGGATGCCCCGGAAGGTCATCGCCGGCTACTGGGAGGATGAGGACGTCCAGAAGCGGATCGGCAGCTGGATGCGCGCCGCGGTGGGCGTGGCGTTCTCCAAGGGCCTCAAGGTCATGCGCTTCGGCGACAACATGCGCGAGGTGGCCGTCACCGAGGGCGACAAGGTGGAGGCGCAGATCAAGCTAGGCTGGCAGGTGAACACCTGGCCGGTGGGCAAGCTGGTCAAGACCATGGACGAGGTCACCGAGGCGGAGATCGACGCGCTGATGGAGACCTACTGCCGCGAGTACACCCTGAACACCGACGACATCGCCACCGTGCGCTATCAGGCCCGGGAAGAGATCGCCATGAAGAAGATGCTGGACGCCGAGGGCTGCATGGCCTTTTCCAACACCTTCCAGGATCTCTACGGCATGAAGCAGCTGCCCGGCCTGGCCAGCCAGCACCTGATGGCCCAGGGCTATGGCTACGGCGGTGAGGGCGACTGGAAGGTCAGCGCCATGACCGCCATCATGAAGGCCATGAGCGAGGGTATGACCGGCGGCACCGCCTTCATGGAGGACTACACCTACAACCTGGAGCCGGACGCGAAGTACAGCCTGGGCGCGCACATGCTGGAGGTCTGCCCCAGCGTGGCGGCGGAGAAGCCCCGCATCGAGGTGCATCCGCTGGGCATCGGCGACCGCGAGCCCCCGGCCCGGCTGGTGTTCGAGGGACACGAAGGCCCCGGCATCGTGGTGAGCCTCATTGACATGGGCGGCAGGCTTCGTCTGATCGTGCAGGACATCCAGTGCGTCAAGCCCATACTGCCCATGCCGAACCTGCCCGTGGCCCGGGTCATGTGGAAGGCCTTCCCGGACCTGACCACCGGCGTGGAGTGCTGGATCGCCGCGGGCGGCGCGCACCACACCGTGCTTTCCTACGACGTGACCGCCGAGCAGATGAAGGACTGGGCGCGGATGATGGACATCGAGTTCGTGCACATCACGAAGGACACCACCGTCGAGGCGCTGGAGCAGCAGCTGTTCCTGAACGATTTGGCGTGGAAACTGAAATAAGAGAATTTAAATAAGATCGACGGAGCGGCGCAAATGCCCGGAGGGTTAATCATGAAGCATCATTCAAGTAAGTCGTTGACGACTTCAAGCGAAAACTACTTGGAAGCCGTGCTGATGGTTCAGGAGAAGAAGGTCGTGGCGCGTTCCGTCGATCTGGCACAGAAGCTCGGCGTCAGCAAGCCCAGCGTCAGCGTGGCGGTACACGCGCTGGAGAATGAAGGCTATCTGATCATCGGCGATGACAAGGCGCTTCGCCTGACAGATGCCGGGAAGGCGATTGCCGAAGAGGTCTATGAGAAGCATCGCTTTTTCACAAAGGCGCTGATTCGGCTGGGCGTCGATCCCCGGATTGCGGAGGATGACGCATGTCGAATTGAGCATGATGTCAGCGAGGGAACCTTTTCCATCCTCAAGGCCTATGCACGCAGGTGTACGGGGGAGGTTTAAGCCAGTCGCTTTAGGAGGGGGATGAGAATGGATCGGCAGGAAGATATGGAAACACGGGATGAATTGCGCAAACGCATTGGCGACCTTGCATGGGACGTGACCCAGAACGCGGCTACAGAGCGGGCTTTCGCCGGCGAATACGACGATTTCTTTGAAAGGGGCATCTATGTGGACGTGGTCAGCGGCGAGCCGCTGTTTACCTCGCTGGATAAATACGATTCCGGCTGCGGCTGGCCTGCCTTCACGCGCCCCATTACGGAGAATGCCGTCAGGGAGAAGAGGGATATGTCTCACTTCATGGTTCGCACCGAGGTGCGAAGCGCGGGAGCCGATTCCCATCTGGGGCATGTGTTCAACGACGGCCCCGCCGAGCGCGGCGGTCTGCGCTACTGCATCAATTCCGCTGCGCTGCGCTTTATCCCCTTTGATGAGATGGAGACCCAGGGCTATGGCGCGTATAAAGCGCTCTTTGAATAGCAAAGGAGGACTGCAATATGGAAATCAAGGCGGTTAAATTCAGAAAAGACGGGTTTTACACCCAGCCCTTCGCTTTCGGCGGAGAGGAGGGCATGGACAAGTTCGATCCCAACATCCGCTATCGCGGAAGTTTGCAAAATTACCTGATCGATACGGGGGACGAGGTCATCCTTTTGGATACCGGCTTCACCGATGCCGTGCCAGAGGAAGTGCCGGATGAAAAGGCTATGGGCTTCACGGGCTACGCCATCTCCGACTACATGACCGCGTTCAAGACCATGGGCTATCAGCCGGAGCAGGTGACGAAGATACTGCTGACGCATCGGCACAGCGACCACTCAGGCAGCATTGGCCTGTTTCCCAACGCGAAGGTCTATGTGAACGCGGACGAACTGGGCGCGGAGGAATTGCAGGGCGTGGACAATCTTGTTCCGGTGAAGTACACCGACGGCCCCTACTATAACTTCCCCGAAAGCCAGAAGATCATGGACGGGGTTTATATGGTCAGGGCGAAGGGCCATACTGTGGGCAACAGCGTCGTAATCATCGAAAAGGACGGCCTGTTCTACATGTTCCATGCAGATATCACCTATGTGGACGAGGCTCTGTATGAGAACAAGGTGTCCGTCGTGTTCGACGATCTGTCTGAATCCCGCGTGACGCTGGATCGGGTGCGGGAATTTGTGCGCAGCCATCCCACCGTCTACATGGGCACCCACACGCCCCAGGGCTATGAAAACCTGGAGGCCAACCGAGTGATCGACCTGGACAATCCGGTGCCGACCGTGTATGCCGATGTGGACTTCTCCGCCGCTCAGGGCACGGGCAAGTACGTCTGCTCCATCTGCGGCTACGTCTACGATCCTGCCGAGCACGACGGCGTGGCCTTTGAGGACCTGCCCGAGGACTGGCGCTGCCCGCGATGCAAGCAACCCAAGGAGAAGTTTAACAGAGCGTGAACAGGGAACGACAGCTATAATCCACGCCTGTGGAAGAGAATAAAGGAGGAATACATCATGAAGATCACCATACTGAACGGAAGCCCCAGGAAGCAGAACACCGCCGCGATGGTCGAGGCCTTTGCCGAGGGCGCGAAGGCCGCGGGGCATGAGGTCGAGACCATCCAGGTCGGCAAGCTGAAGATCAACGGCTGTCTTGCCTGCGAATACTGTCATGGCAAGGGCGAGGGCAAGTGCGTCCAGAAGGACGACATGGAGAAGGTCATGCCCGCCTATCAGGACTGCGACATGATCGTGTTCGCCTCCCCCATCTACTACTTCGACATGACGGCCCAGCTCTCCGCCGCGATCCAGAGGGTCTATGCCATCGGCAAGCCCCCGAAGGCGACGAAGGCCGCGCTGCTGCTGAGCTCCGCGTCTCCGAATCCCTTTGAGGGCGCGATCGCGACCTACAGGAACATGCTCGCCTTCATGGGCATTGAGGACAAGGGCGTCATCACCGCCGCGGGCGATGAGAACGGCTCCGAAGCCAAGCTTGCGGAGATCCGCGAATTCGCCAAGGCGCTGTAACCCTCCAGAAAGAATGCAGACAAGCCATGACCACAGGTGCCTTAAGAACATCTGTGGTCATGGGGCTATTATGCAGAACAATGACGGGAATTGGAGGGGTGATAATTCAGATATCCAGCAGGTTCACAGTCGCGCTGCACATCTTCACCTGTGTGGATGTCTTCAAGGATGATTACAAGGTGACCAGCGAATTCCTTGCGGGCAGCATCAACACCAATCCCGTCATTATCAGAAACATACTCTCTCAGTTGAGAAAAGCCGGACTGATCACCGTTGCCAGAGGCACGGGCGGCATCACCGTCAATCGTCCCCTCAATGAAATCACCTTCTTCGACGTCTATCAGGCCATCGAGCCGGTGGAGGGTGGAGACCTGTTCCGCTTCCATGAAGCGCCGAACCCTGCCTGCCCGGTGGGCCGCAACATCCACGCATTGCTGGACGACAAACTGAAAACCATCCAGAACGCGATGGAGGATGAGATGCGGAGGTATACCTTGGCAGACCTGAGAACGGACATGCAGGAACTCTTAGCCAAAGAAGAATAAGCAGTTGGCCTCCGATGCGCCTGTCATCGGAGTTTTTTTGAGAGAAGCAGCTAATAAACCATTATCGGTGACACCCCGTCATCGTTCCGCACCACGCGGCACTTTGATGGGGTGTCGCCTCTTTTCTCCCCACGTGAGCCCAACGTTTGCCCTGTCGCGGGCTTTCTGATCCAGTCCGACACGTGGCCATCCCAGCGCCGAGCCCACTACAGGGGCCGACGTGGGGGCAACTTGCAAAGGAAACGCAGACGTGACGAGACCTTTGAAGTTTCCTCTTTAACTCTCACAATAACCTCAATTCATACTGAATCTGTTCCTCTCCCCAGGCATGAATCGCCAGCAGCACCGGTGTGAGCGCTTCGCCTCGTTTACTGAGCGTGTACTCCGTCCTGGGCGGCACAATGGGGTACATTTTTCTTACGATCAGCCCGTCCTCCTCCAGTTCACGCAGCGCCTTGGAAAGCATGACATCGCTGATGCCGGGAATGTCCCGCCGCAGCTCACTGAATCGAAGCGGGCGCTTCTCATCTGCCAGGTGCCAGAGGATCGGGATCTTCCAGCGCTGCCCAATGATCGAAAGCACATACCGCACTGGACAGACCTCCTCGCCGCGCTTCAGCATTTCCTTCATTTCGATGTGTTCCTGACTGCTGCTCATGACTGCCTCCATACTAAGAAAAATATTAGTACTTGTTTATGTTTTATCTGTTTGGTATAATAGCAGATGTCAGGATAAAACGCAAGTTCTTTTTCGGAGGTAGAGAAGATGAAGGTTATTGCGATCAACGGTTCTCCCCGCAGGAGGTGGAACACCGCCCAGCTGTGCCAGGCCGCGCTGGAAGGGGCGGCAGCCGCGGGCGCTGAGACTGAGCTCATTCACCTGGAAACCATGAAATTCAAGGGCTGCATGAGCTGCTATGCCTGCCATAGCAAGAAGAAATACGACACGAAAGTCTGTTATTACAAGGATGAGCTGACCGAAACGCTGAACAAGTGCATCGAGGCCGACGCCATCATCATCGGCACCCCGATCTATTACGGCTTCGCCACCGGCGACGTGCGGGCATTCATGGAGCGGCTGATGTTTCCAATTGACACCTACGAGGTGGACAGCGAGGGCTATCGGCCCATCAAGCTGGACAGGATCATCCCTACGGCCATGATCTACACCATGAACGCCAGCGAGCCCTTCCTCAGGGGAAACACCGCCCTGGCCATGAATGAGAGCGAGCTGCGCCGGATGTTCGGATATTCCGAGAGCTATTATGCCTATGATACCTGCCAGTTCAACAACTATGACCTTTACGCCGCCAACCTGTTCAACGCCGAGCACAAATACGAGCGCCGGGAGAAGCAGTTCCCCATCGACCTGGAAAACTGCCGCCAGCTGGGTGCGCGCCTGGTAGAAAAGGCGAAGGAGGCCCAGGCGGGCACGCTGGTGCGGGAGCGCCTGCGCCTGCCGGAGGAATTCCTGAAGGAAATGCACATCATCTGAGGAGGCTTTTCGATATGAAGATCGTTGCCGTGAACGGAGGCCCGCGCAAGGGCAAGAACACCGACCAGATGCTGGATGCCTTCATCGAAGGCGTAAAGAGCGCCGCGCCGGACGCGGAGGTGGAGGTCATTCGACTGTACGATTACGCCTTCAAGGGCTGCATGAGCTGCTTCGCCTGTCAGATGGAGAAGAATCGGGACGACCTGGGATGCCGGATCAAGGATGAGGTTTCCGATCTGCTCAGGGACACCTTCCACGCGGACGGCATCGTGTTCGCCAGTCCCATCTACTACTGCAACGTGTCTGCCCAGTTGCGGCTGTTCTGGGAGCGGCTGCAGTATCCCGGCCATTCGCCGAAGATGATACCCACCGCGCTGATCTACACCATGAACGCCAACGAAGAACAAACCGAGCAGTTCATGGGCAAGCCGCTGGAACTGAACAGCTGGTACCTGGAGGGGTGCTTCGGCGTGAAGCCGGAGGTCGTCTGTTCCTACGACACCTTCCAGTATAACGACAGCGAGCGCTTCAACGCCGCCTTCCGGGAGCCTGCCGCCCGCAAGAAGGCATTGCACGATCAGAAGTTTACAAGCGATCTGCGAAACGCCCGCGACGCCGGTACGCGGCTGGTTCATAAGATCAAGGAGGTACAGAAATGAGCTTTATGGATTTGTGCCGGGAACGGTATTCCGTTCGGCAATTCGACCCGAAACCTGTGGAAGATGAAAAGATCAGCCAGATTCTTGAGGCGGGACGCATTGCTCCGACAGCATGCAATTATCAGCCCCAGAGGGTCTATGTGGTCAAGAGTGAAGAGGCCCGCGCAAAGCTGTCCACTGTGACGCGCATGACCTATGGCGCTCCCGTCGTTCTCATGGTGTGCTACGACAAGGACAAGAGTTGGAAGAACACGCCCCAGACCTTTGGCGAGGACTACGATGGCGGTGAGATGGATGCCTGCATCGTCGGAACGCAGATGATGTACATGGCGACAGAGCTTGGCCTCGGCACGCTGTGGGCGAGGGGTTTCAATGCCACGCAGATTCATGACGTGATGGGGCTGCCGGAGAACGTCTGCGTCAGTTTTCTTCTGGATGTGGGCTATCCGGCGGAAGGCTCAGTGAATCACCATACCCCAAGAAAAGCCATTGGGGAAATGGTCGTTGAATTGTAAGCCTGAACCGCGATACACTTGTTGAATGGAAACAAAAAGCAATGATTACAAATCCGGAGCGGTTGTGCCAAGATCTGGATCAAATTGTCCTTCCGTTTATTGAGAGGGCCATTACAAGCAACTAATCATCACGATAGAAAGCTGCAACCACAGACAGGCAGACCTGCGATTCAATCATCGCAGGTCTGCTCCTATGTTACTTTATCCGTTATTTGGTTATCGCTTTATTCGACCCTTTAGCCCGATGCCAAAATGAGCAATAAACCGTGATTGTCGTATTCCAAAAAAGGGATAACGGCCTCTTGGCGGCAGCCAAAATGTCCGACCAAAACCGGTTCTGTCTCGGAGACCGGATATCATGTAACTCTATCAAACAATATCCGTTGCAATCCGGTTGCATCCGAAATGTCCACTATCCGTTAAAATCGGGTAATTTTGTGCAAAGGGTAGAAAAAAGCCGGACAAGAAAGGACTTTCTTGCCCGGTTTTTGGTCGAGGTGACAGGATTTGAACCTGCGACCTTTTGGTCCCGAACCAAACGCGCTACCAAACTGCGCTACACCTCGTTGTCATGGAGCCAATGAAGGGACTCGAACCCTTGACCTGCGGTTTACGAAACCGCTGCTCTGCCAACTGAGCTACATTGGCGCAAAACACCGCCGCTGACAGTTTAGAATTATACCATATTTGACAGCGGTTTGTCCATAGGCTGAGAGGCGGGATGAGATATTTAACAATCCGGTCAGATGACGATCCCCTCCAGGTGATCCAGCTCGTGCTGGATGATCTGGGCGATCCAGCCGGAATAGCGCTGGCGTCGCTTTTGCCATGCCTCGTCCCGGTATTCCACGGTGATGTTCTGATAGCGCGTAGCCCTGCGCGTTCCGTCCAGGGACAGGCAGCCCTCCTCGGCCTCGTAGGGGGTGTCCCGCAGGACGATGGCTGGGTTGTACATCACCAGGTCGGCCGGGGGGAGGCTGACGACGATCACCCGCTTCTTCACGCCGATCATATTGGCGGCCATGCCGACGCAGCCGGACCGGTGGGCGGCCAGCGTGTCCCGCAGGTCACGGCCAACGGCGCGGTCCGCCGTGGTTGCCGGGTCCGATTTCTGGCCGAGAAAGAAGGTGTCCCTGACAATTGGACGAATCATGCGCCGTCACTCCTTCGCGGTGATTTACGGGGCTATTATACCCCATGGCGACGGGGATGTCCAGAGAGAATTATTGCTTGTGCAAAGGCGGGATTAATGATATAATTAAAAGGGTTGCCCATAGCTGTTCAGGCATAGGCAGATTCTGATTTGTCGGGCAAATGAGACCCTGCTGTAGGGGCGCCATCACGTGCGCGGGAAGCGCGCGCGATACCGATTAGCGGCGCCCGTCTTGTACGTTGCGTTTCGTTGTACCTGGCGGGCGGCGCCCTAAAGGACTTGCTTCGCGGCGCAACGCCGCCCCTACATTTGGAAAACTCTGATTTGTCGGGGAGACGAGGGAACAGGGAACAGGGAACAGGGAACAGGGAACAGGGAACAGGAATGGCGGCTGCCGCGAACATATCGATAACGTACGAGTTGTAGCGGCCCTAAAGGACTAACTTCGTGTCGCCCTAAAGGACTAACTTCGTGTCGCCCTAAAGGACTAAC
>JAFWEL010000009.1 GCA_017512905.1 Clostridia bacterium
GAGCCTGTCGACCAGAGCAAAAAAGGCTTCCTTGCAGATTTGCCGCCCGGAAATCGCCTGCGATTTCAGGCAAATCTGAGGAGGATGTATTGAAGGGGGACCTGTCCCCCTTCAAACGGGCGTAAGCCCGCGACAAATCAGTATTTACCCCCGTATACTATTCTCCTCCCCCGCCGTGGGAACCTCCAGGGGGCGGGGCATGGCAAAATCGGAGTCGATGGACACAAAGGCGTTCGTGCGGCCGCTCTCGATGATGCCGTCGATCACCTCCAGCACGTGGCAGGCCATGTCCGCGCCCGCCCGGGCAGGGCGTCCGGCGCGGATGGACCAGGCCAGCTCGGCGGGGCCGACGCCGCGGCTGTTGTCCCGGTAGCCGAAGGGGCATTCCAACACCCGGACCGGCGCGGGCGACTGGTCGTAGGCCCAGTTGGGCTGCAGGCGAACCTCGCCGCCAAAGCCGTTGGGATCGGGCAGGTAGAGTATGCCCTTCGTGCCGTAGATGGCGAAGAAGTGCTTGTCCTCGATCACGCTGTCCGCGTTCACGTGGGCCGTGCCGCTGACGCCGCTTCTCAGGGTCAGCACCGCGCTGATCTCGCTCTCGTTGGGCGTTTCGATGCTCTGGCCGAAGGTCGCCGACCGGGGATCGATATCCGTATGGGTGGGATAGGGCGCGCGCACCGCCGCCGCCACCCGCGCCACCGGCCCCAGCAGGGCGCAAAGCGCCGTTAAGTAGTAGACCGAATAGTCATAAGCCACGCCGCCGAAGGGCAGGTTCAGGAAGCGGAAGAAGGGAGTGAGGAAGTTGTTGTCCCGGTTGGCGGCGAAGGCGAAGGAGGTCACCTCGCCGATCAGGCCGTCGTCGATGGCCCGCCGCGCAGTCTGCAGCGCCGCGCCCAGAAAGGTGTCCGGCGCGGAGCCCAGCCACAGGCCTTTCCCGGCCGCCAGGTCCGCCAGCGCCCGGGCGCTTTCGTGGCTGGTGGTCATCACCTTTTCGGTGTAGACGTGCTTCCCCGCCTCCAGCGCCCGACGGATGATGGCCTCGTGGGCCGGTGCGGGCGTCAGGTTGACGATCATGTCGATGGAGGCGTCCGCCAGCAGCGCCTCAAAGGTCCGCGCCGGCAGGCCGAATTCGTCGGCGCGGCGCTTCGCGTTTTCAAGGTGGGCCGAGCTGACGCCGCCCACCTCCAGGATATTGAAGCGCCGGGTCATGTTTTCAAGGTAGATCCGGCTGATCATGCCAGAGCCGACCACGCCGACGCGAATGGGCTGGATTGCCATGCTGAGCACTTCCTTTCGTCAGCCCTCCTCCAGGCAGGCACCGTTGGTGGCGATGACATTCGCGTACCAGCGGGCGGAATCCTTGGGGATGCGCCTGAGGGTGGGATAGTCCACATAGATGAGGCCAAAGCGCTCGTCATAGCCGCTGGCCCACTCGAAGTTGTCCAGGAAGCTCCACTGCATATAGCCCTTCACCGGCACGCCCCCGGCGATGGCCCTGGACAGCTCGGTCAGGTAGCGGTGCAGGAAGTCGATGCGCTTGGGATCGTGGACCTGGCCGTCCCGGAAGATGATGTCGTTGCAGGACAGGCCGTCCTCGCTGATGATCATCGGCAGGCCGTAGCGCCGGTACAGGTACATCGGGCCGTAGTGCATCACCTCGGGGGTGATGGGCCACTTGCAGGCCGTACGCGGGAAGCCGGGATAGCAGTCCACGTCGTTCCCCGCCGCGTCCACCATGGTGCCGTTGTAGACGTTAACGCCGATGAAATCCGGGGTTTCCATCGCCTCCCAGTCGCTCTGGGGGATGGTGGCGGCAAACCGCCTGACCGCCTCGGGGGCGGAATCGTCGTAGCGGCGCAGCACCACGCTGTCCATGATGATGTTGAAGTTGAAGGCCCAGCGCTGGGTCAGGTCAAAGCTGGCCCGATAGGCGCTCTCGATGTTCTCCGGGGTCTCCTCCCGGGGATAGCACAGCCGGCCACAGGGCACCAGGCCCACCAGCGCCTCGGGGTCCACGGCCTTGATGGCCCGCTGGGCCGCGCTGTGGGCCAGGGCGATGATGTGGAACACCCGGGCCACGTCCTCGTCCGGACAGCGCCAGCCGGGGGCCATGGTGTCGGTGTAATAGCCCAGGGCGATGCACTGGGGCTCGTTGATGGTCATGTACTTCTTCACACGGCCCTTGAAGCGGGTCGCGATGACCCCGGCGTAGCGGGCGAAGATGTCCACCATCTCCCGGTTCAGCCAGCCGCCCCGGTATTGCAGCGCGCTGGGCAGGTCCCAGTGGAACAGCGTCACCATCGGCTCGATGCCGTTTTCCAGCAGCCGGTTCACAAGGTCGTCATAGTAGGCCAGCCCCGCCTCGTTCAGCGCTCCGTCGCCGTCGGGCATCACCCGCGCCCAGCTGATGGAAAAGCGATAGGCGCGGATGTTGTGCTGCTTCATCAAGGCGATGTCCTCGGGATAGCGGTGATAGCTGTCGCAGGCCACGTCGCCGTTGTCGTTGTTCTTCACGGTGCTGCCGCCGGCGCGATGGCAGAAGTCATCCCAGATATTGGGGCCCTTGCCGTCGGCGTCCCAGCCGCCCTCGCACTGGTAGGAGGCGCAGGCCACGCCCCATATAAAATCAGATGGAAATTGAGCCATGGGTATCTCTCCTCACAGAATATGGATGTTCGCGTGGCGGCAGGTTGCCGCCGCTACGGGGGTATGCTCGCGTGGCGGCAGGTTGCCGCCACGCGAAAGCCTCGAAAGATCAGCCGTTCAAGCGCTCCAGTATCTGCTCCAGGACTCCCGCCGGCAGCTGGTCGCCGGCGAAGGACAGCATGCCGCGCAGGGGCAGGTAATTCAACATGGCGGCAGTCATCTCGTTGGAGATGGCCTCGGCGGCGGGCGAATCCTCGTCGGCATTGGGACGGAACACCGCGCTCAGGGCGTCCGTCAGGGGCTTCAGGGCCTGCGCCGCTTGGGGGTCCTTCATAATGTCCATAAAGATGCTGTTTTCGTCGTAGCGCACCGGCACCTGAACCGTGGATTCCACCCGCACCGGGGCGCTCACGTCGATGCTGCGGCTGGACTGGCCGATCTCAACGGTGTAGTCGCCGGTCTCCACATGCCAGTCATGCAGCGCCATGCTCCAGTAGGCGAAGGCCCGCCGATCCAGCGTAAAGGTGATCTCCTTTTCCTCGCCGGGCTTCAGCTTGACCTTTTCAAAGCCCCTCAGCTCCCGCACCGGGCGGATGATTTCCCCCGCCCCGGCGCGCACGTACAGCTGCGCCACGGTCTTGCCGACGCGGCGGCCGGTGTTCTTCGCGGTGACGGTAACCGTCAGGGCTTCGTCATCCTTCATGTGATTCGCGCTCAGGCGCAGGTTGGAATATTCAAAGGTGGTGTAGGACAGGCCGTGGCCGAAGGGGAACAGCACGTCCATCTCCCGCTTGTCGTAGTAGCGGTAGCCCACGAACACGCCCTCCCGGTACTCGGCGGTATTGCCCTCGCCGCCGTAGTAGAGGTAGCAGGGGGTATCCTGCAGCCGCAGGGGGAAGGTCTCGGCCAGGTGGCCGGAGGGATTCGCGTCGCCGTACAGCACCCGCACGGTGGCCAGGCCCACGGCCTGTCCGCCCAGATAGGCCTCCAGCACGGCGCCCACCTTGAGGATCCAGGGCATTTCCACCGGCGCGCCGTTGTACAGCACCACCACGGTGTTGGGATTGGCCGCGGCCACGGCCTCGATCACCCGGGTCTGGCAATCGGGAATGCGCATGTGGGTGCGGTCGTAGCCCTCGGATTCATAGGCGTCCGGCAGTCCCGCGAACACCACGGCCACCTTCGCGGCCCGCGCCAGCTCCACAGCCTCGGCGATCATGGCGTCTGTGGCAATGTCGGCGGCCACGTCATAGCCCTGGGCGTATTTGACGTTCAGGCCCTCGGCGGCCTGCATGGCGCCGGTCTTCTTAAAGCAGTGGATATGGCTGCTGCCGCCGCCCTGGAAGCGGGGCAGCACGGCAAATTCGCCGATGAAGGCGACGGCGTCCGACTTGTCCAGGGGCAGCAGGTTCCCGTCGTTCTTCAGCAGCACCATGCACTCGGCGGCGATCCGGGCCGACAGGTCGTGCTGCGCCTCCTTGTCCCAGGGGGTTTCCGGCTTCGCGTTCTCAGCGTAGCGGTAGACGATGTTCAGTATCCGCTCGCAGGCCAGGTCCACGTCCTTTTCGTCCAGGCGGCCCTCCCGCACGGCCTTGACGATCTTCGCGTCGTTGACGCCGCCGGAGGCGGGCATTTCCAGATCCAGGCCCGCGTGGACGCCCTTGACCCGGTCGGCCACCGCGCCCCAGTCGGACATGACGTAGCCCTCGAAGCCCCACTCGTTCCGCAGCACGTCGGTCAGCAGCCAGCGGTTTTCCGAGGCGTACACGCCGTTGACGCGATTGTAGCTGCACATCACGGTCCAGGGCTGGGCCTTCTTCACTGCCGTCTCGAAGGCGGGTAGGTAGATCTCCCGAAGGGTGCGCTCGTCCATATCCGAGGAAGAGCTCATGCGACGATGCTCCTGGTTGTTGGCGGCGAAGTGCTTGATGGAGGTGCCCACGTTCCGGCTCTGCACGCCCTGTATGAAGGCCGCGGACATCTCTCCCGCCAGATAGGGGTCCTCGCTGAGGTACTCGAAGTTGCGGCCGCACAGCGGCGAGCGCTTGATGTTCACCGCGGGGCCCAGCACCACGGAGAGCTTCTCGTGCTGGCAGGAATCTCCGATGGCCTCGCCCATGCGCCGGATCAGGTTCCGGTCGAAGGAGGCGGCGGTGGCGCAGCCCGCGGGAAAGCAGACGGCCTCGATGCTGTCGTTCATGCCCAGGTGGTCGGCGGCCTCGTCCTGCTTGCGCAGGCCATGGGGGCCGTCGGAGACCATCGTGGCGGGGATGCCCAGGCGCTCCACGGCCTTGGTGTGCCAGAAATCCGCGCCGGAGCACAGGCCGGCCTTCTCCTCAAGGGTCATCCGGGCGATGATCGCTCTGATTTTGTTGATATCCATGGAATGATTCCTCCATTGCAGGTTGTTGGTTGTGGCGGCAGGTTGCCGTCGGGTCAGATTTACCGGATGTCGTAGACGCTCCGGGCGGTGACGCTGGCGGGAGCGCCGCGCAGGATGCGCACGCGCCTCTCCCCGGCGTTCATGTCGAAGAAGTTGTCCTCCAGCAGCACGTCCGGGCCGCACTGCAGCTCGACGCTGCGGGCATAGGCTCCCGCGGTGACGACGACCTCATCCCCCTCAATGCGGGCTTCAAGCCGCGGGTCGACGAAATTGAAGTGCTTGGGCGGGCAGAACAGCACGCTGCCCCCGCCCACGCGGGCCCCGGCTTCATCCAGCAGCTCGTAGGCGTAGTAGCAGCCAAAGGTGTCCTCGTCGTGGAAATCCTGCTCCTCCAGCCACAGGGCGGACATCGGGGGAACGGAGACGTCGAAGCGGCCCTCCCGGATCACCGAGGCGTCGGGACGGCGCAGCGACCACCGGGCCACGCCGTTGAAGGGCTTCAGCGTCTCGTTGCTGACGTTCAGCCGGGCGGTCTTTTTCAGATCAAAGGGCTCGGCGTTGACGTTGGTGTTCTGGGACAGGACGCCCTCCTCGTGGCAGGAGATCAGCACCGGCGCGAAGAAGCGCTTCTCGTAGTAGTGCAGCGCCTTCCAGCGGCCGTAGTAGTCGATGGACGCCCAGCTGACCACCGGCCAGCAGTCGTTCAGCTGCCAGACCACCGCGCCCATGCAGCGGTTGTCGCCCCGGTTGCGCCGCCAGTGCTCCACGCCGTACTGCATGGCCTGGGCCTGGAGCAGCTGGGAGGCGTAGACGAAGGCGTCCAGCGTGGCGGGATATTTGTACATCTGGGACAGGTAGCTGGCGATGCGCCCGTTGGCGGAGGCGTTGCGCTGGTGCTTCTCCATCACATAGGAGAAGGCGTTGCGGTCCTCCGGCAGGGTGAAGCTTTCGATGGTGGCCATGCAGGGGAAGGACTGGAAGCCGAATTCCGACACATAGCGGAACAGGTAGTTGCGGTAGTCGGTGAAGGGCTTCAGGCCGTGCCACACGTCCCAGTAGTGCACGTCGCCCCGGTTCGGGTCCTGGGGCTCGTCGAAGCTGCCGCCGCTGGAGGGGGACGCCGGCCAGTAGAAGGTGTCCGGGTCCTCGGCCTTCAGCACCTGGGGCAGTATGTATTCATACATCTTGATGTAATCCGCCACCTGGCGCTTGCTGGACACCCACTCGCCCACGGCCACGAACTGCTCCATCTCGTTGTTGCCGCACCACAGGGCCAGGGAGGCGTGGTGGCGCAGGCGGCGGATGTTGTCCACGAACTCGGCGCGGATGCTGGCCTCGAAGGCGTCGGTCAGGTTGTACACGGCGCAGGCGAACATGAAGTCCTGCCAGACCAGCAGGCCCAGCTCGTCGCAGGCGTCGTAGAACCAGTCGTCGGGATAGTAGCCGCCGCCCCAGACGCGCACGCAGTTGAAGTGGGCCAGCTTCGCGTCCTCCAGCAGCCGGCGGGTGCGCTCGGGGGTCACCCGGGGCAGCAGGTTGTCCTCGGGAATGTAGTCCGCGCCCATGGCGAACACGTCCACGCCGTTGACGGTGTGGCAGAAGCTCTCGCCCCATTGATCCTTCTTGCGGCTCACGGTCAGCGTGCGCAGGCCGATGCGCTTTTCCTGGCAATCCAGCTCGATATCGCCGTCGCGCAGCGCCACCCGCACGGTGTACAGCGGCTGGTCCCCCAGCCCGTTGGGCCACCACAGCATGGGCCGGTCGATTTCGATCTCACAGCGGGAGCCCGTGGCTTCAAAGGTCTGCCCGTCGGGGGCGGTGACGGTCACGCCCACCTCCAGGCCCTCCGCCGGGCCATCGATGCCGGTCTCGATGGCACAGGTCACCCGGCCGTTTTCGTGCCTCTGGCGGATGCGCACCTGCTCGATGCGGGCGGCTTCGATGCCCAACAGGGCGATGTCCCGCCAGATGCCGGCATCGGGCAGCCTCGGGCCCCAGTCCCAGCCGAACATGCAGTGGGCCTTGCGAATGTGGGGGAAGCCCACCATGGCGTCGGAGGAGCCGTCGGCCCGGCTCTGGGCATAGGCTTCGCGGATAAAGCGCGTGGGCGAGCGCAGGGCAACCCCGATGGCATTCTCCCCCGGGCGAAGCGCGTCCTTCACGTCAAATTCCCAGGTCCGGTGCATGTTGTCGGCCGAGCCGACCTCCACGCCGTTGACGGCGATCCGGGCCAGCGTATCCAGGCCCTCGCAGCGCAGCAGCACCCGGTCGCAGGCCAGCAGCGCTTCCGGAACCTCAAAGGCGCGGGTGTAGGTGAAGTCGTGCTCCATCAGCTTCAGCGCTTCATTTTCGTTGTCCCGCCAGAACGGGTCCGGGATCTCGCCCGCGGCCAGCAGGTCGTGATAGACCGATCCGGGCACGGTGGCGGACACCCCGTGGTCCCAGCCGGAAACCGTTAAATTCCAATCGCCATTCAGTGACAGCTTTCGCATCGTGATTCCTCCCGGCGCGGGGGCTTAATATTGATTCAGGCCCCTTCGCTCCCATATTATACAATATACTTCATTTTGTCATATTCGTCAATACGCCCGTGCCCGGATTATTACATTTATAAAACCATTTTACAGAGCAGTGCGCGATATGCACAAACAACAATCATGCCGTTGGAAAATATTGCGCAGAATCTTGACAGGAATTTATCCCGGTGTTATACTTGTTTGCGGAAATGTTATTTTCACGCTTGTAACATTTCTCCCGGCGTTCAGGGCGCCGGGCCGGCAATGTGCATAGGTCCTGCGGGACTTAGCAAATCAAGATTGGAGGAAAGACACATGAAGAAGCTCCTGTGCATGGTTATCGCCCTGATGCTGGCGCTGACCGCCATCGGCGCGGTGGCCGAAGTCACCGACCTGCCCCGCGAGGAGACGCTGTACTTCGGCGGCCAGCAGTGGGGTCCGATCGTCGGCCACAATCCGCTGAGCGCCAACATGAACAACGCGATGGCACTGGCAGCCAACGCCAGCGGCTCCCGCACCATCATGTTCGAGACCCTCTACATGTACAACATGCTGGACGGCCAGCTGTATCCCCTGCTGGCTGACGGCGAGTACGTGTGGAACGACGACATGACCGAGATGACCGTCAAGATTAATCCCGCGGCCAAGTGGAACGACGGCACCGCCGTCACCGCCGACGACGTGGTGGCGACCTGGGACGTGGGCATTGAGGTCAAGAACAGCACCTACAACGGCTTCGCGCCCTACATTGAGTCCGTGGAAGCGGTGGACGGCGCTGTGGTCATCAAGGCCGTCAAGACCGAGGACGGCAAGCCCGTCAACCCGCTGCAGCTGCTGGACTTCGTGAGCGGCACCTACATCTGCCAGAAGGCCTGGATCGACACCGTGGTTGAGCGCAACGGCGGCGACGCGGCCAAGATCCTCGAGGACGCCGGCAACGACGCGGCCTACACCGGCCCCTACGGCCCCTATTTCGCCAACGACCAGCTGGTGGCCTTCGTCCGCAACGACAACTACTGGGGACAGGACGAGTCCATGTGGGGCAAGCTGCCCACCCCCAAGTACATCGCCCACGGCATCTATGCCGACAACGACGCCACGCTGGTCGCCTTCAAGGAGGGCCAGATTGACGTGAACCAGCAGTTCATCGCCAACATCCAGAACCTCTGGCTGGAGGAGGACCTGCCCATCGCCACCTACATCGACGAGGAGCCCTATCAGCTCTGCGCCACCATGCCCACCGCGTGGTACAACATGGAGACCCCGGTGCTGCAGCTTGCCGCGGTCCGCAAGGCCATCGCCATCGCCATCGATTATGACAACATCATCGAGAACGCGATGACCAACCAGTCCCCCTCCTTCGCGGATGTGCCCCGCTCCTTGATGAACCCCACCGACGGCGAGCAGGCCCTGTATGACCATGACGCCGTGGCGGAACTGCAGTGGGTCGGCAAGGATATCGAAGGCGCCAAGGCCCTGCTGGACGAGGCCGGCATCACCGACTCCGACGGCGACGGCTATCGCGAGTACAACGGCGAGAAGGTCGAGCTGAACGCCTGCTGCCCCGACGGCTGGACCGACTGGCAGGCCGCCATGCAGATGGTCGCCGAGGCCGGCCAGGCCATCGGCCTCGACATCACCACCAACTATCCCACCTGGGATATCTACCAGACCGTGTTCACCAAGAGCAGCCAGGATGAGTACGACATCTTCATGTGGAGCCCGCCCGGCTCTGCGCCCTCCTCTCCCTGGGGCCGCGTCCGCGCGTTCATGAGCTCTGATTTCATCGGCGCCGAGAACAACTGGTCCGGCAACTACGGCCACTATCAGAACGATCGCATCGACGAGATCATCGCCGCGATCCCGCTGACCACCGACGAGGACGAACTGAAGGCCCTGTACACCGAGGCGACCGAGATCTACCTGACCGAGGTTCCCAGCTTCTCCCTGATGTACCGTCCCACCGCATTCCACGAGGTGAACGAGAGCGTGTGGACCGGCTATCCCGAGGAGGGCGACGGCACCAGCATCCCGCCGACCGTCCTGACCGACGGCTATGGCATCGCTGGCCTGTTCAACCTGGAACTCGTAGGCTGATCGGCTGACACATGCGCGGCCATGACCTGCTTTGGCGGGAAATGGCCGCGCCTTTCCATTGATGGGGAGGAGTGGTATCTGCATGACCAAGGGCTTAAAGAAATACCTGAAGAAAAAGATATTCTGGTTCATCGTGACCTTTATCGCGGCCATCATATTGAACTTCATACTGCCGCGCATGATGCCCGGCGATCCGGTGAACGCCATCGTCGGCAAGAGCATCAGCCCCGGCGCCACCGCCGAGCAGGTGCAGGAGCAGATCGCGTTCTACAAGCACCAGTTCGGCCTGGACAAGAGCCTCCTGGGCCAGTTCGGGGATTTCGTGAAGAACGCCGCCAAGGGCACCTTCGGCGTCAGCTACAACCAGTATCCCCGCACCGTGTCCGACATCATCGGCAGCGGCATCTGGTGGACCATCGCCCTGCAGCTGCCTGCCATACTGGTGGGCTGGATCCTGGGCAACCTGCTGGGCGCGGTCGCGGCCTACAAGCGGGGCATATGGGACAAGGCGTTTATGCCGGCCAGCCTCTTCCTCAGCGCAATCCCGGCCTTTGGCGCGGCCGTCATCCTGCTGGTGGTATTCGCCGTCAACCTGAAGATCGCCCCCGTCAACGGCGCCTATGACCCGGGCATGATCCCCAGCTTCACCCCGAAGTTTATCGCCTCCGTCATCGCCCACTATCAGCTGCCCTTCTGGTCCATCGTGATCATCTCCATCGGCGGCCAGGCGGTGGGCATGCGCTCCATGTCCATCTACGAATTGAACGCCGATTACGTGAAGTACGCCCGCTTCCTGGGCATCAAGGATTCCAAGATCGTTCGCTATGTCTTCCGAAACGCCATGCTGCCCCAGGTCACCGGCCTGGCGATGTCCATTGGCTCAATGGTCGGCGGCGCGCTGGTGGCGGAGACCATCTTCAGCTATCCCGGCCTGGGCATGGCGATGCTGAACGCGATCGGCAGCTCCGATTACCCGGTGATCTCGGCCATCACGCTGATCATCACCGTCATGGTGCTGCTGGCCTCTTTCCTGTTGGATATTATCTATGCGTTCATTGACCCGCGGGTCAAGGCCGCTCAGTTTGAATAAAGGAGGTGGGTCGGGCATGAAAAACACATTGAGATCCGTATTTCATTCTCCCCGCTTCGTGGTCGGCTTCGTCATCTTCATGGCGATACTCCTGACGACGCTGATTTATCCCTTCTTCGTTACCCGCGACCCGCTGCAGGGCCTGGGCAAGGGCTTCCTGGCCCCCGGCACCTATGTCTCCGTCTATGACACCAATACGGCCCAGACCTACCGCGTCGAGCTGCCCGAGGCCAACGCCAACCGCATGGAGAGCATCGTTCCCATGGAGGACCGCGTGACCATCATCGAGTTCCTGACCGCGAAGGGCGTGGACGTTTCACACCTGACCACGGACAACAGCGATGTCGCCGTGCTGGTGTCCCAGTGGAAGGAGAATTATGACGAGGCCGACGTGAAGAAGTCGAAGTACCCGGGCTTCACCACCCAGGCCAAGCGCAAGGCGCTGGCCAGGCTGGACAAGCGCCTGAGCGGCAACCAGTCCCTGGCGGCCATGAACGTCACCCTGGGCGACGGGGAGGATGCCGCCACCACCAAGGTGGCGGATTCCGACTACGTCAAGGTGAGCGAGGTCGCCAACGCCATCACCCTGCCGCTGGGCACCGACAACTTCGGCCGCGACACGCTGACGGAGCTCGTCAAGGCCACGGGCGTCTCGCTGCTGATCGGCCTGATCGCCGGCACGGTGGCAACGCTGCTGGGCCTGATCGTGGGGTTGCTCGCGGGCTACGTGGGCGGCTTACTGGACGACATCCTGATGTTCATCGCCAACCTGTTCACCGTCATTCCCGGCTTCGTGCTGCTGATTCTGATCTACTATTCCATCGGCCAGTCCGCCCGGGGCGTCACCACCTGCGCCCTGGTCATCGGCTTTACCAGCTGGGTGTGGACGGCCCGTTCCGTGCGCTCGCAGGTCATCAGTCTGAGAAACCGCGACCACGTGAACCTGTCCAAGCTCTCCGGCCACAGCCTGGTGCGCATCGTGGTCACCGACATCCTGCCCTACATCGCCTCCTACGTGGTGATGGCCTTCATCCTCCAGGTCTCCAGCGGCATCCTTGCCGAGGCGCAGCTGTCGCTGCTGGGCTTGGGCCCGAAGACCACCGAGGTGCCCACGCTGGGCCTGATGATGAACTGGGCCAAGCTGTTCGGCGCATACACCTCCTCGAACGCCTGGTGGGCCTACTTCCCGGTCATCCTCGTGATTGCCCTCATTTCATTCTCGCTGAACCTGATGAATACCGGCCTGGATCAGGTATTCAACCCGGCCCTTAGAGATTAAAGGAGGAGTGACGATATGAGCAAGACAATGCTGGAAGTCAATGGCCTGACGACCAAGTACATCACCCGCTTCCATGAAGACGTATACGCCGTCGATCACGTCTCCTTGAAGATCGAACAGGGCAAGAGCCTGGGCATCGCGGGCGAGTCGGGCTGCGGCAAGTCCACGCTGGCGCTGTCGCTGATGGGCTATTACTTCCCGCCGCTGCACTACACCAGCGGGGACATCATCATCGACGGCAAGAACATCTCCGGCATGGACCCGGACGAGGTACGCCGGAACGTGCTGGGCACCGAGATCGCCTACATCCCCCAGGCGGCCATGAACGCCCTGAACCCCACCCGGAAGATCTACAAGTTCATCGAGGACGTGATCCTGGCCCACAACCCCAAGGCCAACAAAAAGGACATCTACGAGATGGCCAGACATCGCTTCTCCGAGCTCAACCTGCCCTTGGAGGCGCTGGACAAGCATGCCGTGGAGCTCTCCGGCGGCATGAAGCAGCGCGTGGTCATCGCCATATCCACCATTCTCAAGCCCAAGGTGCTGATCGCCGACGAGCCCTCTTCCGCGCTGGACGTGACCAGCCAGAAGGTGGTCATCAAGATGCTGCGGGACATGATGGACAAGGGCTTCATCCAGGCCATGATCTTCATCACCCACGAGCTGCCGCTGCTGTACAACGTCACCGACGACATCATGGTCATGTACGCCGGGCAGATCGTGGAGCGGGGCAGCGCGAAGGAAATGGTGTTCGACCCTGTGCATCCCTACTCCCGCGGCCTGATGCGCTCCATACTCGTTCCCGAGGAGGGCACCCGCGACGCCAAGCTGATCGCCATCCCCGGCACGCCGCCGAACCTGAAGCGCCCGCCCCAGGGCTGCCGCTTCGCCGAGCGCTGCCGCTACGCCCAGCCGGCCTGCCGCTATAACCAGATGCCCATCCTCGACTTCGACCAGGGGCGCAGCTACCGCTGCGGCCTGAGCGTGGACGAGCTGCGGGAAATCTATCGCAAGGAAGACGAAGCCGACGCCCAGGCGGTGGCCAATCCGGTTGAGAGCGACGGCCCGGTCCGTCTGACGAAGGGGGTGTAACCGATGAGCGAAGCGAAAGCCATGCGCCGCGATTTGGCAAGCGCGCCGTCCTGCCTGAAGGGCGTGGGCGTGACCCGCTATTTCCACACCGGCAAGATCATCACCAAGGCCGTGGACCACGTGGACTTCGACTTCCACGAGGGCGAGCTGGTGAGCATCGTGGGAGAATCCGGCTCCGGCAAGACTACGCTGTCCAAGATGCTGCTGGGCCTCCTGAAGGAGACGGACGGCCAGATCTTCTACCAGGGCAAGCCCCGGGACATCTCCAGCCGGGCCAAGCTGAAGGAATACTGGTCGGGCATACAGGCCATCTTCCAGGACCCCTTCTCCTCCTTCAACACCTTCAACAAGATCGACACCGTGCTGCTGGACTGCATCAACATGCGCGGCGGCAAGAACCTGCCGAAGGAGAAGAAGTTCGAGATGATGACGGAGGCCTGCTCCTTCGTCAACCTGAAGTTCGCCGAGCTGACCAACAAATACCCCTTCGAGCTCTCCGGCGGCCAGATGCAGCGCCTGATGATCGCCCGTATCTTCCTGTTGAAGCCCAAGATCCTGCTGGCGGACGAGCCCACCTCGATGATCGACGCCTGCTCCCGCGCCACGATACTGGATATGCTGCTGCAGCTGCGGGACGAGATCGGCATGACCGTCATATTCATCACCCACGACATCGGCCTGGCCTACTACATCTCCGACAGCATCTACATCATGGAGCACGGCAAGTTCGTGGAGAGCGGCCCCGCCGACGAGGTCATACTGAACCCCAAGGCCCCCTACACCCGCCGCCTGATCAACGACGTGCCCAAGATCCACGAGGTCTGGGACCTGTCCACGGTGTGACGGCAGGAATATAGACAAGGATCCTTCACCGCGCCCAGGATGACGCGGATTGCCTCTCGGGCAGTCATCCTGGGGGGGTGAAGGATCCTTTTTTTGTGAAGGGGAGGGAGTGATAAATTCTGATTTATCGGGGTGTTGGTGGAATCGCAAAGTGTAGTGCAAAGGGAACAGGGAACAGTCAACAGGGAACAGGAATGGCTGCTGCCGCGAAGACATCGAAATCGTTCGTGTTGTAGCGGCGGCTCCTGGGCC
>JAFWEL010000113.1 GCA_017512905.1 Clostridia bacterium
AAAGCCGCGCACGGAACGTTACAGCCAGGATAAAACATACGTTCCCGCGAGAAAACGATGTACGGAATTCAAAGTCCCATGTAGCGGCGGCGCCTGCGCCGCCATACATTCTAATCGTCAAGAGAACCGATGGCGGCCCAAGAGCTGCCGCTACAACACGAACGATTTCGATGTCTTCGCGGCAGCAGCCATTCCTGTTCCCTGTTGACTGTTCCCTGTTCCCTTTGCACTACACTTTGCGATTCCACCAACACCCCGATAAATCAGAATTTTTCCTTCCGATACGGCCTTCCGCAGCTCATCCTGCCCTCGGGGCAGGGGCCGTAGGCGCAGCTGGGGCCGACGTGGTTGAAGATCTCCGGCTCACGCTCGCGGAGCAGGTTCAGCATCTTCCAGGCCACGCCGCGAATCTCCCACTGGGCCCGGTTGCAGGTGCGCAGGCGCATGAAGTGGACGACCTGACGCAGGTTCATGCCCAGCACCAGATCGAGCTGGTGGCCGCTGAGGGCGAAGTAGGACAGGTCCTGCATGGACATGCCCAGCGCCTGCGCCCTTTGCGCCGCCTCCGCCTGGGCCCGGAAGGCGCGGCGGTACACCGCCTCGGCCTCGGGAATGGCCCTTACCGACTCCGGCAGCACATAGTCCCCCTCGGCCAGGCCGCGCACCACCGGCGGCACCAGCAGCGACACCATGCGGTGGCGGGTGAAGTGGGTCACGCAGGCCAGGGACACCCGCTTCACGCGGAAGGTGTAGCCCACCAGCTCCAGCTCCCTGGGCCGGGCATCGGTCAGCAGCGCGGCGATGTCATCCCCGGAACGGCCCGTGAAGGCGCACATGTCCCTCAGGTACCCGGCGGCATCGTCACAGGCGCTCAACAGCCCGGCGTCCCCCACCCTGTCCGCGCCGGCGTGAATCGCCTCGGGCAGGGCCATCGGCGCGTATTCCGGATAGTGGGCGGCCTCCCGGTCGATCACGCCGGGATAGAGCGCGTCAAACTGTTCCTTCAGCTGCATGCCCAGCGCTTCGATCTCGGGAAAGCCCTTCCCCCGCCCGTACAGCATCCCGCCGATCAGGCCGATCAGCTCCCGGGCGTTCAGGGTCATGTAGAAGTTGCTGCGCAGGCAGTAGGGCAACAGGAAGCGGGCGTCCTCCTTGGGCACGCCCAGGGCCATGAGCTGTTCATAGTCGGCAAACCGCGCCCTCATGGTCGCGTCGTACAACGCCCGCTGTTCGCCGTTCAGCCCCTCCGGCAAGACGAAGCCCGCCCCGGCGAAGTCCACATAGCGCCGGGACTTGACGGTGAAGGACGCCAGCCGGGATTCGATGGCGAACTGCTCCACGAACACCGAAACGTCGTTGAAGGCGATGGAGAAGGTCTGGTGCTCGATGACCGACTTGTGGCCCGAGGACAGCACCTTGCCGATCAGCTTCAGGTCCCGCCCGTCGCCGCTGCTGGCTTCAAACATCTCCAGGGCCGTGCCCTGCTGGGTGGAGATCCTCGCCGCGGACGCCGCCACCCGCAGCGCCTCCCGGTTCTCCACGATGATAATGGCCTTGCTCTGATTCATGTTGTATCACCTGCCGCTATGATCAATACCCCATATTATACCACAGGCAGCGACACTTGTCGCTGCCTGCGCATCATTTTACAAAGTGTTCGGCTACCGCTCAGTTTTTCTCATTGTCCCCCAGCGAATCCCGCACGGTGACGACCACCTTGCGCTCGTAGGCGGCGAAGGCGTGCTCCACCAGCCTGGAATCGGGCTTGGGGGTGACCAGGCTGACTACGGGCACGATCACCAGGCCCGCCAGCATCGCGAACGCGCCGCAGTTGATCGGGGACTGGAGCCAGGCGGGGAAGGCGCTCTTGAACAGCATGTTCGCCACCATGATGCCCGCGCCGAAGATCATGCTGCACCAGGCGGAGGCGCAGGAGGCCTTCTTCATGTACAAGCCGTACATGAACGGAGCCAGGAACGCGCCGGCCAGCGCGCCCCAGGAGATGCCCATCAGCTGGGCGATGAAGTTGACGGTGGTGCTGTACTGGATGATGGCGATGATCACGGAGATCAGTATGAACACCACGATCAGCACCCGCATCACAAAGACCTGCTTCTTTTCATCCATGTCCTTGATGATGTTGCCCTTCAGGAAGTCCAGCGTCAGCGTGGAGCTGGAGGCCAGCACCAGCGAGGACAGCGTGGACATCGACGCGGACAACACCAGGATCACCACCACGCCGATCAGCAGCGGCGAGAGGGTCTCCAGCATCTTGGGCACGATGGCATCGTAGCCGCCCACGGGCACACCGTTGGGGCCGATCTCCATCTGGCTGGTGAACAGCCGTCCGAAGCCGCCCAGGAAGTAGCAGCCGCCGGCCACGACCACCGCGAAGAAGGTGGAGATGATCGTGCCCTTGGAGATGGCGTTTTCCGACTTGATGGCGTAGAACTTTTGCACCATCTGGGGCAGGCCCCAGGTGCCCAGGGAGGTCAGGATCACCACGCCCAACAGGTTGAAGGGGTCGGGCCCAAAGAACGACGCGAACACGCCGGGCACGTCGGAGACCTGGGGGTCGCTGACCTTCGCCATGTCGGAGACGGCCTGGATGAAGCCGCCGTTGGCCTTCAGCACCGCCGCGATGACGGCCACGATGCCAAACAGCATGATGATGCCCTGGATGAAGTCGTTGATGGCCGTGGCCATGTAGCCGCCAGCGATGACGTACACGCCGGTCAGCACCGCCATCAGGATGATGCACACCGTGTAATCGATGTTGAAGGCCATGCCGAACAGGCGGGAAAGGCCGTTGTACAGCGAGGCGGTGTAGGGAATCAGGAAGATGAATATGATCGCCGACGCCCCGATCTTCAGCGCGTTGCTGCCATAGCGCTTGCCCAGGAATTCGGGCATGGTGGCGCTGGACAGCTGCTGGGTCATGACGCGGGTGCGGCGGCCCAGGATCACCCAGGCCAGCAGCGAGCCGATGAAGGCGTTGCCCAGGCCGATCCAGGTGGAGGCGATGCCGTAGCGCCAGCCGAACTGGCCGGCGTAGCCCACGAAGATGACCGCCGAGAAGTAGGACGTGCCGTAGGCGAAGGCCGTCAGCCACGGGCCGACGGAGCGTCCGCCCAGCACGAAGCCGTCGACGTTGGCGGCGTGCTTGCGGCTGTAGAAGCCGACGCCGATCATGATCCCGAAGAATACCACCAGCATGAGAATCTTGATGAACACAGTGGGTCTCTCCCTTCAACCTTGATGTCGCAGAGGACATAAAAAACGCCCCCTGCCTGTTTTGCAGAGGGCGGAACAATCCGCGGTACCACCTCTATTCGGCGTCTCCTCGCGGAGGACGCCCTCGTCGGGTGCGGACGCAAAGCCCATACCCTATCGCTGTAACGGGCGAACCCGTCGTCGCCTAATCGCTACAATCCCTGAGTGGAACGGCTTTCAGCGCGCGGCTATCGGGAGGTAATTCGGTGCAACGCCGTATACCGCCTCTCACCCGCCGGCGGCTCTCTGAATACGGGACCCGTTCACCTACTGCTTTCCCGGTCACTGCCTTTGTTGGGATACAGTTTACCACTTTATCAGGGTGGTGTCAAGCGCTCATTTTTCGATTTACGCCATGTTTACATTTTCTGGGCGAACTCGATCAGCATGATGCCGATCAGGTGGGCCGGATAGTACAGGTAATACACCCACTTGTTGATCTTCAGCTTCGACCAGGTGGGGATGTAGATCAGCGGCAGCGCCAGTATGGCGAACATCTGTATGCCGAAGCTGGCCCCGAACATGCGGTACGAAGCGCCCTGTGCGCCCCACCACAGCATAAAGGTGGCAATCACCGGCAGCGACACCCACCAATGGCCAATGGTCAGGTAAAACAGCGCGATCAGGGCCACGCCCTGCCAGCCGTAATTGATGGTGCCCTGGGCCTTCCACACATACAGCGCGACCGCCGCCGCGCAGACATACTGCCCGTCCCTCAGCGACCATATCAGCATCAGCCCCAGCGCCAGGGTGTACATGATGTTGGGCACCGCCCAGCTCTGTACGTAGAAATTCACCACCGCCCCCACGGGATTGGCCGCGAAGGGCACGGCGTACATCGCCTGGGTGGTGTGCCCCAGGGCCACGGCGTAGAAGGGCTGGGCAATCAGGCCGACGCCCAGTATGCGGCTGAGGTATTTCAGCCGGTCTTTGGAATAGACGCAGCCCACAGCGATGCAGTAGGCGTACAGCGGAAAGGCCAGCCGGCCGATGATGCGCATGAGCTGGTACCGGGGAAAGAACATCTTGCCTGCATGGTCGATCAGCATGCTGATCATGGCCACCAGCTTCAGCAGGTTGGTATCCCGGTTGAGCCCGACCTCCTTTGGCGCGAAGAGGGCGGAAAGGGCGGTCGTCTTTTTTGATGCCATCGGCGCTACCTCCGATAAATGATGATATATGGCTGTAGGGGCGCTGTTGCGGTGCCCGCCCGAGTACGAATCGCATCGTTGTACCCGGCGGGCAGCGCAACGCCGCCCCTACTTTTGCATACGCTTCGTATGTCCTTGGATAGACCCATTGTTTTTACGACATCCCGTCGAAGATGGTGTCCTGATCCGAATTGTCCTTTGGCGCGAGGGGCAGGGTCACCAGGAACTCGGTGCCCTCGCCCAGCTTGGAATGCACCTCGATCTCGCCGTCCATCGAACGCACGATGTGCTTGACGATGGCCAGGCCCAGGCCGGTGCCGCCCATCTGGCGGGAACGCCCCTTGTCCACGCGATAGAAACGCTCGAACAGTCGGGGCAGGTTTTCCTCGGCGATGCCGATGCCCGTATCGGAAATGGTGACGTTGGCCTCCTGATCGTTGGCGAACACCTGCACCGTCACGGAACCTCCTGGCTCATTGTACTTGATGGCGTTCTCGGTCAGGTTGATCAGCAGCTGCTCCACCCGGTCCGGATTGCCCATGATATAAACCGGGGTGTTGCCGGTGGTGCAATTGACGGTGATCTGCTTTTCCTGGGCGTGGATCGAGAGCATGTCGCAGACGTCCTGGGCCTTTTTATCCAAGCGGATGCGCTCGATGGCCACCTCGTCGTCGCCGGATTCCAGCTTGCTGATGGACAGTATGTCGTTGATCAGCCGGGTCAGGCGCTCGGTCTCCATCATGATGATGTTCAGGAACTTGTGGGCCATCTCCGGGTTGTCGATGGCGCCGGCCTGCAGCGTCTCCACGAAGCCCCGGATGGACGTCAGCGGCGTCTTCAGCTCGTGGGAAACGTTGGCGGCGAAGTCCGTGCGCACCTGCTCCAGCCTGCGCAGCTCGGTGATATCCTCGACGATGGCCAGCGCGCCCACCACCTGTTCCTCCCGGCGCATCGGTGAGACGTACAGCCGCAGGGGCCGGTGGCCGCGACCGACGGCGGTGCGGGCGGCGACCTCGTTGGTATAGACGCCCTCCTGGCGCATGGCCTCGGTGAACACCTCGTCCAGCTTGACGTCGCGGGAGATCTCGTTGATGTTCTTGTACTCCGGATTGCCCACGATGCCCAGAAGCTTTTTCGCCACCGGCGTGATGTAGATGACGTTCAGGTTCTGGTCCACGGCGACGATGCCGTTCTGCATCTGCGACATCACCGAGCTGAGCACATGGTTGCGGTTTTTCTGCTTGAATATGCGATCCTGGATCCTGGTAATGATGGCGTTATACTCCGCAGCGTTGGGATCCTCCTGGCGGAAGCCTTCCACCCGGGCGTCAAAGTTGCCGTCGGAGAAGCTGTCCAGGGCCGCCATGACCTGCTTGACCATCTTTTCACGCTGCATCACATCGAGTATGACGATGACCGCCAGCACGATGGTCAGGCCGTAGATGACGGCCAGCAGCAACAGCGCCTTGTTGTTGAGCAGAATCGTCATCGTGTCCGACATCGGCCTCGCGTACAGCAGATATTCGCCATCCTCATAGCGATAGATGGCGTAAAGCGCCGTTTTGCCCTCACCGTTGGGATGGCGCTTCAAAACCGCCTCGTTCGTCCTGGCCATGGCGATGTCCTCGTCGGTCAGGCTGTTGTAGCGCTCATCCGAGGTGTACACCACGGACCCGTCCGGCGCGAACAGCGCCCGCACCGCGCCTTCCGACGTTTTCAGGGTTTTAAGGGTTTCGGCGCGGGTCTGCATGGAATCGGTCCGGCTGAAATCGCCTGTCAATCGACAGGCGGCATACAGGTCATGCTCGATTTCTTCGTTGGCCTTGTTGGCCAGCCTGGAGCAGTTATAGGCCAGCAGCAGCGCAAGGGCGACCAGCGAAACCAGGGTCACAATCAATGTAACCCTTGATTTCATAGGCGATTCTCCTGACGATCGTTGAACTTATAGCCAACGCCGCGGATCGTCTCGATATAGTGGGCGTCGTCGCCCAGCTTTTGACGGATATGGCGGATGTGCACGTCGACGGTGCGGGTTTCGCCGTAGAACTCATAGCCCCAGATGCGATCCAGCAGAAAATCGCGGGTCAGCACCTTGCCGCGGCTGAGCACCAGCAGCTTCAGCAGCTCGAACTCCTTCAGCGTCAGGGACAGCTTTTCGCCGTTGCGGAAGGCCTCGTAATTGCCCACGTCGATGGTCAGGCCGCCCACGTGGAGGATGCCCTCCTCCTCGTTCTGGGGCGCGGCCCGGCGCAGCAGCGCCTTCACCCGGGCGATCAGCTCGCGCACGGAGAAGGGCTTGGTGATATAATCGTCAGCGCCCAGCTCGAGGCCCAGGATCTTGTCCACCTCGTCGCCCTTGGCGGTGAGCATGATGATCGGGATGTCGGCGGTGGTCGGCGCGCTTTTCAGCCGGCGGCAGACCTCCATGCCATCGATTCCGGGGAGCATAATATCCAGCAGCACCATCGCCGGACGCTCATGCGCACAAACCACCAGCGCGTCTTCGCCCGTGGCGGCAGTGACTACCCGGTAGCCGGAAGCCTCGAGATTAAACGAAAGCAATTCAAGAATATGGGCTTCATCGTCAACGGCCAGAATCAGTTCGTTTGCCATGTGCGTATCCTCTCTTTTATATCGTATTTGGTTATCTGACGGCGTCGCCATCAGCTGTACCCCCGTCAAAATCGGCCAGCAGCTTGTTCAGCTCGTCCCGGAAGGACTGGATGTCCCTGAATTGGCGATACACCGAGGCGAAGCGCACATAGGCCACCTCGTCCAATCGCTTCAGGCCGTCCATCACCAGCTCGCCAACCATCTTGCTCGTAATCTCGGAATCCGGCTGGTTGTTCAGCTTGCGCTCGATGTCGCGCACCAGCGCGTCGATCTCGCCCAGGGACACCGGGCGCTTCTCACAGGATTTGACGATGCCGGAGCGCAGCTTTTCCACATCGAAGGCCTCCCGCGTCTGATCCTTCTTGATGATCATCAGCGGCACCAGCTCGATGCGCTCGTAGGTGGTGAAGCGCCGCCCGCATTTTTCGCACTCCCGACGCCGGCGGATGGAGGTGCCGTCCTCGTTCTGGCGGGAATCCACCACGCGGCTCTGGGTGCAGCCGCACCAGGCACATTTCATCCGTCCATCACCTCGTTAATATTATACACAAAAGTTAATCTAAAGTCCAGCCCTTTTTTAAGGAAAAACCGCACAATGCTCGAGGACCATTAGCGGGTGAGTTTCAGCCGCCTGCTGCCTGCAAAAATCTCGATTACCCGCCAGGTAACCTTCGATTTTTGCAGTTCGCAATCGACTAAAATTCCCTCCGCTGCTGAACCCCTCGATTATGCGGTATTTCCTTAAATATTTGCGCGGCGATCACATTCCCTCCCCCAGCAGCCGGATGGCCTCGGCCAGCTGGTTGTCGCTCTGGGGATCGGGCTCCAGCGGCAGCGCCGTGCCCTCCAGGGCCACCTCCACATCCGGCTTCACGCCCACCTCCTGGGGACAGCGGTCCAGGGCGTCGAAGTAGCTGGCCGTGGTCAGCTGCATGCCGGCGTTGTCCGCCTGGAAGGTCTGCAGGGACTGGACGACCCCCTTGCCGTAGGTCGTGACGCCCACCACCGTGCCCCGGCCCAGGGCCTGCACCGCCCCGGCCAGGATCTCCGACGCGCTGGCGGACATGTTGTTCACCAGCACCGCCAGGGGCACGTCGTAGTAATCCGCGCCGGAATAATAGTCCTGGCGCGAGCCGTCCCGCTGCAGGGTATAGACGATCAGCCCCTTGGGCAGCAGGGTGTCGGCGATGCTGACCACCTGGTCCAGCAGCCCGCCGGGATTGTTGCGCACGTCGATCACCAGCCCCGAGATTCCCCGGGCCCTGAAGGCGTCGATCGCCTCGTGGAACACCTTCGAGGCGTCGCCAGTGAACTGGGAGATGTTGATATAGCCGATGTCCCCGGGCAGCACCTGGTAGCTGGCGTAGCTGACCTTCACCTCGCCCCGGGTGACCGGTATGGCCATCCGCTCGCCGTCGCGCCGAACGGTCAGGGTCACCTCGCTGCCCGCCCCGCCCCGCATGCGCCGCACCGCGTCGAGGTAGCTCAGGCCGTCCGCGCCGCTGACGGCCTCGCCGTCCACGGCCAGGATCACGTCGCCTACGTGCAGCCCCGCCGCCTCCGCCGGGGAATTGGGAAACACGCGGATGAGCTCGATCTCCCCCTCCTCGCTGTTCTGCAGCAGCGTACCGATGCCGAAATAGACGCCCTCGGTGTCCTCGTTTTCCCGCTGCAGCTCCTCGGGGGTGTAGTAGAAGGTATAGGGGTCGTTGAGGGACCCGGTCATGCCCCGGATCGCGCCGAGCACGAGGGCATCCTCGTCCACCTCTTTATAATAATCCTTCACCAGGGCCTGACGCACCTCGTCCAGGCGGCTGTAGCGCTGGATGGTGTCGTATTCCGTCTGGCTGACCCAGCGCTTGCTCT
The DNA here is from genome assembly GCA_017512905.1 of Clostridia bacterium. Lineage (GTDB taxonomy): Bacteria > Bacillota > Clostridia > Christensenellales > Aristaeellaceae > UBA2862. The sequence continues at coordinate 8,904 of JAFWEL010000113.1, forward strand.
CGTCTTCGGCCCGGCTCAGCTTTCCGGACACCAGCAACGTCGCCGTGCTGGAGATCACCGCGATCATCAGCGCGCCCCAGACCAATGCCAGTTTGCGCAAATTGCCGTTATTCATGGGACCTCCTGAAAAGAGTTGATAAAGATGGAAACAGTTCATTGCGAGAAGCTTCGAGAAGCACAATGTAGGGGCGCCGTTTCGGCGCCCGCCCTGTACGAAACGAATCGTAAACCCAGGCGGGCGGCGCAACGCCGCCCCTACAACCGCGATACTGTAGCGTCGGCAATCTGCCGCCACATGGCACCTGACAGGTGCCGCTACGGCTGCGTCTGACGAATCATCCCAAGTATTGAAACAGCCTCTCCATCATTGTTAAAATGTATGATCGGACTGTGCGCTCCATTACAGCCGCATCCTGCGGTTGTTCTCGCCCTTGCCCAGCAGCATCATCATCTTGAAGGTCACCGCGTCGTCGAAGTTGCGCAGGTCCAGGCCTATGGCGTTCTGGACCTTCTCCAACCGGTACACCAGGGTGTTGCGGTGGATATACAGCTTGCGGGCGGTCTCCGACAGGTTCAGGCTGTTGTCGAAGAAGGTTTCGATGGTGTGGATCATCTCGTCGTTGAACAGGCGGGCGGTCTTGCGGTTGAAGATGAGGCTGTTGTAATTCGCGCCCAGCTGGGGGGACACCTCGTTCAGGAACCGCTCCAGCAGCAGGTTACGGTAGACGAATACCCGCTTGTTGCTGTGGTAGATCCGGCCCACGTTGATGGCGCTGCGGGCCTCCGCAAAGGCCTCCGGGATGGCCATGAGCTCCGTGCGGGGATCGGAAATGCCGATGAACAGGGTGGTGCCGGTCTCGGTGAGGAAGCTGCTCTCAAAGGCGTTGGCGTACTCCTCCAGCTCGGCGAAGTTGGCGTCCTCGTCCACTGCCTTGAGCATGGCCACGGAGTGATGTCCCACCTCGGTGACGATGTCGTGTTCGCTGTCCACGGCGTCCATCATCACGCGAAGGGCGGTCTCGACCTCCATGTCCTGGAAATAGAAGTACAGCACACAGCGGTTCATTTTGATGGGGATGTTGTGCTCGGCGGCCAGCGATTCAAACTCGGCGCCCTCCACGTCGCCCCGCAGCATCTGCCGCAGCGACTGTTCCCGGTTGGTATGGCTCATGTCCTCGCGCATCAGCACGTTGATCAGCTCCGCGCACAGCACGGCGCACTTCTTGATGTCGTCGCTGTCGCCGTGCAGGCACACGAACACGGGCTGTTCGTCGGAGGTGCCGATCAGGGTCATGGCGCCGTAGATGAAGGGCACGGTGGGGTTGGCCAGCGCCTCCTCGGGAATGGTAAAGGTGCGCTGGTCGCCCTCGGGCAGTATCACGTTGCCGCTGGCGTCCAGCAGCAGCGCTGACATGTCGATCATATTCAAAACGCGGGCAATCTTGACGGTCACGCGATGATCCAGATACATGTTATGGCCTCCCTATGCGCAGGTTTGCGTTTGTTATGAGTATAACGAACCAATGTTTAAATCCGGCGAAATTTCCCGACAGCAGCATTAACATCCTGTAAAAAAACGTCAGATTTGTGGATTCTATACGAATGGATTAAGATTCGTGTCATCCAGCCAGCCGCTCACGATTCTGCTGCCCGGCTGGGAGATATTCCACAGCATGCCCGGCAGCAACCCGCACCCGCGTATGCTGACCACTGCGTCACCGGCGACGATGACATGGTCCAGCAACGGAATGGACAGCGGCGCGAAAGCCTCCAGCGCCTGGAGGGTACAGCGCAGGTCGTCGTTGGAGGGACGCCGTGTGCCGCCCGGATGGTTGTGGGCCAGCACGATGAACCGCGCCTGCTCCTGCAAAGCCGCTGCCAGCAGCTGACGCAGATAAAAGGGCGCGTTGTCCACCCCGCCCCGCTGCAGCAGTACGGGCCGGATCAGTCTGCCGGCCCGGTCCAGCAGGATCAGATAAAAGCACTCCACATGCACGCCCACATAGAGCGTCTTCAGGTATTCCCCCATGGGCCGGATATTGTCCAGCCGGGGATGGGGGCCCCACTGCTGGGACAGGCAGGTGCGGGTCAGCGCTGGGATCAGGCTATAATAGAAGGCGTCCAGTCGGGAGACGCCGGAGCGTTCCAGGGCCTGGCGGCTGGATTCCAGAAAGTACAGTGGCGCAGGATAGCGCCGGTGCAGGTTTTCCATAAAGGCGTCTGTAGAATCGCGCTTGTGCATGAAAGCCTGGACGCGCTTTATGGCGTCAAACAGCGCCTCCCGCCGGCTGACCAGTAGCGCGACGGGGATGCCCCCAGGCATTCCCCGGCTTATGGAGCGCAGCGCAGGCTTCAGCGCGCCGCCATGCCCCAGGACCCACTTCACGCCGGAAGGGCTCCGGCCTGCGCCAGCGCCGTGCGCACTTCCTCGGGGCTGTCGAGCCGTTCGCCCATGTACCAGCCGTCCTGCTCCGCGTCGTACTTCAGCTCCGCCGCCCCGTCCACGGCCACGCCGCCCTTGACAAACACCAGGTCCAGGGACACCGGACGGGAAATGTCGTACAGGTCCACCACATACTCCCGGGTCGAAAGCTGCTCCGCGTCCTCGAAGTCATCCAGGAACGCCCGCAGCGCGTCCTCCTGGGTCTGGGTCAGTTTGATCCTCATGTCAATCGCTCCTTTGCGACGGTGGACGTCTTTTTTATTAAGTTTATCGCAATCCGCGCCCTTTTGCAAGGGCTGAGCCAAAATTAAGTTGACCGGGGAGGGCGGGTTTCGTATAATATATAATGTGATAATATGTGACAAGCGAGGCTTTGAGCCATGAAAACCGTCTATAGCAAGCTGGCAAACCTGATCGCGGTGTTGGTGGTGGGCATGCTGTTATTCGCGCCGATGCGCTTTGGCAGCGAGGACACCCTGTATGCCCATCCCCGCTCCATCCGCATGAATCCCGGCGACAGCTATCCCCTGACCTACCGGCTGGACGCTGACAACCCCGCCCAGGCCATCCGCTACAGCTCGGCCAACCCGGCCGTGGCCGACGTGGACGCCGGGGGCACGGTCACCGCCGTGGGGCCCGGCCAGACCCAGATCCTGCTGGATTCCGACAGCGGCGCAAAGGCCAGGGTACAGATCGAGGTGGTCAGCCCCCACACCGCCACGCTGGCACTGAACACCGACCGCATGACCATGGAAAAGGGCCAGGTCACCGGCCTGAGGGCCATATTCGACGACGGGGCCGAAAACACGCTGGTGCAGTGGTCCAGCGAAAACGAGCGGGTGGCCCGGGTGGACGCCGTGGGCCGCGTATCGGCGGTGGGCGGCGGCAGGACCCGCATCACGGCCACCGCCATGAACGGCCTCTCCGCCAGCGCCGACATCAACGTACACGTCACCGGCAACGCCATGCGCATCACCCCCGAGGACGTTCACCTGGGCGTGGGCTCCACGCTGCGGCTGGGCACGAATTACATTCCCGCCGACACCACCGACGTGGTGGCCCGCTGGACCAGCAACAATGAAAGCGTGTTGCGGGTGCAGCGGGACGGCACGCTCCAGGCCGTGGCCGAGGGCGAGGCGGTGCTGAGCGCCTTTTCCAGCGAGGGTCTGGGCGCCAGCACCCTGGTGAAGGTGGAGCCCCCCGTGGCGGACTTCGAGGTCTCCCCCTCCGCCGCCACCATCAAGCGCGGCAACACCCTGGCTCTGGAGCCCCGCTTCTTCGACGCCCAGGGCAACATCGACGCCAATTCCAGCAGCCACCTGGTGAACTGGACCTCCAGCAACCCTTCCGTGGCCAGCGTCGAGGACGGCGTGGTCACTGCCATCAGGACCGGCTCGGCGCGCATCAGCGCCGCCGCGGACGGCATGATCGCCAGCAGCGTGATCAACGTACAGACCATTGTAGAAGAGATTCGCCTGAACCTGCATCAGATGTACGTGCTGCGGGAGCAGACGGTGATGCCCATCCAGCTGGAGGCCGAGCTCATCCCCGCCGACGCCGATGACAAGCGCCTGACATGGAGCGCCGACAACGACCTGGTGGCCACCGTCAACCAGCGCGGCCTGGTGGAGCTGGTGGGCGGCTACGGCACCGCCACGATCACCGTGAAGGCGGCCAGCGGCGCTCAGGCCCAGTTCGTGGTGAACGTGGTGGCCAGCCTGCCGGAGGGCGTGGCCAGCCAGGAATGATCGACTGCGCATACAACCCACGAGGGCTCAAATCCGAACGGATTTGAGCCCTCGTTTGATGATTAGGATATTTACTTGTTCAGAGCGGCCTTGGCCTGCTCCGCCAGCACCGCGAACGCGGCGGGATCGGAGATCGCCAGCTCGGACAAGACCTTGCGGTTGATTTCGATGCCGGCCACCTTCAGGCCGTTCATCATCCTGGAATAGCTCAGGCCGTTGATGCGGGCGGCCGCGTTGATGCGGGCGATCCACAGGCGGCGGAAGTCGCGCTTCTTCAGCTTGCGACCGATGTAGGCGTAGCGCAGGGAACGGCGAACCTGTTCGCTGGCGGCGCGATACTGCTTGCTCTTGGCGCCAAAGTAGCCCTTCGCAAGCTTCATGACCTTACGCTTTTTCTTCTGTGCGTTGACTGCACGCTTAATCCTTGCCATTCTTGATTCGCCTCCTTACTTGTACGGAATCAGTTTTTTCATGGTCTTGCCTTCTGTGGTGGTCAGATAGGCGGCCTTGCGCAGGTTACGGGTGCGCTTGGTGGGCTTCTTGGTCAGAATATGACGCTTGAAAGCCTGGGCGCGCTTGACTTTGCCACTCTTGGTGAGGTTAAAACGCTTTGCTGCGCCCTTGTGCGTCTTCTGTTTGGGCATGGGTTTTTCCTCCTCTCGTTGATCAGTAACACATTAATCGGAAGCTCTCGGGGAGATGAACATAATCATGCTGCGGCCTTCCATCTGGGGGGCCTTGTCCACAGTGCCATACTCCTTGATCCTATCGGCAAACTCATTCATGACCTGGCGGCCAATATCGGAGTGGGTGATCTGGCGGCCGCGGAAGCGGATCGTCACCTTCACCTTGTTGCCGTCCTTCAGGAACTTCACGGCATTCTTGAACTTGACGTCGATGTCGTGGTCCTCGATGGTGGCGGACAGGCGAACCTCCTTGACGGTAATGACCTTCTGATTCTTGCGGAATTCACGCTCTTTTTTGGACTGCTCAAAGCGATATTTGCCGTAGTCCATGAGCTTGCAAACCGGCGGACGGGCCTGCGGGGCGATCTTGACCAGATCCAGCTGACGTTCCTCAGCCAGGGCCAGCGCATCCCTGCCGGACATAACGCCCAGCTGCTCACCGTTCTGATCCACGACGCGCACCTCGCGATCGCGAATCTCCTCGTTAATCATGAGATCGTTAATACCGAAACACCTCCTATAAAGCTTGCCAATAAAGAAAGAGCCGCGCATCGCGCCGCCCTCAACAGGCCCATACGGACCTTCATCATGCTGTTAACCCGTACAACGCAAGTCGCAGGGTGAGAAGTCGGCGCTTCTGCTTACCTGAAGTATTATAGCAGCATCGAAGTGGGAAGACAAGGGAAGATCGCGTTAAATTCAACCAATGGTTTGCCCCGCGCCGGGGAATATGCTATAATGGCGGAGTATGGATGATTGGCATATTCTGATTTATCGGGGTGTTGGTGGAATCGCAAAGTGTAGTGCAAAGGGAACAGGGAACAGTCAACAGGGAACAGGAATGGCTGCTGCCGCGAAGACATCGAAATCGTTCGTGTTGTAGCGGCGGCTCCTGGGCCGCCA
>JAFWEL010000169.1 GCA_017512905.1 Clostridia bacterium
GAGCCTGTCGACCAGAGCAAAAAAGGCTTCCTTGCAGATTTGCCGCCCGGAAATCGCCTGCGATTTCAGGCAAATCTGAGGAGGATGTATTGAAGGGGGACCTGTCCCCCTTCAAACGGGCGCAAGCCCGCGACAAATCAGTATTTGTATGCGCCCAGCGCAATAACGCGATAATCGTCAGCCACTCCACTCCCCCTCCTCCATCAGCGTCACCCGGCCTGTGATGACGAGGCGGGTGACGGACCTGCCGGTGAGGGCGGCGCGGACGGTGATCGTGCCGCCGGGCTGGCGCAGGGGGACCTCCACGTCCCGGCCCGCCTCCACGGCCAGGTGGCAGCCCACCGCGGCGGTGCCGCTGCCGCAGCCGTGCTCCCGCACCAGCGTACCGGCAGAGGGGACATACACCAGCGGGTCCATGGCCGGGGCCCCGGCGTCAAAGCGCAGCGCGCCGACGGCGTCCGCGCCGATCTCCGCGTTCCAGAGGGGCAGGCGGCGGCGCAGCTGTTCCTCGTCCAGGCCGGCCTCCTCGGGGATTATCAGGTGGGCGATGCCCGGCAGGCGCACCAGGGGCACCCTCAGCCGCCCGGCGTCGGTGTCCAGCGCCGTCTGACCCACGTCGGTGGGCAGCGGCATCTCCACCGTGCCGACCCAGCCCCCGCCTTCCCGGCGGATCCGGCAGGGCACCGGGGCCGCGCTGCCGGAGACCTCCAGCCGCAGGGCCATTTCCCCGCCCTCCGGCAGCCCCGCCTGTCGGGCCAGCATCGCGCCCACGGACATGGTGGCGTTGCCGCAGAACTCGCCGCCCATCATCTGGAGCCTCGCCGGGCAGCGGGCATCCCCGGCGGGCTCGATGAACCCGACCTGCTCGCCCCCCACGCCGCCGGGACCCAGCAGGCGCGCCGCGATGCCCGGCTGTTCTTCCCGGGGCACGGGCGTCGTCACCAGCACGGTGATGTTGCCGGTGGGGCTGTACTTCTGGTAATGAATGCTCATGGGTTGCGCCTTTCCGGGACCGACAGCCCGTCGTCGTCGAAGACCACCTCGCGAACCTCCGCGCCGGTGGCCGGCAGGAACACCCCGAAGAAATCCCCGGCCGCCATGGCGACGGTGCGGGTGTTGTCGCAGGGATGAAAGGCGAGGGTGTCATATTCATGCAGCGCGCTGTCCACGATCAGCCCCACGTCCCCGGCCTCGGGGAAGATCAGCCCCAGGGGGCTGGCGGAGCCGCCATGGCAGCGCAGGCGCTGGAACAGCATCTCCTCCGGGGCGAAGCTGAGCCGGGACGAGCCGATCTGCTTCGAGATGTCCGCAGTATGGAAGCGGGCGTCGGGGCGGCAGATGCACAGCCAGCAACGCTTCCTGTTCTTGGTGGTCAGAAAGATGTTCTTCACCGTCAGCGCGCCCAGCCCCCGATCCACGGCGGCGCAGTCCGCCATGGTGTAGGCGGGGGCGTGTTCGACGGTGCGGTAGCGGATGTTCAGGCCGTCCAGGCAGGAAAAGACCGCCATTGTGGTGTCGCTCACAGTCGCCTCAAATCCTTTCCCCTGAACAGCACCGCGGCGCAAAGGCTCCTGTCCAGCAGCCGGGAGGCCACCCGCTCGCCGTAGCGCTCCTTCAGCTGGGCGGCGGTCAGGTTGGTGGCGACCACGGTGTGGCGCTTGGCGGCGATGCGCTCGTTCAGCAGCGTAAACAGGTATTCGAGGGTGATGTTGCGCATCATCGGTTCGGTGCCCAGGTCGTCGATCAGCAGCAGCGGCACCCCGATCAGTGCCGAAAAGCCGTCGTACTTTTCATCGTTGCCCATGTGCTGCTGGCGCATAGCCTCGAACATGCGGAAGGCAGTGATGCGCACGGCGGTAAAGCCCCGGCTGGTCACCCGCTCGAACACGCAGTTCAGCAGGAACGTCTTGCCCAGGCCGCCCTCGCCGGTGAGCACAAGATTGCGAAAGTCGGTGTCGGGAAAGCTGTCAGCATAGCGCTCGCACAGGCTGCGGGCCTTCACCAGCTGCTCCCGCTGGCCGCCCTCCTCGGGGGCCACGGCGGCATTAAAGCGTTCGAAATTCTGCTCCCCCAGGCCCGCCATGCTGCCGTCCTCGTGCTGGCGCAGGCGCAGCCGCTGCTCGAAGCAATCGCAGAAGCGGGCCGGGGCATCGCCCACATAGCCGGTGTCCTTGCAAACCGGGCAGCGATAGCGCGTCTCCAGCGCGTCGGCAGGCATCCCGGCCTCCACCAGCAGCCGGCGGATGCGGGCGTTGATGGCCCGGCCCCGGGCTTTCATCTCCTGGGCCATGGCCTGCCGCCGGGCAGCGTCGGTTTCGCCCAGTATGCCGCGCATGGCCCCGAAGGCCAGGTCGGCACTCTCCTGCCGCAGCTGCCCGATCTCCGGCACCCGGGCGACCGCGGCGTCCAGGCGGGCCTGCTGCTCCCGCTCGTCGAGGGCGCGCTGTTGGGCGTACTCCGCCAGCAGCGCCCGCACATGCTCCGCTCTCGTCATTTTCCGTCGCCTCCCCCGGCATATTTCTCGGCGTATTTATCCAGGTCGATGTAGAAGTCGTCGCCGTAGTCCTCTTCCCTGTATTCCCGCTGGGCGTAGTTCAGCGCCGGGTTCTGCGCCGGCGTCTGGCCCGGGGCGGATCGGCTCCGGCGGGCGGCCTCATGGCGGGCGGCGGCCTCCTCCACGGTGCGCACACCGCCGGCGCGCCAGTCCTCCAACAGCTTGTCCATGTACTTCATGGGCACCTGCATCCCCCGGGCACAGCCGGCGGCATAGTCGATCACGGCCGGATCGTGGACCGCCTGCCAGGCCTCGACCATCGCCAGGTCGCCCATGGTGGGGCGGCGCTCCAGGCCGCAGAGCTCCAGTATGCGGCGCACCGGGGCGGTCTTCTGCTCCAGCTCGCCGATGTAGGCTTCGGCGGCCTGACGGGTATAGATGCCCTCGCCGCCCCAGCGCTTCAGCATCCACTTCACGTCCTCGAAGCGGGTCTTTTTCCGGCGGTGGCACTGTATGGCCGCCAGCTTTACCGCCTCCGGCTCAAAGCCCTGGGCCAGCAGCTCGGCGTAGGCCTTGCGCTGGTCGGGAGTGGGCGTGGCCTGGGCGGCGTCCAGCTCCCGCAGCACATCCACCAGCCCCGCCCACAGGGCGTCGTCCCCGGCCATGCGGTTCTTCAGCACAGCGTCCAGGTAGGCGAAGGAGGGCTTACTGGCCTTGGTGGTCTCGGCGCAGGCGTCGAGGATCTGCTCCTGGGTCAGCTTCCATTCCACCACCCACTTCTTGACCAGGTCCACCTCGTCCATGGTGGGATCCCGGCGCAGGGCGAAGCGCTTGACGACGGCCTTGGCCACCGGATAGACGTCCTCCTGCTCGGCGATGACCTTCTCCACGTCCGCCAGGGTCCGGCAGCCCCGGTCGGCCCAGGCGGCGGCCAGCTTGTTCATTCGCTCGAACACGCCCCGGGGCTTGGGGTCCTTGCTGCGGGAGGTTTTGATGCCGTATTGCACCAGCCGCAGGGCGGCGTCCTGGTCGTAGCCCAGCACGTCCAGCCAGTCGTTGGCGACGCGGAAATCGTGGGTGTCCATCAGATTGTTGCCGAACAGGGCCTGCATCGAGGCGTTGTAATCCCGGTAGGTGTAATAGCTCTGCTCCATCGCCGGCTGGGCGGCTGTGCCCTCCCCGCGCACGGGCAGCAGCGCGTAGGTGGGCGGACGGTCGGTCAGCCGCTTCACCAGTCCCTGGCGCTCCCAGTAGGCAAAGGCCTGGTAGACCGCCTCCTCGTCCATGTGCAGGAAGCGGGCCGTCTCCGCCATGTCGCCCCCCAGCTCCGGATGCAGGGCCAGCATCCGGGCATACAGGTATACCCGAAGGCAGGCCTCCGGCGCGGTGGACAGGTATTCCATCAGGAACAGATTCTCGATGGGCGTGGTGTCGAACATCGCCGACCCCTCGGCAAAGCTGAAAAATGGCATGATGTACCTCGTTTGGTTGGATAGGTAACTTCTGATTTGTCGCGGGCTTGCGCCCGTTTGAAGGGGGACAGGTCCCCCTTCAATACATCCTCCTCAGATTTGCCTGAAATCGCAGGCGATTTCCGGGCGGCAAATCTGCAAGGAAGCCTTTTTTGCTCTGGTCGACAGGC
>JAFWEL010000114.1 GCA_017512905.1 Clostridia bacterium
TAGCTTCGCGTCGCAAAAAAGGCCCCGCCCGCGGCGTACACGCCGCCGCGTACGATTAAAGATCGGGGCGCTACCGCCCCCGATACCCCCGGTAAGTTAGCCAAAGGGGAGTTCCTCATCAGCTCGATAAATCAGAATTTATAAAACTCTCTCCCCCGCCTTGCCCAGCAGGGCTTCGCACTCGGCGACCATCTCTTCGACGATCTCCTTTGCGCTCTGCTCCTTTTTGACGAGGGCGGCGATCTGGCCGGCCAGGAAGCTGCCCTCCTGGAGGTTGCCGTCCACGGCGGCCTTGCGCACCGCGCCGGTGCCGAAGGCGCTCAATTCTTCATCGGAGACCGCGGGATCGCGCTCCAACTCGGCGAATTTGTTGACGAAGGGGTTGCGCAGGGCCCGAACCGGGTGGCCCAGCCTGCGACCGGTCACCTGGGTGTCGATGTCCCGGGCGTCCAGCACCTTCTTCTTGTAGTTGGGGTGGATGCCGCATTCAAAGGCGGACAGGAAGCGGGTGCCGCACTGCACGCCCTCGGCCCCCAGCATGAACGCCGCGGCCATGCCCCGCCCGTCAGCGATGCCGCCGGCGGCCAGCACGGGAATCTTCACCGCGTCCACCACCTGGGGCACCAGGGCCATGGTGGTCAGCTCGCCTACGTGGCCGCCGGACTCGGTGCCCTCGGCGATCACGGCGGTGGCGCCGCTGCGCTCCACCCGGCGGGCGATGGCCACGGAGGGCACCACGGGCACCACCTTGATGCCGGCCTCGATCCAGGCGGGCATGTACTTGCCGGGCAGGCCCGCGCCGGTGGTGACCACCGGCACCTTCTCCTCGGCTGCCAGCTTCGCCACGGCCTCCACATGGGGGCTCATCAGCATGATGTTCACGCCGAAGGGCGCGTCGGTCAGCTCGCGGCACAGGCGGATCTGGTCGCGGACGTAGTTCTCATCGGCGTTCATGGCCGAGATGATGCCCAGCCCGCCGGCGTTGGAAACCGCCGCCGCCAGCCTGCCGTCGGAGACCCAGGCCATGCCGCCCTGGAAGACGGGATAGCGGATGCCGATGGCCTCGCAAACTCTCGAACGCAGCATCAGTCCTTCATCCTCGTCACGATCAGATTCACCAGGTCCTCGATGGTATTGACGCCCTCCTCCAGGTCGATGGTGACGCCGAATTCGTCCTCAAGGGTCATGGCCATCTCGGCGATGTCCAGGGAATCCACATTCAGGTCCTTGAAGGTGCTGCTGTAGTGAATGGTATCCGGGTCGATGCCCTTGGCGTCCACGATGATGTCAACGATCTTCTGGTAAACCTGGTTCATGATGATAACCTCCTGATTAATGATTGATTGAGTAGCAGTTCAGTCGTATGCAAATACTGATTTGTCGGGCTGACGTGTCAGCCCAAAGCCTTCCCCAGGCAGCGAAGCTGTCGGTTCAGGGGAAGGCTTTTGGGTGCGGCAGCCGCTATTCCTATTCCCAGTTCCCTCGTCATCCCCGCCAAATCAGAATTGACCTGACTGAACAGATACGATATTGGGTAGTCCTACCACCTGATCAGCGCCGTGCCGGTGCACAGTCCCGCGCCGAAGGCGTTCAGGATCAGGCGGCAGCCGGGCTGCAGCCTGCCGGCGCGGTTCAGCTCGTCCAGCAGCACCGGTATGGTGGCCGACGAGGTATTGCCGGTGCGCTCGATGTTGTGGGGGAAGCGCTCGGCGTCCACCTTCAGGCGGGTGCGAACGGCTTCGAGGATGCGCATGTTGGCTTGGTGCAGCGCGTAGAAATCCACGTCCTCGGGGGCGAGGTCGTGGGCGGCCAGCATGTCCCGGATGTCCCGGAAGGAATGGGACACCGCGAACTTGTAGACCTCCTGGCCCTGCATCTTCAGGTACTGGGCCGGGGCGGGGTCGATGGCGAAGGGGCTGTTTCCCGGCGGGGTGCTGGCGCACAGCACCTCGCGGCGGGGTTCGCTGGCGAAGCGGATGTCCTCGACGCCCTCGCCCTCCCCCACCACCGCGCCGCCGGCGGCGTCGCCGAACAGCACACAGGTGCCGCGGTCGGTCCAGTCGGCGAAGCGGGACAGGGCCTCGGCGCTGAGCACCAGCAGCTTGTGGGCCCGGCCCGAGGCGATCAGGCCCTCGGCCACGGCCAGTGCCGCGATGAAGCCGGTGCAGCCGCCGTTGATGTCCATGCCCATGCACTTCAGGCCCAGGGCCGGCTGGATGTCGCAGGCCAGGGCGGGGCTCAGGGTCTCCGCCTGGACGGTGCTGACCAGCACGCAGTCGATCTCCTCCGGTGCGACCCCGGCGCTTTCCAGGGCGGCCCTTCCGGCGCGCTCCGCCAGCGATTGCAGCGTCTCATCCGACAGCACCCTGCGCTCACGTATGCCGGTGCGGGTGGATATCCACTCGTCGTTGGTATCCAGGAACCCGGCCAGGTCGTCGTTGGTGACCACCTTTTTCGGCAGGGCGCTGCCGGTGCCAAGTATTTTCAAGGGAATGACCTCCTTAAAGCCTTTATTTCAATTCTTCCATCTTTTCGCTGAAGAAGCCGTTCAGGGCCTTCAGCGCCCGCAGCACCACGGCCACGTCCTCCGCCGGGATGCTGGTGCGCACGGCGTTGATCATCTTGCGCTGGGCGAACAGGTAGCCCACGTAGGCCTGGTAGCCCGCCTCCGTCAGGCGGATGATCACCCGGCGGCCGTCCTCGCAGGCCCGCTCCTTGGCCACATAGCCCTTGTTGGCCAGGCGATTGACCATCGAGGTGACCGACGGCAGGGTGATGTCCAGCTCCTGGGAGATCTCGGTGACGGTGCGTCCGCGACGCCGGCCGCTGCCCACGCACTCGATCAGCCGCATCTCCGAGAGGCTCAGCTTGCCGCCGGAGAGGTCGTCCAGCATGATCGCCTCGATCTTGCCGGCGGCGCGATAGGTGCCCACTAGCAGCCGGTTCAGCTCGTTGCCCAGCGCGTCCATACGCCGCCCTCCCCCTGAAGTTGATCGTCCGAACCCGCGGATAATTAGTTAGACAATCTAATTGTATGCCTTGCGCCGGAAAAGTCAAGTAAATTGTGTGGGAAATGTGAAAAGGCCGTCAATCCGCTGCCCGGAAAAATTCAACCTTGACGAAAGCGCCCACTTGCGCTATCATTAATACAATACATTCTGCAAATTGGAGATGTTTACCCATGAGTGAGAACTGCAATCACGACTGCAACAGCTGCTCCGCGAATTGCGCCAGCCGCGAGGGCGGCGCCCCGGACTTTTCCGCCCCGGCCAACGCCCACAGCCATGTGAAGAAGGTCATCGGCGTGGTCAGCGGCAAGGGTGGCGTGGGCAAGTCGCTGGTCACCAGCCTGATGGCGGCGCTGATGCGCCGCCGCGGCCACAGCGTGGCCATACTGGACGCCGACATCACCGGTCCCTCCATCCCCACCGCCTTTGGCGTACACACCCAGTTGATGGCCTCGGAGGAGGGCATCTTCCCCGCCGTGAGCCCGACGGGCATCAAGATCGTGTCGCTGAACCTGATGCTGGACAACGAGACCGACCCGGTGGTGTGGCGCGGCCCCGTCATCGCCGGCGCGGTCAAACAGTTCTGGAGCGACGTCATGTGGGAGGACGTGGACTTCATGTTCGTCGACATGCCTCCGGGAACCGGCGACGTGCCGCTGACGGTGTTCCAGTCGCTGCCCCTGGACGGCATACTGGTGGTCACCTCGCCCCAGGAGCTGGTGGGCATGATCGTGGAGAAGGCCGCGAACATGGCCGCCATGATGAACATCCCGGTGCTGGGCATCGTGGAGAACATGAGCTACTTCAAGTGCGACGCTTGCGGCAAGGAGCATCGCATCTTCGGCGACAGCCACGTTGACGCCATCGCACAGCGTCGGGGCATCGCCAACGTCGCCCGCCTGCCCATCGACCCGGCCATCGCTGCGGCCTGCGACGGCGGCAGGGTGGAAATGCTGGATTCGCCCTGGCTGGAAGACCTGGCCACGGCGCTGGAAAACACCTGAGCCATCACAACCATACAACGGAGGCTTTTCATGCGATATGAAAAATCCTGCGGCGCTGTGATATTCAGGAAGGACGACGATTGGAACGTGCTGTTGATCCGCCACGCCAAGGGGCGGCACATCTCTTTCCCCAAGGGGCATGTGGAGCCGGGCGAGACGGAAAGCCAGACCGCCGAGCGGGAGATTCTGGAGGAGACGGGCCTGCGGGTGCGGGTCGATCGCCGCTTCCGTGCGGAAAACCGCTACAACATCCGCCCGGATACCCAGAAGCTGGTGGTGATCTTCGCCGCGCTGACCGATCAGGCCGTGATCACCCCCCAACCCGAGGAAATCGCCGAGGCCTTCTGGCTGCCCATCGAGGCCGCCGCCGCCCGGCTGACCTACGAGCGCGACCGCAAGATCATGCGCGACGCGTTCGCCCATATCCAGAAATATCACGCGCCACGAGAATAGACGACAAAGCGGACCCCGATGAGGTCCGCTTTGTCGCTAGAAAAGATAAATTCTGATTTGTCGCCCCGCGACAAATCAGAATTTGCCTACGCCGCGGCCTCATCGGCCAGCATGAACTGAAGGTCCTCGTCCTTCATGTAGCCGGTGTGGTCCTTATAGCTGATCAGGCTCCAGCCGCCGGTGGTCTCCACCACCATCACCCGCTTGCCGTTCTTGATGCGGCCCAGCTCGGTGGCGTCCTCGGAGTCCACGTCATACACCGGGGCGTAGCTGCCGTCCATGGCCAGCACCATCGCCGGCAGCATCACAGAGACCTTCTGCTCCTCCTCGGCGGGGGCTTCCTCGGCTTCCTCGCCGTCGAAGGCCAGGAAGCGGTTCATCAGGTAGCCGGTATGGTCACCGGATTCCACCAGGGTCCACTCGGCGCTGCGCAGCAACACCTTCACCTCGGTGCCATTGGGCAGGGCGGTCAGCACGGCGCTCTCGGTGTTGGGAGCCTGGCGCAGGTTCAGCTTGTCCCCCGCGCCAGTGGTGTCCACGCGGGCCATCTCGTCCTGAAGGCCGTGATCGTCCAGCGAGCCGCCGGAGGCCAGGTATTCCTCGAAGTCCTCCGCCGGGACGGAGGCCCCCTTCAGGTAGCCCTCCTCGGTGTGGCCGATGGTATAGGTCAGCTGGCCCTCGGTAGCAGTGTAAGTCAGCTCATAGATATCCTGGGGATAGTAGGTCAGGAACGCGTTGTTTACAAAGCCCACGTTCCGGCCCCGCTGCACCTTGCTCCAGCTGGCGTCGTATTCCAACGCCACCACCAGGTCGCCCGGGGTCAGCCGGGTCAGCGCGTCGCTGCCGCCGGAGGGCTTCTCCCGCAGGCGGATGCTCACGTCGCTGGTGACCTTCCCCATGGTGAGCTGGCCGCCGGTGACCTCGCAGGCGAAGCCGGGGCTGGCGGCAAAGATCTCCTCCACCTTGCCGGATTCGTAATAGAGGGCCTTTTGCATCTCGGCCTCCATCACGCCATCGGCGGGATAGCCGTAGGCCCCCTGGAACACCTTCACGGCTTCCAGCACGTCCACGTCGAACACGCCGTCGATCTTCTCGTCATACAGCTTCAGCTTTTGCAGACACTGCTGGATGCTGCGCACCACCGGGCCGCTCATGCCCTCCTTGACGGTCACGTTCCGGGCGGTGGGGGCCTGGGCATCGTCCATCAGGGACGCCAGGAAGTCGGGGGACGCGACGCCGGTCTCCTCCAGCCCCATCAGGCGCTGGGCCTCGCGCACCGCGTTCACGGTGCCGCCGCCGTACTTGCCGTCCAGCTTGCCGGCGTAGATGCCCAGGTCGCGCAGCCGGGTTTGCAGGCTCAGCACGTCCTTGCCCTCGCTGTCGCGGCCCAGGTCGTCGTCGTCCTCGGCCACGCCCAGGAAGGCGTCGTAACTCTGGCCCTTTTCGTTGGTATAAGATCCCGCCAGCAGCAGCGTCCGCAGGTCGTTGTCCCGGTGGTGGCCCATGAAGATGCGCACCCGGGTGCCCTCCAGGCAGCACTTGGCGATGAACTCGGCGTCCTGCCAGCGCAGGCGGATACAGCCGTGGGACGCGGGGCTGCCCAGTTCGGCCACGGCGGACTTGCTCACGGTGGCGTCGGATTTCTGGCTGCAGGGCAGGGAGTGGAACAGCACGCCCTTGTAGATGCGGGTGGCGTAGTGGGCGTAGCAGCTGTAATAGCCGAAGTAATACCAGTACTCCCGCTCCAGGCTTTCCTCCTTGGGCGGCAGGTAGTAGGTGCCCAGGGGGGTGGATTCGTTCAGCCCGGTGGAGCAGATCATCTGCCGCACCACCGACTTGGAGACGGTGCTGTACACGGTGACGATCTGGTTGTTCACATCCACATCGATGTAATAGGGCATGTTGTAGCGCTCCGCGGCCAGAGCATGCAGGCCGGGCATCGCCGCGATCAGCAGCCATGCCAGCGCCATTGATAATACGCGGCGTATCGGCATACCAGTCAACCTCATATCCATGTTCGCCGCGGGACACGCCCCGCGGCACGGGTGTCTTTTCCTCTCTCTGTCCTCAGCGAAGGCGCGCGCCCTCAGCTCAGGCCACCGTCGGTCGCTTCCTCCCGGGCCTTCATCATGCTGTCGTCGAACTCCAGGTCCTCGCCGATCATATAGCCCTCGTGATCCATGTAGCGGATATGGCACCAGCCGTTCACCGTCTCCAGCACCTCCACCGTCACGCCGTCGGCCAGGTGGCCCAGCACCTTCGCGTCGGCCATGTCGTCCTCATAGACCGCGGCCTGCTCGTCGTTGGCGCTGAGCACCTTCGCGTAGCCGGTGAAGGCGGTCCGGGCCTTTTCGGCGTCGGACTTGGTCTCGAGGGCGTCCTTCGGGCCGGCCCAGTACATCAGGTAGCGGTTCATCAGGTAGCCGGACTGCCCGCCGTAGGTCACCTGGGTCCATTCGCTGGTGCGGCGCTCGGCGCGCAGGTTGCTGCCGTTGTCCACCGTCGCCAGCACGGCGCTTTCGCTGTCCGGCGCGGCGCGCAGGTTCAGCGGCGCGCCGGAATCGCCGGTGTCCACGGTGACGTAGCCGCCCAGGCTGGCCACGTCCGACTGGGTATCGTTGGCGGCGAGGTAATCCTCGAACACGTTGCAGGGCAGGTCCGCCCCGGCGCGGTAATCCTCAAGGCTGTTGCCCACGGTGTAGGTCCTGTCCCCCGACGGGGAGGCGTAGCTCAGCTGGCCCACCATCTGGCTGGCGAAGCGCATCAGGTCGTTGCGCACATAGCCCGCCTCCCCGTCCGAGGACACTTTGGACCAGCCGTCCCCCTGCTTGAGCACCAGCACCCGCCGGTTGGCGGGCAGGCGCTGCAGCTGGGGGCTCTTCATCGAGGCGCTCTGGCGCAGCTTGACGCCGCCGGACACGTTCACCGTGGCCAGGGTCATCGGCTCGCCGGTCCACTGGCAGCTGTAATCCGAATCCCCGAAGGCCACCGCCAGCCGGCCGGCCTCATAGGCGATGGCCTTCTGGATGTTGGGCTCGGCCACGCCGTCCACCTCATAGCCGTAGACCCGCTGGAACTGGCGCACACCGTCCACCACGCCGGCGTCGTACACGCTGTCCAGGTCGTCGTCGTACAGCCTGAGGGCCTTCAGGTTGGCCTGGAGGCGCTTCACCGCCGGGCCGCTCATTCCCGTCTCCAGCCGCACCTTCATCGCGGTGGGCGCGTCGCCTGAAAAGATGGCCTCGACGAAAGCGGGGTCAGCCAGGCCCGTGGGGGCCGTGCCCAGCAGGTACTGGGCATAGCGTACGGCGTTCACCGTGGCACTGTCGTAGACCTCGCCCAATTCCCCGTCGTAGATCCCCAAGTCCCGCAGGCGGTACTGGAGGTTCGTCACAGCCTGGCCGCGACTTTGCCGGTCCAGTACGTCGGGCGCGTCGGAGACCCCCAGGAAATTTTCATAGGAAAAGCCCTTCGAGGCGTCAAAACTCTCCTGGTACAGCAGCGCCCGGAGCTCCTCGTCCCGGGTGTCGCTGCACAGGACCTTCACATGGGTCCCCGGCAGGCAGTTTTCGGCGATGAACTTCGCGTCCTGCCAGCGCAGGCGCACGCAGCCGTGGGAGGCCGGCGTGCCGAAGCGCCTGAGGCACTCCCGGTCGATGCAGTCCTCGTCCTTCCAGTTGTAGGGGATCGAGTGGAACAGCACCTTGCCGGAGAGCCGGGTGGCGTAGCGCACGAAGAAGCCGCCAATCTTGTACCATGGGCCGCGGTCGGTGCTCTTTTCGTTCTCCGGCATGATGTAATCGCCCACCGGGGTCCAATGCAGCTTCTCCCCGGTGGAGCAGAGCATCTGCCGGACGATGTCCATGGTAGCCGCGTCGTAGATGGTGACGATCTGGTTGCCGACATCCACTTCGATGTAGTATTCTGGGTTTGCCTCCGCCAGCGCCGGGCGGAGGGGCGCGATCAACGCCAGCGCGATCAGCGCCGCCGACAATAGCCACGACAGAAGGCCGTGCCGCTTCAAGCCCATCATCATCACCTGCGCATCCTGTGATATCCCGCGCCGCCACAACCTATGGCCCGGCCCGGGCGACATTCCCCCATTTATTGTGTATTATACCATATTAACTTCATACATTTGTTGATTTTATTTGGCATTTTTATCACAAATTCGTCATGTTTCGTATTAATTGGATTGATTACGGATGTTAAGATGGGGAAATTCTGATTTATCGAGCTGATGACGATCTCCCCTTTGGCTAACTTACCGGGGGTATCGGGGGCGGTAGCGCCCCCGATCTTTAATCGTACGCGGCGGCGTGTACGCCGCGGGCGGGGCCTTTTTTGCGACGCGAAGCTAGTCCTTTAGGGCGGCAGGGAGCCTGTCGA
>JAFWEL010000115.1 GCA_017512905.1 Clostridia bacterium
ATCTGCAAGGAAGCCTTTTTTGCTCTGGTCGACAGGCTCCCTGCCGCAAAAAAGGCCCCGCCCGCGGCGTACACGCCGCCGCGTACGATTAAAGATCGGGGCGCTACCGCCCCCGATACCCCCGGTAAGTTAGCCAAAGGCGAGTTCGTCATCAGCTCGACAAATCAGAATTTATCTTCCCGCCCGCTCGATTAGGACGTTGTTCCAGACCTCCTGGAGAAAGTGGTAGAAGGGCATGAACTCGGCGAAGCGGGCGGCGAGGTAGTCTGGAAACTCGGGGGTGTACATGACGCCGCCGTAGGGTTGTTCCCGGCCCACGGAGATGTGGCGGCGGTTGTACCAGGGGTTCAGAAATTCGCCCAGGTCGGCCTTGAGACGCTTGTAGGGCTCGCCCCAGAGCGTGAAGGGCCCCAGGGCGGCGATGTCCCGGGCGATGCGCTCGAAGCGGGCAGGATCGGCGCCGATCAGTCTCCGCCAGGTATCGGCGACGTCGGCGGCATCCTCCCAGTTGCCGGCGCCGTAGCTCCAGCCGGTGGGGCTCAGCTCGAACCAGAACATCGGTCCCCGGGCGTGGCGGTCGCCGGATTGGATGGAGAACCACAGGTGGTCCTTGAAGGGGCCCCGGCCGAACAGCCGGCGGGCGTCCCGCCAGATGCGGGCGATGTGGACCTGGAAATCCTGGTTGGGAAAGCGGGCCTGGAGGATGTCCAGCGTCTCGAGGGCGAGGGCGCGGAAGGGCCCGTTCAGGTGGGCCTCGTACTCATCCCGATGGGCGTTGAACCACTCCCGGTCGTTGTTCATGGAAAGCCCCCACAGGAAGTCGCCAGTGGCCTGGGAAAAGCCTTGGAACATGATATCACCTCAAGGGATATATTTTAGAAAACAACCCGTCCGACGAGCGAACGGGTTGTAATTTGCGGTTTTCACGCGATTACTTCGCGGCTTCAACCTTGATGATCTCCTGGCCGTCATAGTAGCCGCAGAACTTGCACACGCGGTGGCTCAGCTTCATCTTGGCGCAGCGGGGGCACTTCACGATGCCCGGCGCGGACAGCTTCCAATGAGCGCTGCGACGAGAATTCCTTCTTGCCTTGGAGACTTTTCCCTTGGGAGTGGCCATTGTTACACCTCCTCGTTATTTAGCACATAATCTTTCAATGCCGAAAAGGGGCCGGTGACAACGTTGCCCTCCTGGCATGTGCAGGTATTGTGGTTCAGGTTGCCGCCGCAGACGGGGCAGAGGCCCTTGCAATCCGGCTTGCAGAAGAATTGCAGCGGTAGCGCCAGCAGCAGCGCGTCCTTCGCGGCGTCCTCGAGCTGGAGGGCATGGGCCTCGAAGGTGTACAGATCCGGATCGTCCGGGTCCGGCTGCCTGGCGTACAGCGCGTCGATTTCGGCGCGCAGGGGTTCCTGAACGGGTTCAAGACACCGGGAACAACGGGTATGCACCTCGGCCTTTACATCGGCCCGCAGGCTGATGCGGCTGTCGCCGGTGCAGAAGTATTCTCCGGTTACGGCGATTCCCTCAAGGCGCACCGGATCGCCCAGGATATCCATCTCAGGCAATTCGACCGTCTCGGTGAAGGAATAGACCTGACCCGGGTTCTTCAGCGCGTTGCCGACATCCAGTGCCAACCCAATACCCCCTAACCTTTGCTATTATAATCGTTTGTGCGGCGGATGGCAAGTTATTTTTTAATAAATGGGGGAGAACCCCTCCGCCCTTCAGGGGAGGCAAACGAGGCGGCGTCCAAAAGCCTCCCCTGAAAGGGGAGGTGGCGCGCAGCGCCGGAGGGGTTCCACCGCGGAAAAGACGTTATTTGATGGGCTTGCCGGTGGCCAGGGCGAGGGTGTCGCGGGCGATGGCCAGCTCCTCGTTGGTGGGGATGACCCAGACCTGGACCTTGCTGTCGTCGGCGGAGATCTTCGCCTCTTCGCCGCGGACCTTGTTGCGCTCGGGGTCCAGCTTGATGCCGAAGCACTCCAAGCCCTCGACGGCGCGGGCGCGGCCGGCGCAGTCGTTCTCGCCGATGCCGGCAGTGAAGATGATGGCGTCCACGCCGCCCATGGCCGCGATGAAGGAGCCGATGTACTTGCGCAGCACGTAGCCCCACATCTCGATGGCCAGAATGGCGTTCTCCTCGCCGGCGTCATAGCGGGCGCAGACGTTGCGCATGTCGGAATCGCCGGCCAGGCCCAGCAGGCCGCTCTTCTTGTTCATCATGGTCAGGACCTCGGTGGGGGTCATGTTCTTGCGGTTGCAGATGAACTCGACCACGGCGGGATCCAGGGTGCCGCAGCGGGTGCCCATCACCAGGCCGTCCAGCGGGGTGATGCCCATGGTGGTATCCACGCACTTGCCGTCCACGCAGGCGGACAGGGAGGAGCCGTTGCCCAGGTGGCAGATGATGATCTTATTGCCCTTGGGCAGCTTCAGCAGCTCCTGGGCGCGGGCCGCGATGTAGCGGTGGGAGGTGCCGTGGAAGCCGTACTTGCGGATGTGCAGCTCGGTGTAATACTCGTTGGGGATGGCGTAGCGAAACGCCTTGGGGGGCATGGTCTGGTGGAAGGCGGTGTCGAATACGGCCACCTGGGGCACGCTGGGCAGCACCTCCTGACAGGCGCGGATGCCCATCAGGTTTGCGGGATTGTGCAGGGGGCCCAGGGGGATGTTCTCCTCGATGGCGGCGATGCAGGCGTCGTCGATCAGGCAGGAGGCGGTGAACTTCTCGCCGCCGTGCAGCACGCGGTGGCCCACCGCGCCGATCTCGTCCAGGTGCTCGATGACGCCGGTGCCCGTCAGGTGGGCCTTGCCGTCGTTCGCATCGTACTCGGCGGCGGTGCAGTCCTTGCCCACCAGCACGTCCAGCACGATCTCCATGGCCTTGGCGTGGGTGTCGCACTTCTTCAGCTGCTTCTGCTTGATCTTCTGGCCCTTCCACTCATAGGTCAGGTCGGTGGTGGGGTCGACCGTGCCGATGCGCTCGACCAGTCCCTTGGCGATGACGGACTCGTTGTCCATGTCGATCAGCTGGAACTTCAGGGAGGAAGAACCGGCGTTGATAACCAATATTTTCATAGCTATGCTTCACTCCTGTTTCAATGATGGGTGGTATTTATGGAATTGGCTTGGCGTTAGTCAGGATATGGGGTGATGAACCCCTCCGACCCGTCTGCGACGGGCCACCTCCCCTACTAGCTTCGCGTCGCAGGGGAGGCTTTTGGAGGACAGGTTACCCTTCAGCCCCCCCTGAAAGGGGAGGCTGCCCCGCTGGCCGAAGGCCTAGTGAAGCGTCAAGCGGGGTCAGAGGGGTTCCGAATGCAAAAGTGTTATTACAGGGATTGCAAATCACCCTACTTCCCAACCAACACCATTGACTATTACCCCTGCGCCTGGCAGGCGGTGATAGCCACCGTCGCGACGATATCTTCCGCGGAGCAGCCGCGGGACAGGTCGTTGCAGGGCTTGGCGATGCCCTGGAGGATGGGGCCGTAGGCCTCGGCGTGGGCCAGGCGCTGCACCAGCTTGTAGCCGATGTTGCCGGCATCCAGGTCGGGGAAGACCAGGGTGTTGGCGTGGCCGGCCACCTTGCTGCCGGGAGCCTTCAGCTGGCCGACCTTCTCAACCAGCGCGGCGTCCAGCTGCAGTTCGCCGTCCAGCATCAGGTCGGGGGCCATCTCCTTGGCGATGCGGGTGGCTTCCTGGACCTTAGTGACGTTGTCGTGCTTGGCGGAGCCCTTGGTGGAGAAGCTCAGCATGGCCACGCGGGGTTCCATGCCGGCGAGCGAGCGGGCGGAATCGGCCGCGCCCAGGGCGATGTTGGCCAGCTGCTCGGCGTCGGGGTCGATGTTCACGCCGCAGTCGGAGAAGATCATCACGCCGTTGTCGCCGAAGCTCTTGTCCGGGCACTCCATCAGGAAGCAGGAGGACACGGTCTTCATGCCGGGCTTGCTCTTGATGACCTGCAGCGCGGGGCGCAGCATGTCGCCGGTGGAGTGGATCGCGCCGGAGACCAGGCCGTCGGCGTCGCCCAGCTTGACCATCATGATGCCGTAGTACATCGGGTCGGCCACCTTCTTCGCGGCCTCCTCCTCGGTCATGCCCTTGGCCTTGCGCAGGTCGTACAGCGTGGCGGCATACAGGGGGGCCTTGTCGCTGTCGGCGGGGTCGATGATGTCGATGCCGGTCAGGTCCGCGCCCGCGGCGACTTCCTTCACCTTCGCCGGGTTGCCCAGCAGGGTCAGCTTCGCCAGGCCCTGGTCGCGGATCATCACCGCCGCCTGCACGTTGCGGATCTCCTCGCCCTCGGGCAGCACGATGTGCTTGATATCAGCCTTTGCCTTTGCCTTGATCTTGTCGATGATTGCCATAGTGATTCCTCCATTTAATCGTTCCGCCTGGGGCGGTAATTATATTCCATCCCTATTATTATACGATAAATAAACGGGTTTGAAAAGACCTGTGTGTTAAGGTTTGGAAACACACAGGCCGGTTTTGGCAATTTGGACGTCCGTGGGGGGTGGAACAGTTCAGATGTCGGGCAGCTCGTCAGGCTCCATGGGAAAGTCCACGGGGTCGCCCTTCCGGTAGATGAGGATGGCGTCATCGCCGTGGCCCAGCCACAGCTGGGAGATGGGGGTCTGTTTGTCTACACGGCGTTTGGTGACGATGCGCCCGGTCTCGTCGTATTCCTGGTAATAGGTGTATTCGGAGGTCACCAGGCGGCCGTCCCCGACCTGGATCTCAAAAAGGTTTTCATAGATCGTGCCCGTCATGCCGTCCCCGCCCAGCCTGTGGGGCCAGGCGCAGGTCATGGGGGAAATACAGTACACCAGCTTGCCGTCTGCAAACTCTGAATGGCCCTCGCAGCCGAAGTAAGGGTGGGCCGCGTCGATGACGCGCAGCTTCAGCGAGACGACGCCGAACTGGTTTTGTACCAGCTGGAAGGTGTTTCCGGCGTCCTCCGGCGCAAATTTCATGTAGGCGCTGGCATTGTTGGTTTGGTAATTGACGTAAGTGAAGCCGCCCGCGATGACCGCGATGACCAGCAGAAGGGCCAGCAGCGCGAGGATCGCCCGACGCAGGGTGAAGCGCTTCTCCATCCTGCGGCAGAACTGTATAAATCGCGTGTCCTGGGCTTCAGGCGGGGCGGGCTGCCGGGCAAGTTCGCTTTCCTCCCGCATGGCCTCCATGATCCTTCCGCATTCGGCACACCTGGCGGTGTGTTCCTCCACAGCCGCCTTTGCCGCGTCGCTCGCAATGCCGTCGATCACCAGCGGCATCAAATCCCGGGCGATGTCGCAGCCGATATTATTTCTGCTTTCCATCCTCTGCCTCCATTTCTTCCTGCAATTGGAGCTTGGCGCGGTAGTAGGTTACCCGCGCCCAGCTGGCGCTCTTGCCGAACAGCGCGGCGATTTGGTCGTATTTCAATTCCCCGAACACCCGCAGCATGAACACCTCCCGGTAGGGCTCGTCCATGGCGTGCAGGTGTCGATGCAGTCGCAGCGCTTCCTGACTGCGGGCAAAGCCGGTGTCGATACCCGGTACCGATGAATCGAATACCGGCGCGTCCGGCGCGTACAGGTCCTCCCGGTCGCGCCTTTTGCCGCTGAGGAACTCGTGCTTGGCGATGCTGCACAGCCAGGTGACTGGATCGCTTCGGCCCTCAAAGCCGTCGATGCCCTTCAACGCATTGAAGAAGGTCTGCTGGGTCAACTCCTCGGCGGCGTCCTCGCTGCCCGTCAGCCGCAGGGTGAAGCGGTAGACCCGGCCAAAGTATCGGGTGAACATCGCCTCGAAGTCCTTCACGCCCTCACCCCCTTTCAACCGTTGGACGCGGGTAAATGGAAAATGTTACAAAACCGGCGCAAATCGATGGAATATTGCTCCATGCGTTGATTTTCATTGCATTACGTAGTACAATAGAGTAGGGAATTCCCTACTTTTTATGCCGAAGGAGGGCGCGGTATCATGATTACGAACGCCTTTGTAGACAATGCCAAGGTGATGGCAAAGGGACAAATCACCATTCCCAAGGATGTGCGGGAGGTGCTCGGTGTTTCCAGCGGGGACAGGGTGTCATTTATCGTGGAGGGGAATACGGTTCGCATGGTGAACGCCGCGGTTTATGCCATGCAGCTTCTCCAAACTGAAATGACAGGGGAGGCCAGGCGAACCGGCCTTATCTCAGACGAAGATGTGATGGATTTGGTCAAACAGATGCGGGACGAGGAGGAGATATGAGGATATTGATCGATACGAACGTCCTCATTTCCGCGGCGCTCAACCCGGGAGGCGTTCCATATCAGGCGTATGTAAAAGCGGTGACGTATCCAAATCATGGAATCATTTGTGAGCAGAATGTGGACGAAATCAAGCGGGTGTTCAACAAGAAGTTCCCGGACAAGCTATCGGCGCTGGACAGGTTTCTGGCGACGGCACTGATGACGCTGGAATTGGTTCCCATGCCAACGAGAGAGCGGGATTTGGAAGTAAAAGTGCGAGACGCGGCAGACCGCCCCATCCTGCGAGCCGCGGTGGAAGCGGGAGCGGATATACTACTGACGGGAGATCGGGACTTTCTGGAAGCGGGAATTGAACATCCCTCAATCGTGACACCCATGACGTTTATATCGAACTGATGCAGATATGGCAGGAACTGAAATGAATAATTGCCGGCGCGGTAGCAAAACGCGCCGGCAATTGCTTCGCAATCTGACTGTTGCCTGTTTCCTCGTTTACAGCCTGCACTCCAGCTTTTCCAGCGCCTTCACGACATAGTTGTACGCGAAGCCCACCGCCTCGCCCTCGGGCACGATTTCCTTCATGCTCTTGTCCCGGCTGGCGATTTCGATGGTGCCGTTCTTCAGGCCCTTGGGGCTGACCACGATGCGCAGCGGGACGCCGAACAGGTCGGCGTCGGAGAACATGACGCCGGCGGAGACGGGGCGGTCGTCCCAGAGGACCTCGACGCCCCTGGCGGTCAACTCGTCATACAGCTTTTGACTGGCCTCGGCGACCTCCGGCTGGTCGGCCCGCAGCGAGCAGATCTGCACGTGCCAGGGGGCGATGCTCATGGGCCAGATGGGGCCGTAGTCGTCCCGGTGCGCCTCGCAGACGGAGGCGGCCAGCCGGCCCACGCCGATGCCGTAGCAGCCCATGATGGGGTGCTTCAGGGTGCCGTCCTGGTCCACGTAGGTCATGTCCATCGACTCGGTGTACCTGGTGCCCAGTTGGAAGATGTTGCCCACCTCGATGCCGCGGCTGGTGTAGATGTGGGGCTTGCCGCACTTCGGGCAGATGCCGCCGTCGATAGCCTTGGCCACGTCCACGTATTCCACGTTGCCCACGTCCCGGGCGATGTTGAAGCCCACATAGTGCATGTCGTCCTCGCAGGCGCCGGTGGCGAACCACTCGATGCCCTTGAGGCTGTTGTCGTACACCACGGTCACGCCCTCGGGCAGGCCGATGGGGCCGGTGAAGCCGGCGTGGATGCCGCTGCCCTCGGTGATGACGGCGGGGTGCACCTCGGCCTTCAGGAAGTTGCGCAGCTTGGTCTCGTTCACGTCCAGGTCGCCCCGGATGAACACGATCACGAAGCTGTCGTCGGCGTTGCGCTGGTACATGACCGCCTTGCAGGTCTGCTGCGGCTTGATTTTGAGGAACGCGCATAGGTCCTCGATGGTCTTGCAGTTGGGGGTGCTGACCTTCTCCAGGGGCGCGATCTGGCCGGGCTCGTTGGTCAGCAGGCAGGGGGCGGCTTCCATGTTGGCGCGGTAGTCGCAGTCGCGGCACAGCACGATGGTGTCCTCGCCCACGTCGGTCAGCAGCATGTATTCGTGGCTGACCTTGCCGCCCATCATGCCGGAATCCGACGCCACCGCCACCACCTCGGGCACGCCGCAGCGGGCATAGATGCGGTTGTAGGCGTCGTAGCAGCGGGCGTAGTACTTCTCCAGGTCCTCCTGGGAGGTGTGGAAGGAGTAGGCGTCCTTCATCGTGAATTCGCGCACGCGGATCAGGCCGCCGCGGCAGCGGGGCTCGTCGCGGAACTTGGTCTGGATCTGGTAGATCATGAAGGGGTACTGGGTGTAGGAATCGGCCACGTCGGTCATCAGGTGGACGGAGGCCTCCTCGTGGGTCATACCCAGCACC
The DNA here is from genome assembly GCA_017512905.1 of Clostridia bacterium. Taxonomy (GTDB): domain Bacteria; phylum Bacillota; class Clostridia; order Christensenellales; family Aristaeellaceae; genus UBA2862. The sequence goes on from JAFWEL010000115.1 coordinate 8,159, forward strand.
ATGTCGCCACCGGAGCGGTCCTTGAAGCGCAGCAGCTCGCTGCCGATGCTGTCATAGCGGCCCGACTTGCGCCACAGGTCGGCAGGCATCGTCACCGGGAACAGCACCTCCTGGCCGTCGATGCGGTTCATCTCCTGGCGGATGATGTTTTCGATCTTGGCGGTGATGCGCTTGGTGATGGGGAACAGCGTGAAGATGCCGTTGCCCACCGGCTTGATGTAGCCGCCGCGCATCATCAGCGCCTGGGACGCGATCACGCAATCCGCCGGGGTCTCCTTGAAGCGCTTGGAAACGAGATTTCTGACCTTCATGTGTAGACTTCCTTCCCTCGTATATGCTATATAAATCTATTATAGTAGTATAGCCGCGGGGGGACAAATATGCAAGTGAAGATTTGGGGAAAGGCGCAGTTCAGATTTATCGGGCTGACGCCTGATAAATCTGAACTGAGGGATCAGGATTCAGGGGTTTGGGGTAAGGGATGGACGCTCCAGAAGGCTGGCTTCGCGTCACAAATCCTGACGGATTTGTTTGATTGAAGGGGACCGACAGAGGCTTTATCGCTTTGCAATCGATTTATTCTAAGAAAGCATTCAGAAGTTCTCTTTCAACTGTCATTTCATCGATCATCCACCTTCCCTGTGTACCGCCGACGGGTTCGGCTCGGTAGTGGAGGGGTCGGACGATGGCGAGGTGGTCGTTGAGCTGGCGGACGAGGCCGACGCATGGGCGGGCATCGGGGACGGGGTACTTCATCGGTACGCACAGGTCGCAGGCGTCCGCGATGGCGGCGAGGGGCTTCTTTTCGGCCAGGGCGGGGGACAGGTAGCCGTCCGCCTCGCCGGGGAGTCCGGCCAGCGCGGCCTCCGCCGCGGCGATCATGGTCGCCTCGGCGGTGTCGGGCCAACAGGGACCGCCCGTTGCCCAGGCGCTCTGGGAGGCGACGCAGCGCAGGCCGTCCCGGTCCGCCAGCCACTGCTCCAGCCGGGCGTGGCCCACGGTGTCCCCCAGGGCGGCGAAGGTGCTGAACAGGCCTCCATCGGCGGGCTCGATGGCGTCGGCGACGAGCAGGCCGGTCTGGGCGGAGAGGTCCGGGGCGAGGGCGGCGAGGTACCTCCCGCCGTCGCCGGTGTCTCCCAGCAGCGCCGCCGCGCCGTCCAGGCGCACAAGCCGCGGCAGGCCGGCCCCCTCCGGCAGCGTGACCGGCACGCCGTTCAGGGACAGGGTGACGGCCTCACCCCGGGTCATCGCGCAGGGCAGGCCCTCCAGCGTGAAGCGCTCGACGGTGGGGTCCGGGGGCACGAGGTCGATTTCCAGCGCCCCGCCCGGCCAGGACACGCAGTACAGCCCCACGGCCCGCTCCAGCGATTCCGGCAGCGGCGCGCCGCCGGACAGCACCAGCCGCCGGGCCAGTCCTCCGCGATCCCCCTCCAGGGGCCGGTATTCCAGGTACAGCGCGCCGCTGGGGGCGACGGGGGCGAAGAGCGGGCGCTGCGGTGTGGATTCCCCGGCAAAGCGTCCGTTCAGGCAGATCATGCCCGCCTCGGGCACGTGGCAGATGATGGTCGGCTGCATGCAAATCCCCCCTGTTTCCGATGGCAATGCCCACATCGCAGGGTATGCGGGCGTGGGCGACGGGATGCGCGGCGAATAATGTTTGATAATTAACGCAATCGACGGGCGCGGATGATTGACACGTCAAACGGGGGAATAATACAATATAGGTTGTGATTTTTATTCATTTTCTCCGTGGAGGAAGGAACCATGATGTACGGGCCGATTTGATCCGGCGGCGACGGCAGACGGAAATTGCAGTACGAGAAACGAGGAGGAAATACATATGTCCCATCCCGAATTGCAGGCCGAGGTGGCGCGCAGGCGCACCTTTGCCATCATTTCCCACCCCGACGCCGGCAAGACCACGCTGACGGAAAAGCTGCTGCTGTACGGCGGGGCGATCCGGCTGGCGGGAAGCGTCAAGGCCCGCAAGACCGCGCGCCACGCCACCAGCGACTGGATGGAGATCGAAAAGCAGCGTGGCATCTCGGTCACGTCGTCCGCGATGCAATTTGACTACAACGGCTACAGAATCAATATTCTGGACACCCCCGGCCACCAGGACTTCTCCGAGGACACCTACCGCACCCTCGTGGCGGCGGACAGCGCGGTCATGCTGATCGACAACGCCAAGGGCGTGGAGGAGCAGACGGTGAAGCTGTTCAAGGTGTGCCGCCTGCGCTCCATCCCCATATTCACGTTCATCAACAAGATGGACCGCACCGGCCGGGATCCCTTCGAGCTGATGGAGGACATCGAATCGGTGCTGGGGATACGCTCCTGCCCGGTGAACTGGCCCATAGGCATCCACGGGGATTTCAAGGGTGTCTATCACCGGGACACGCGCCTGATCGAGCTGTATTCCGGCGGCGATCACGGCCAGGGCCAGGTCAACGTGGAGACCGTCTCCATCGACGACCCCGAATGCCCGGCGAAGATCGGCCAGACCTACTACGACAAGCTGATCGAGGACATTGAGCTTTTGGACGTGGCGGGGGACGAGTTCGACCTGGACAAGATCCTCGCCGGACAGCTGACGCCCATGTTCTTCGGCTCGGCCACCAATAACTTCGGCGTGGAGCCGTTTTTGAACCGGTTTTTGACCTACACTAAGTCGCCCACGCCGAGGGTGGCCGAGGAGGTCGGCCCCATCGACCCCGCCGACGAGAAGTTCACCGGCTTCATCTTCAAGATCCAGGCCAACATGAACCCGGCCCACCGGGACCGGCTGGCCTTCATGCGGGTGTGCAGCGGCGTGTTCGAAAAGGGCATGACCGTGTGGCATTCCTCCACCAACAGCAAGGTCAAGCTGGCCCAGCCCCAGACCTTCATGGCCCAGGAGCACGAGACCGTGGAGACCGCTTATCCCGGCGACATCATCGGCCTGTTCGACCCCGGCATCTTCCGCCTGGGCGACACCATCTGCACCGGTTCCCCCGTGCGCTACAGCGGCATCCCCCTGTTCGCCCCGGAGTTCTTCTGCCGGGTCAGCCCCGAGGATTCCATGAAGCGCAAGCAGTTTTTAAAAGGCATCAACCAGCTCAGCCAGGAGGGCGCGATCCAGACCTTCAAGCGGCCCAACATCGGCCGGGAGGAGATGATCGCCGGCGTGGTGGGCGTGCTGCAGATGGACGTGCTGGAGTACCGCCTCAAGGGCGAATACGGCGTGAACATCACCCGTGAAAACCTGCCCTTCCGGTTTGTGCGCTGGGTGGTCGAGACGCCCAAGCCCCTGGACAAGCTGCGCCTGACGAGTACCACCGCCATCGCCGAGGATCGGGTCGGAAGGCCCGTGCTGATGTTTGAAAACGAATGGAGCATAAGGCTCGCTGGCGAGAACAACGAGGGCCTGGTGCTGGCCGAGACCGCGGACCGGATGAGCGCGGACGAGATGGAATAATTGAGAATTGGAAATTGAAAATTGAGAATTAAATGGCTGGCACCCCAAAGCCTTCCCCTCTGGGGAAGGTGCCCCCGCAAGGGGGCGGATGAGGTCCCCACACGATGCGCCTTGCGCCTGTGTTGCAATAAAGGCGCGAAACCCTTCCTCAAAGGACCTCATCCGTCTTGCCGCTTCGCGGCAATCCACCTTCCCCAGAGAGGAAGGCTTTGAAAACCCGCGCGGCTCCCTAATCCCTAATCCCTCAAACCCCACCCCACATACCGAAAAGAGGTAACCACATTGAATATCACTCGCAATGATCTTCGCAACATCGCCATCATCGCCCACGTTGACCACGGCAAGACCACGCTGGTGGACGAGATGCTGAAGCAGGGCGGCGTGTTCCGCCAGAACCAGCAGGTGGCGGACCGCGTCATGGACTCCAACGACCTGGAGCGGGAGCGCGGTATCACGATCCTGTCCAAGAACACCGCCGTGCACTACAACGGCGTGAAGATCAACATCGTGGACACCCCCGGCCACGCGGACTTCTCCGGCGAGGTGGAGCGCGTGTTGAAGATGGTCAGCGGCGTGCTGCTGCTGGTGGACAGCTTCGAGGGCCCCATGCCCCAGACCCGCTTCGTTTTAAAGAAGGCGCTGGAGCTGAATTTGAAGGTCATCATCGTGGTGAACAAGACGGACCGCCCCGACGCCCGCTGCGACGAGGTGGTGGACGAGACGCTGGAGCTGCTGATCGACCTGGACGCCAGCGACGAGCAGCTGGACAGCCCCATCATCTACGCCTCGGGCCGCACCGGCACCGCCACCACCGACTGGAAGGTGCCCGGTACCGACCTGCGGCCGCTGTTCGATGCCATACTCGAGCACATCCCCGCCCCTGAGGGCGATCCGGACGGAGCGCTGCAGCTACTGGTGTCCACCATCGACTACAACGACTATGTGGGCCGCATCGGCGTGGGTCGCATCGAGCGGGGCTGCATCGAGGCGGGTCAGATGGCCATCCGCTGTGTGTACGATTCCGCCTTCGTGTCCGCCCCGGCGCGGCTGGCGGGCCTGTTCGAGTTCGACGGCCTGAAGCGGGTCAACGCCGAGAGGGCCGAGGTGGGGGACATCGTGGCCGTGTCCGGCTTCACGGACCTGCTGATCGGCGACACCATCTGCCCCCCGGCGATGGCTGAGCCGCTGCCCTTCGTGAAGATCGACGAGCCTACGATCTCGATGACCTTCTGCGTCAACGACAGTCCCTTCGCCGGCACCGAGGGCACCTACGTGACCTCCCGCCACCTGCGCGCGCGGCTGGAGAAGGAGGCCCTGACCGACGTTTCCCTGCGGGTGGAGGAGACAGAGAGCACCGACGCCTTCCGGGTGTATGGACGCGGCGAATTGCACCTGTCCATACTGATCGAGAACATGCGCCGCCAGGGCTATGAGTTCGCGGTGACCAAGCCGGTGGTGCTGTACAAGGACATCGACGGCGTGAAGTGCGAGCCCATGGAGCGGCTGGTGTGCGACGTGCCCACCGAGTTCTCCGGGGCGGTGATCGACAAGATCGGCCGCCGGCGCGGCACGCTGCTTTCGATGAACGGCGAGAGCCGCATGCGCCTGGAGTTCATCGTGCCTTCCCGCGGCCTGTTCGGCTACAGGAGTGAATTCCTCACCGACACCCGGGGCGAGGGCGTCATGAGCGCCGTGTTCGAGGATTACGAGCCGGTCAAGGGCGACATTCCCAGCCGCAACACCGGCGCGCTGGTGGCCTGGGAGGACGGCATCTCCACATCCTATGCTCTGTTCAACATCCAGGACCGGGGCGAGCTGTTCATCGAGCCGGGCGTGAAGGTGTACAACGGCATGATCATCGGCTGCAATTCCCGCCCCGGCGATATTGACGTGAACGTGTGCAAAAAGAAGCACATGACCAACAGCCGCAACTCCGCCGCCGCCGAGGAGGCCCTGAAAATTACTGGCGTCCACGTGCCCACCCTGGAGGAGGCCATGGAGTTCATCGACGACGACGAGCTGGTGGAGATCACCCCGAAGTCCATCCGCATGCGCAAACGCATTCTGGGCACCGAGGCGAGAAAGAAGCTGGAAGCCAGAAAAAAGAACGGTTGATAAGGCAAAGCCGCACGCGAAAGCGTGCGGTTTTTTTCAACGTTTTGATATTGTTGAAATTATTACGATATTATATCTGTTCAGCCCGACAAATTCTGATTTATCGAGCTGAGCTCGATAAATCAGAATTTATCCCCCATCTTCTTCAGCTCTGCCACCATCTGAGGGATCAGTTCGATCACGCGGTCGATGGGCTGGTAGCACTGGGCGGGGAGCAGGCGCACGGCGTCGGGGCCGGTGACGAGGAAGCCCAAGGGTTGCACCGTCACGCCCGCGCCGGCACCGCCGGCGAAGGGAGGTTCGGTGGGTGGGGTGGCCGGCCGTGGGTTGACAGCGCCGCCACCGGCTACAAAGCCGAAGCTGACCCTTGAAATGGGTACCACGGTGGCGCCGTCCGCCGTGGCGATGGGCTCGCCCACGACTGTGTTCACGTCGATCATGTCCCGGATGCTCTCCAGGGTGGTGTTCATCAGGCCTTCAATCGGATGTCTGTCCATCTGGCAATCCTCCTGCGGATGTTTTCGAACCGGCTCATGGCCATCGCCCACATAATCTGCCCGGAACGCAGCCGAATCATACCCTGAAGCTCCAGGCAAAGCCCGTCCCCGTCGAACACCGGCGTCACGTCCACCACTGCCCGGCCCGCCCCCAGCGCCCGCAGTGCCCCGCAGGCAAGGGCGGTCGAGGCCGCGTCCCCCAGCCCCAGCCGCCCCGCCACGCGGATCCGCGCCCCTCGCAGCCGCCGTGCCACGTCCCAGGACAGCCCCGCTCCGCCCTTCCCCCCGGCCCGGTACCGCCGCGCCCGGCGCACCGCCCCCCGCAGCCCGAAAACGCCCACCCCCACGCCGTAGCGCAGGCCGTTCGCCGTGGACAGCACAAACGCGCCGCTGACGGGAATGGCGGCGAGGTAGATGAGGGTTTCGATGATGGCGGCGAGGAGTATGGGCATGGCGAAGCTCCTTTGGAAATTAAGATTTGTCGTCCCGCGATAAATCTGATTTTTCCCCGTATTGTCCATTAATATTCTATATTTCCCATTAAGGAACTACCGCACAATACGGCGGCACATCTGGCGGTGCCTTTTCCGACGCGAAGCTAGTCCTTTAGGGCGACATCTGCTGCTTGCAGATTTCTCGATTTACCTCCAGTAAACCTTCGAAATCTGCAATTGCATCTGTCGAAAAATTCACTCGCCAGCTGACCACCTTAATTGCGCGGTTTTTCCTTAAAAAAGTGTATACCGGAAATGGCTTAAAATGGCAATCTGGGCAGCCGATGATGTTCGAGGTGGAAATAAAAATGGGACAAGGGAACCGTCCCCCTGTCCCACCGGAAATGGCTTAAAATGGCAATCTGGGAAACCGATGTTGATCGAGGTGGAAATAAAAAATGGGACAAGGGAACCGTCCCCTTGTCCCACGTAAGCAATATACTATGGATCGCGTCACAAAACAATCACGCACTCCTGTATATTACGTGAAATTAATGTGTAAAATTTTACGTATTCAAGCCGGTTTCTTCACAATTTCAAGGTACACTATCCTATGATTTCATCTATAGGAAATACCGCATAATCGAGTGGACCAGTAGCGGAGGGGATTTTAGTCGATTGCGAACGGCAAAAAACGAAGGTTATCTGGCGGGTAATCGAGATTTTTGCAGGCAGCAGGCGGCTGAAATTCACCCGCTTATGGGCCGCGAGCATTGTGCGGTAGTTCCTATAGTCTTTCTGAAGATCAGTTCTTTGGCGCGGCGTCTGCGCCGCAACGGCTGAACCCGCAGGCGCGCCTGACGAAAAACCCCGCCCCGGCCCCCCTGATGCTGCGGTATTTGCCCAACCCCCCCTCACACACAGGAGAAGCGAAGATGAAGAGAAATATTGTTGTCCGGATGCTGATCGCCCTGGTATGCCTGTCGGTATGGCCTGCGATGGCCGAAGCAGACGTGGTTTCCTATGCCTATGAGGCCGTCCCGCTGGAGCGGGCGGGGATCGCCCTGCACCTGGACCGCGTGTGCGTCGATGGCACGGAGCCGGACCGGCATATACTGCTCGTCCATGGCGTCACCTATTCCTCCCATGAATTCGACATCGACTACGAGGATTACAGCCTTGTCCGCGCGCTGGCGCGGCAGGGCTATGCCGTTTGGCGGCTGGATATCGCGGGCTTTGGCCGATCCGGCGCGGTTGAGGACGGCTTTCTGCCGGATTCGGACTATGCCGCCGAGGACATCCACGCGGCGGTTGACCGGATATGCGCGCTGTCCGGGCGGAGCCGGATCGACCTGCTGGGCTGGAGCTGGGGCACGGTGACCGCCAGCCGGTGCGCGGCAAAGTACCCGGAGCACATCAGAAGGCTTGTGCTGTACGCGCCGATCCTCTGCGGCATCGGGGTTGGCGCGGTGACGGAGCCCTTCCATCACAACACATGGGAACACGCGGCGGGCGATTTCCAATGTACACAGCCGGGTGTGTTGGATTATAGCGTCGCGGACCCGGTTGTCATCGAAATGCTCTGCTCGAGCGCGTGGCACTATGACGGGGAAGCCAGTCCCAACGGCGGGCGGCGCGACATCTGCGTCGATGCGTCGCAGGCGCTGATCGATCTGGAAGAGATTTCTGCGCCCACCCTTGTGATCTGCGGAGACAGCGACCCTTACCTGGATTACGACCGGGTCAACGGGGTGTTGGACCATTTGCCAGAGCATTCCGCGCTTGAAGTCATCAAGGGCGCGTCGCATGTGGCCTTTCTCGAGAAGCCCTACCACAGGGACTTTCAGGACAGGCTGTTCCGATTTCTGAACGACACCCGGATCGCGCCGTGAGCAGGCGGTGTACAGGGGAGGCGGTGCATAACCCATGAAGCGCTTGAAGAACAGGGGCACGCCGTGCGCCGTCGCGGTGTTGTTGCTGACGGCCCTGCTGGCGGCCCTATACAGCACCATCGGCCTGCAATCGGACCTACGCTACGCCAAAAAGCAGTGCGCCGAAAGGATTGACGGCCTGACCGACGCTGCCGTGGAGATTGTGGGCGACGCCAATCGCGTCGCCGTCAGGCAGGAGGCGGCCTGTCGTAAATATGTTGAACTGCGCGCGTATCCCTTCAAGGCGCGGGCGCAGCGGTCGGGCGACGCCGTCATCGGCCTTTACGGGGACGGATGCATTGTCCGGCTGTCGGGCGACGCGCTGGTCGCGCCCGAGGGCGTCGACCTGTCGTCGCTGGAGGCTTCCGCGTTCAGGGATGACGACGGCGCGCGGCGGGATTGGGGATTCTACATGAGACAGACCGGTGAAGGAGATGCTTCGCCGACGTTCAACGGCTTTTGCCGCGTGTATGAGGATTATTATTACATCGACCTAGCGGATCCGGAAAGGCCCTTCGACCTGCTGGACACCTTCGTCGACCCCTACAACGAAATTGCCGAGTTGGAGCGCGTTCACGGGGGCCGTATCGTCATATTCGTGGACGACGAATCCCATTCCCTCGTCTACAAATCCCAGGGCATCGATCCGTCTGTGGAGAATCTGGAGGCGCTCGGGATCAGCACCGGGGCGTCGGGGAACGGCGTCGATATCATCGAAGTCAACGGAGAATCCTGCATCTACGCGCTGTCCGGGCCCTTTTCGCTTCTCGATGAAGATGACGATACCCTGGCGCGGATCGCGCTGATCCAGTCCGTCGAAGGGCTGTCCGCCCTCCGGCTTCCCCGGCTGGCCCTCGCGCTGTGCGTGACCCTGCTGTTCTTCATCACGGCGGTGTGCTGGGTACTGTCGGCCGGTCGGGAATATCGAAATCCGTCCGCCGGTAAAAAGCAGCGCATGCTGTACGGCCTGGATCGCATGCGCCGCTCCGTCATCGTGCTGGGGCTTGTGGGCATGCTGTCTGTGGGCGTCGTGACGTTCTTCATCAACTGCCTGACCCAGCTTTATACCGTCACGGAGAGCAACAACAGCCTGTTGGAAAGCTATCGGGATGTGGCCGACGCCGTCCAGCGCGATGCCAGGGATACCGAGGCCTGGAACGAGGCGGTCCGCGTGCGCTACGCCCGCTGCATCGCCGACACGCTCGCCAGTCGCCCGGAGCTATGCACCCCCGAAGCGCTCGGGGAGATGAGCCGCATCGTCGGCGCGGATTACCTGATGCTCTACGACGATCACGGGCGGGAAAAAATGTCCAACGCGCCCTATGTCAATCTGGCCTTCAGCGCGGATGAAGCCGTTCCCAGCAGCAAATTCAGAAAGCTCCTGACAGGCGTGCCCAGCATCGTGCTGGCCCCGGGCGTGGATGACGCCACCCTCCTGGAGCGCCAGCTCGTGGGCGTGTGCATGGACGACGGCGATACCAGCGACGGCTACGGCGCGCTGGTCATGGCGATGATCCCTGAGACACAATCGGAGGACGCGAATTCCGTGAATCGGCGGATGGCGGTCATGACTCCGCAAGACAGTCTTTTTCTGGCGCTGGAACCCGAAACCGGCGTCATACTGAACGCCAGCGACCCTGACCTGATCGGTAAAAATGCCCTGAGCCTGGGCATGACCGAGAGGGCGCTGCAGGGGGACACCATCGATCATCTTACGCTGAACGCCCAGCGCTGGTATGGATGCTCGAACAACGACGGCGAGCGCGTCTACTACAGCGCCGTTCACGCCGACGCGGTCTTTCGGCGCCTGCCGACGGTTGCGCTGTCCTTCGCCGGCTGCTTCCTGGTCGCCTACGCCATACTCGCGGTGCTGCTGCTGTCCGGCTATCCCGGTGCAGACGCGCTTGAAAATGCGCCCGAGGCCGCTGAGCGCCGAGACGCTCCCGGACGCACGACCGCCTTTATGCATCAGGCATACAACAGCCGCTTCTTTATGGCGCTCAGCCGCCTGAGCGAAAATCCAAGGCTGAAAACCCCGGAGCGTCGAACCCGTCTGGTATTCAGTCTCACCGCGAGCATAATGCTGGTGGTTTTGCTGTACGCGTTGCAGATCAACGCCGAAGGGCGCAACCGTTTTTTCATACTCTATTATGTGCTCAACGGCAAGTGGACGCCGGGCTTCAACCTGTTTGCCTTTGCAAAAATACTGATCGTCAGCCTGAGTGTCGCGCTGGCGCTGCTGGTGTTCAGCCTCGTGACCGATATCATCTGCGCATTGCTTCAAAAGCGGAGCGAAACCATTTTCCGCCTCGTCAGCAGCTTTATACAGTATTTCATCGTTCTCGCCTTTATCTTCAGCGCGTTTGACAGTCTGGGATTGGACGGCCGAACCCTGCTGGCTTCGGTAGGTATACTTTCACTGGCAGTCTCGATGGGCGCGCAGAGCCTGGTGGCGGACGTGCTTGCGGGCATTACCATCGCCTTCTCCGACGAGTACCAGATAGACGATTATATCGATGTCAACGGCTTTCGCGGCTGGGTGCAGGATATCGGCATACGCGCCACGGTTTTGGTCAACAACGATGGCAACCTCAAGCACTTCAACAACCGGGACATGAAAAACATATTGAATCTGTCGAGAAGAAATTGCAGCTATACCATCAATATTACCCTTGCCGGCGACCAGCCGCTGCAGCAGGTCGAAGCGCTGCTCAGGCGCGAGCTGCCCCGGATCGGACAGGCCATCCCGGAAATCATCGAAGGGCCGGAATACAAGGGGGTCGTCGACTTTACCGCCGACCACGTCACCATCGCCATCGCCACCGTCTGCACGGAACGGAACTACGGCAAGGTGCGCCGAAGCATCAACCGGGAAATCTGGCTTCTGCTGGAGGAAAACGGCGTGGACGCCAAGTGACGGGTCCCGGCTGATCGACGCGCAACGCGCATCTCCTGGGACAAGGGGACGGTTCTCTCGTTCCACATTCCAATGGTAATGGGCTGAATATGGCAATCGGAGGCCGGTTATGATCGAGGTGGAAATCAAGGGCGTCGCGCTGTCGCTGGAGACGGCGGCGGGGCTGTTTTCGCCGCGGCAGGCGGACCGGGGCACGCTGGCGATGCTATCCTGCGTGGATTTCGCGCCGGGCGCGAAGGTGCTGGACCTGGGCTGCGGCTGCGGCCTGGTGGGCCTGTTGGCCGCGAAGCTGTGCGGAGAGGAAAACGTGGTCATGTGCGATATCGACCCGCTGGCGGTGGACGTGGCCCGGAAAAACGCCCTGCGCAACGGCGTGGGCGGCGTGAAGATCGTGCTGTCGGACGGCTTCAGGGCGCTGGACGACGCCGGCTTCGACCTGATCCTCTCCAATCCCCCCTACCAGAGCGACTTTTCCGTGGCGAAGGGCTTCATCGAGAAGGGCTTCAACCGATTGAAGCTCGGGGGCCGGATGATGATGGTCACCAAGCGGCGGGAATGGTACCGCAACAAGCTCGCCGCCGTCTTCGGCGGCGTGAAGGTGCGCGAGGTCGACGGGTATTTCGTCTTCGAGGCCCAGCGTCGCGGCCCGTCCTATGCCAACCGGCGCGGTTTCATAAAATGATGGTAATGATTTCTTTGCTTGACAGGGTATATGACAGGGGTTAAAATATTTACGTCAGTTTTGTAAACTGCGACAGGTATGGTTGTATGACATAGCAAAACAGTCGGATATTTGAATGAAAGGAGAGGAAGGGAGTTTTGAGTGGGCCAATCGTCGCATTGATTGCGCTGATTGCGTTGGCCATTGGCCTGTTTGCCGGTTATCTGTACCGCAAGAACGGCATGGAAAAGAAGATCGGCCAGACGGAGGAATTCTGCGCCAATATGCTGGAGGACGCCACCCACAAGGCTGAGGAGAAAAAGAAGGAAGCCGTACTGGAGGCCAAGGAAGAGATCATCCGCTTGAAGTCGGAGCTTGATAAAGAAGTTCGTGACCGCCGCAACGAGGTTTCGCGGTTGGAGCGCAGGGTGAACCAGCGCGAAGAAGCATTTGACAAAAAACTGGACAATCTGGAGGCCCGTGAAGAGGCCCTGAACGAGAAGTACAAGGAGGCCGAGCGCCTGGAGGCCGAGGCCCAGGAGATGCATGCCCGCCAGAAGGACGAGCTGGAGCGGGTAGCCGGCATGACCTCGGACGAGGCCAAGCAGGTGCTGATTGACAGCGTGCAGAAGGACGCCTACCACGACGCAGCCTTGATGGTGCGCGAGGTGGAGGCCAAGGCCAAGGAAGAGGCCGACAAGCGCGCCAGGGACATCGTGTCCTTGGCCATTCAGAGGTGCGCCGCTGATCATGTGGCCGAGACCACGGTTTCGGTGGTGGCCCTGCCCAATGACGACATGAAGGGCCGCATCATCGGCCGCGAGGGCCGCAACATCCGCACCCTCGAAACCGCCACCGGCGTCGACCTGATCATCGACGACACGCCGGAGGCTGTGATCATCTCCGCCTTCGATCCGGTGCGCCGCGAGGTGGCCCGCATCGCCCTGGAGAAGCTGATCATGGACGGCCGCATCCACCCCGCCCGCATCGAGGAAATGGTGGAGAAGGCCAAGCGGGAGGTGGACAATTCCATCCGCGAGGCTGGCGAGCAGGCCATCTTCGAGACGAACCTGCACGGCATCCATCCCGAACTGGTGAAGCTGCTGGGCCGGATGCGCTACCGCACAAGCTACGGACAGAACGTGCTGCGCCATTCCATCGAGGTCAGCCACCTGGCGGGCGTCATGGCCGCCGAGCTGGGGGCCGACGTGAACCTGGCCAAGCGGGCCGGCCTGCTGCATGACATCGGCAAGGCCATCGACCACGAGGTGGAGGGTACCCACGTCACCATCGGCGCGGACCTGTGCAAGAAGTTCAGGGAGAACGATTTGGTGATCAACGCCGTCGCCGCCCACCACGGGGACGTGGAGCCCAAGAGCGTGGAGGCCGTGCTGGTGCAGGCCGCCGACGCCATCTCCGCCGCCCGCCCCGGCGCGCGCCGCGAGAGCTTGGAGAACTACATCAAGCGCCTGGAGAAGCTGGAGGGCATCGCCTACTCCTTCGACGGCGTGGAGACCTGCTACGCGATCCAGTCGGGCCGTGAGGTCCGCATCATCGTCAAGCCCGAGGATGTGAACGACGCCGGCACCCTGATCCTGGCCCGCGAGATCGTCAAGCGGATCGAGAAGGAGATGGAGTACCCCGGACAGATCAAGGTGAACGTCATCCGCGAAACCAGAGCGGTAGAGTTCGCAAAGTAAGCCCCTCAAAGGTGAATCAACCTGGTCCCCACGAGTGTGGAGACCGGGTTTTTCATTTGGGAAGACTTGCCCTTTTCGACAGGGCATGACAGAATATAGCTGCAAGGCGGGATGCCTGGCTCAGCCCCGGGAGGTGGTATTTTGATGTTCCCTTATATAACGCTGAACGACGATACGGAGATCACCCATTCGGAGATGAAACCGGACGGAAGAGTAAAGGTTTACATCGAGACGCCGGATGAAGAGGACGGCTTCCATAGCGCGGTTTGCTGGCTGCCGGACTATACCTTGGAGAATGTGCAGGGATATTCCGAATCGGAAATGGCCCATCATCATCGGCTGGGGCACAACAACGCCCATCTGATTCTGGAATATGCCCGGGACGGAGGAATACTGAGTGCCACAACTGTTTAGGAGTTGGCCCCTATGCCCTCTATTTCTGGTCCAACGAATCGGAGCCGCTGGGACCGGTTCACGTGCACATCGTTGAAGGCCGTCCCACGCCCGACGCCACCAAGGTATGGATCACCTCTACTCAGCGGGCATTACTTTGTCACAATAAATCGAAGATACCCGAGCGTGTGCTGAGCCGGTTGCTGCGCGTCGTCGAGGCAAACGCGGGGGAGTTTGTTGATACATGGCACGAGCACTTTGGGGAGACGCGCTTTTTCTGCTGATCTTCGCCCGAGGGATCGTCATTCGGGTCGAGAAGGAGACGGATGCGTTCGACAGTTAACCCAATCAGCCAGAGGTTTCCGATATGGACAAAAGGCGGACGCATGTGCTACAATACCGGCGGGGGGGATGGCGATGGAACGGCGGACACTGGGCCGGGAATCCCTGGGGGAGCGATGGCGGTGGTACGGGATGCTGGTGGGATGCCTGCTGGCGGCGTACCTGGCGATATGGATGTTTACGGAGAAAACGCCCTTCAGGCACACTCCCTATTGCAGCTACGCGCTGCAGGCACAGCGGTGGATGGAGGGACACCTGGACCTGGGGCAGGACTATCCCTGGCTGGAGCTGGCCATTTATGACGGGAAGTACTACGTCAGCTTCCCGCCGCTGCCGACGCTGATCGTGCTGCCCTTCGTGGCGCTGTTCGGGGTGGACGGCACCCCGGAATATTTCATCACCACGGTGATGAGCCTGATCGGCGCGGTGCAGCTGCTGAGGCTGTGCGACCTGTACTGCGAGGACCGGCGGAAGGCGCTGCTGTGGACACTGCTGGCCACCATCGGCTCCAACTTCCTGCTGATCGGCTACAATGGCGACGTGTGGCTGATGGCCCAGACGGCGGCGTTCATGTTCACCTCGGCGGCGCTGTATACCGCGGCGACGGACAGGGAAGGGGACGGCAAATGGCCGCTGCTGTGGCTGGCCTGCGCGGTGGGGTGCCGACCCTTCAATATCGCGTATCTGCCCGTGGTGGCGTGGCTGCTGGTGGAGAAGTTCAGGAAGAATGGCCTGACGGTGGGGGACGCGCTGCGCAGGCACTGGCTGTGGCTGGTGCCGCCGGCCTGCGTGGGCGTGTTTTACATGGCGCTGAACCAGCTGCGCTTCGGCAGCCCCTTCCAGTTCGGCCACGATTACCTGCCGGAGTTTACCCGGTCGCCGGATCACGTGCAGTTCGCCCTGTCCAACATCCCCTGGAATTTCACCGGCAAGCTGTTCGCCCTGCCCCGCTGGGAGGACGGGTGGCTGCGATTCCCGAAGGGCGGGTTCGCGTTCTTCATTACCAGCCCCATTTACGGGGTGGGTATGCTGTACCTGGTGCGACGGCTCACCGGGCGGCTGCGGGGCGAGGCCTGGGGGAAGGGGGCGCTGACCGCGGTCATCGGCGTCTGCGTGTCGCTGCACCTGCTGGCGCTGTGCGCCCACGGCAGCATGGGCGGCATACAGTGGGGGCTGCGCTATACCATCGACGCTATCCCCGCCGTCGCGCTGGGAATCCTGCTGTTGCGGCGACCGGAGGGCGAGGCGCTGGACGGGCTGCTGCCGCCGGCGCTGGTGTTCGGCCTGTGCCTGAACCTGGTGGGCACGCTGGCGATACTGAACGATTGGAATATCTTCCTCTGAAAAACGGCTGGGGACGGTCCTGCCGCCGTTTTAAAAAAATAACTTGCAAACCGGGCGGGGATGTGGTATACTCATTCAGTCTGTGGGTGATGATGACTGGGTCCCGTGCGGCGTCATGCCGTGAATCTTGTCAGGGCCGGAAGGCAGCAGCAATAAGCGGAAGTTGACGAGCGCCGCGGGAGTTGCCTGGTTTGAACCCGCAGGCCTTGATATGTCAAAATAACAATAAAATAAACGATATATATAGCAGATTGTGGGACAATCTGCTATATATTTTTGCCAAACTGCTACAAGATACCTGCTTTATGCATTAATAATATCTTAACTGAAATGCCTGCGCGTGACGTGCCTGCACAAAACGGGCACATCACGCGCCGATCTGTTCGTTGATCTTCGCCATGGCGGCCTGCTTGCGGTCGTCCCGCGCGTGGACGTAGATGTTCATCGTGGTGCTGTAATCCGCGTGGCCCACGACGCTCTGGATGGTCTTGATATCGGTGCCGATTTCATACAGTATATGGCCTTGTACAGCCGGTCAAAGCCTTCCAACCTGTCGAGCTGGTTGACCACATCCCGCCAATCCTCTAAGGATAGCGCGTCACGCTCATTTTTCACCTTGGACGGATTGTAAATTCGCTTGTCTACCGCCGGGTTGGCGTCGATCAGTTTGTCGGACACCGCTGAATTCAGGATCTGCCGCAGCAGCGTCAAAACCTCCTGGAGGGTCTTATGGGAATAGGCTTTGCGTTCGTTGAGCATGGCCTGTATCTTCTCGACTGTGATCTCGGTCAGGGGCGTATTGCCAAAGGCTGGGAACAGGTGGCACTTTAAATTTGGAGTTCCCTGCTTCATCGAGTTACCGGGAACAGTTCCTGCCGCTACTGGGTGGAAGGGCGCGGTGGGGTGGACTTATCAACACTCTTGAATGGCCCGTAAAGTAATAGTTATCTACCATGATACGACGCAATCAAAAGCAACTGAACCGAATCAACATCCTGACGGACGCGCTGCTGGTGTTCCTCTCCTACATGTTCGCCTCGTGGCTGTGGCTGAGCGTGATCAGGAAGGACGCGAACATTGCGGCGCTGGCAAACTGGAACAGCGGGGTGGGACTGGCGGCGGCGCTGTATGCCGTTTGGACGGTCATTGTGCTGGGCGCGCTGCGGGTGTACCGCTTCAACCGGATCAAGAAGCTGAGCTGGGAGCTGCGCAACGTGGTCCTGGGGAACCTGATCGCGGTGGTGACGCTGGCGGCGCTGCTGTATCTGTTCCGGTTGCAGGAGTTTTCCCGTGGCGTGCTGGGCATCTATTACGTCACCGTGGTGGCGACGATGGTCGGCAAGCGGCTGGTGGTTCGCTACACGCTGCGCTATTACCGGGCCAGGGGCTACAACCTCAAGCACCACATCGTGGTAGGCGGGGGCAAGCTGGCCCGGCGCTACGCTGAGGCGGTGGAGAAGGACAAGTCCTTGGGCG
>JAFWEL010000116.1 GCA_017512905.1 Clostridia bacterium
AGGGATTAGAAATAGTGGCTACCGCGTGGCAGAAACAAATGCTATCTTATAAACCGTGAAAAGGCTCTGTTCCTTCGCGATAACGGTCATTTTATCCCTCGTACTACGTTGGTGCACGGCTTTTCCTAATCCCTAATCCCTAATCCCTGCGCGTCAGCGCGACAAATCAACATTTCCCTGACTGACCACATACTGTATATTAAAAAACCCCGGGAGGGAGGTGGATGGTCCGGACAAAAAAGGGCTGCCCCGGAATGGGCAGCCCTGCGATGGAGATGTCATTGCGGGGGCGGTGTTGCGCCGCCGGGAGCGGATGCGCCGCCCGCCGGGTTTACGCCACAGGCCATCGTGTCCGCACGGGCGATGCGACGCGGATTCGCGCGCTCCCCGCCCACGAAATGGCGGGCCTGCAGCCGTCATTCTTTCTGAGAACCCCCTATGGTATCAGAAAAGGGTGTTGATGTAATCCGTAAGGGCCTGTCGGTCGTAGAAGTTCGACACATTGTTGATGACGAAGTCGGGTTCGACGCCCCGGTCGATGTCATAGAACACGCCGTTCTTCCTGAAGGACATGCGCAGGGGACCGGAGATTTCGAAATAGGTGCCCCAGGCGGTGGCCATGTTCAGCACCAGGCAGCTGCCGCCGCCGGAGGTGCGGCCCAGCAGGGTCACCTGGCCGGAGGCCTTGAAGGCCGCGGGCACCATGTTGCCGCAGGAGAAGCTGCAGGGGGAGATCAGGCAATAGATGTTCTTGTCGTACGCCTGGTCGTTGATATCAAATTCCCGGTCCAAGTTGGTATCCACGCGATAGATGCTGGTGGAATTCGCGCCGGAGAAGCTGTTCGCCAGGGAAACCTGACCCTCGCCGAACACCCATCCCAGCACAAACGCCGCCGCGTTCAGCGAGCCGCCGCCGTTGCAGCTCAGGTCGATCACCACGTTCTCCACGGGGCTGTCCTCGCGATAGATCTGCTTGTGGGCATAGATGATCAGGCCGATGGTATCGCCCGGAATGGTGTCGTCGCCGGCGTCGTTCTCGTAATAGGTCGAAGCGGGATTGTTGTAGAATGTGTCGAAGGTGATGTAGGCCGTGTTGCCGAACTCCTCGTAACCGACCGGTCCGTCAGGATAGCGGAGCTGGCGCAGCCCCTTGAAGAAATCGAAGCTGCTGTCCAGCTTCCTGCCCATGAGTCCAAAGCGGCCCTCCGTCGCCAGCTTGCCGGACAGGTAGGAATAGCCGGAGAAGTTGCTGTGGATGTCGTCCAGCTGCATGTCGATGAAGTCATACAGCTTGTTGTCGGCCACGGTGGGATCGGCCGCCATCAGGTCATCCTTGTAGCCCAGCTGGGTGAACAGGCGGTCAAAGCTGGTGACATCGTGGAGCTCCTTCAGGCCGTACAGCTTGTCCAGCATCAGACACAGCTCGTTGTAGCCGTAGGTGGCCAGCGCCTCGGAGCGAGGACCCTGCTTGCCGGAGTAGTAGCGCTCGCCCAGCTGGGTCAGGGGATAATTGCTGCTGCCGACCATGCCAAAGAGGTCGCTGTTGGCACAGAAGGCCTCTTCGCCGTTGTAGAAGAGGTTCATGCCCGTGCTGATGGCCAGCACGAAGTCGCTGAGGGTCTGGGCGGGCACCAGGTAGTAATCGCCCTGGTGGATCAGCTGGATGCCGTAATCGTTCAGCTCCAGCTGGATGCGCTGGCCGTAGCGGTCGTAAGTGCCGGCGGGGAGGCGCTGGAACAGCTCGCTACGCCCATCCTTGTCAAAGCCATTGGCGCTGACCATGTCCACGAGGGGCTTGTCGGAGCTGTCGTGGACGAAGCCGTCATAATCGCTGAAGAAGATGGTGTTTTCGTTGAAGTCCACGCACATGAAGTAGCCCGATTCCCGGTTCAGATACACCAGGTCACCATTGGCGATGTACTCCAGATTGTAATTTGCGTCGCCCCAGAAATTGTTCTGGAAGGTGTTCATGAAGCCGCAAAAATCCTCGAGGTCAAGCCAGGGCAGGTCGTCAACGCCGTCCACAAAGCACATCGGCAGATTGTACCAGTTGTCCATGTCGGCCAGATAGGTTTTGACCTCTGTCCTGAAGATGGTATGGGCCCCGTCGTCGGCTTCAGTGGCTTCACCACTTTCGTCGGTTCCGGTGGCATCAGTGGTTTCGGCGGTCTCCGTGGCCTCGGCGGTATCGGCGGGTTCGGTCGTCTCCGCCAGCGCGCAGGTCATGAGCATCATGATCGCAAGTATCAAAGCCAGCATTCTTTTCATGGGTGCCATCCTTTCTTCTCGTCCAGGTTTAGGGCTTCAGGCTGGGGATAGAACAAAATCCTCCGCCGGGTAGGAAGGTGGAGGATTTTGTCTGCCACGGCGCTGCCGTGACAGGCGCGTCCGTCAGTTCGCCTGCGCGGCCATTTCCGCCTCGGCATCGTCCAGGTGCTGGAATTCAACGCCCTTGAGCTGGCCCAGGGAATCCTCGCAGGTCAGCTTGCCGTCCTTTTCGGTAAAGACGGCCTTGACATCGCTGTCCAGGACCTCGCGGTCGTGGTCGGCGGTTTCCTCGTTGAAGTTGGCGTTGTAGTGGACGCCGCCCTCGAAAACCAGCGCGTCGGATTCCGCGTCATACTTGCAGCCGCTGAAATCGCAGAAGCTGCCGTCGCTCAGGGCCATGGCGCACTTGACGATGCCTTCATCCTTGTCGAACCAGATTTCGGCGGAGAAGCCGTCGGCGGCCCAGGTGTCGGAGAAGCGCTCGATGACGTCCTCGGGCACAGCAGCCCCGGCGGCGGCCTTGCTGAATTCGATCTCAATGCTGTCCTCGTCATCGCCCTTCCAGGTCAGCACGGGCTTTTCCTCGTCGCCGGAGAAGGTGAAGGCACCGCTCATGCCGGCGGTGGTGGGCTCGCCCAGCGCCGGGGCTTCCTCGGAATCGGTGATGGGCAGCTCCCAGTACTTGCCCTTGTCATAGACGAAGGCGTCCTTCTCGCAATCGTAGTAGATCGTGGCGACGAAGGCGTAGCCGTTGTGGGAGGAAGCGCCGTTGATCTCCGCGTCCCAGACCGAGCCACCGGGATTCTTCGTGATGGACATGGTGGCCATGCCGTCTGCGGTTTCCCACTGGCCGATGAGGGTGGCGTCAAAGGTCGCCGGATCGGGGGAAGCGGTGTGGGAACCGCCCGTGGGCTCGGCGATGGTCTTGTCCTTGACGGTCAGGTCCCAGGTGTAGACCTGGTCGCAGGCGATGCCGGTGTAGTGCTTGACGGTGACGGTGGTGTCGCCGTCGTTCACGGGATCATAGCGCACCACGTAGGTGTCCTCGATCAGGTCGGCGTCGTAGATGCTGACGATACTTTCGTCCTTGGTCTCGGCCAACCAGCCCAGGTCCCCCTCGGGATCGTCGATCTGCACGATGAAGCTGCCCTCTTCAACGAGGCAGTTGATGGTGTTTTCCTCGGCCAGGGCGGCCAGGCCCGCCAGGACCATCATGGTGGCGAGTACCAGGGCAAGCAGTTTCTTCATGGAATAAAATGCCTCCTTTATCACGCGCCGAAGCGCTGTTTATATGCCTATATTATACCAATTATACAAAGTAAGTCAAGAAAAAAGCGCGGTCTGCTTTGCTGTTGCCATGTCACACGCGGGCCTTGCCCACCAGCTTGCGCACGCGGGTCTGGCCGGCCTTGGAGAGGCCGCAGTTGTGGGCGTCGCCGGGAAAGAAGATGGCAAAGGTGCCCGGAGCCAGGTCCAGCGGTGTGCCGGACGGGCCCTCGGTGAACTGGGTCTCCGCGTCGGAAGGGGGCCAGTCCAGGTCTTCCACGGGCCTGACTGTGATGATCTCCCCGTCGTCGATGGGGATCTGGAGATCGATATACGCCAGGTGCCGCTCGTAGACCGGGTTGGCCGGCGCGAGCTCGGCCACGTTGCTGTTCATCCAGCAGTTATCGCCGTCGATTTCATTCCTTCCCGGCTTGAGGGTCTCGAAGCCATGGGCGCGGGTGAAGTCGATCAGCCGGTCCAGGTTGGCGTTCAGGCCCCTGTACTGGGACAGGCGCTCCATTTTATCGAAGATCATGTTGCTTCCTCCTTTGTCAGATAGCGCTCGGGGATGTCGTAGCCCGCGTTTTTCAGCGCCCGGGCGTATCCCGGATCGCTCAGCCGCTTCTCGGAGGCCAGACGTTCAGCTTCCAGCTTTTTCTGTCGGGTGGGGTACAGGGCGGCGTCCGCGCCGACGGTCACCAGGGCCACGCCGAAGGCGATATAGGCCAGCACGTTCAGCCTGCCGATCAGCAGCAGCGCACCCAGTACCACGCCCATCAGCGCCAGCCGCAGGGAGGCCTGGCCGACGATGGCCGTGTCCTGCCTGCGGGGGCCGGTGATGGCCAGCTCCTGGATGTCCTTGTCGATGAACAGCTTGCCGCAGTGGGGGCAGAGTCTCAGCGGTGTGCCGAACAGCCACTTGTCCTGCTCCGAGGGCTGGCGGCCCCAGCTTGCATAGGCGCGCTGCTCCACCACCTTTTTGCAGAAGGGACAGTTCTTGACCAGGGTTTTCATCGCCATGGATATCGACCTCCGTCGGGTTGGAATGGGTTTCGTCGCAGCGATACCGCGCTGCATTGGGTTGCTTGCCACAACAAAAAGCGGAGGTTGTCCTCCGCTTGGTTTGCCCCCGTCAGCCCACGCCCATCGTGTTGGGAATGAACATGATGATCTGGGGGATGTAGGTGCACAGCAGCAGCAGCAGGATCATGATGGCCACCATGGGCAGTATCTCCTTGATGACCTTGGACATCTGCGTCTTGCCGATGCCGGTGACGATGAACAGCACCATGCCGAAGGGCGG
This sequence comes from Clostridia bacterium, assembly GCA_017512905.1. GTDB lineage: Bacteria > Bacillota > Clostridia > Christensenellales > Aristaeellaceae > UBA2862. Next base: position 4,838 of record JAFWEL010000116.1, read on the forward strand.
GGTGGACAAGCCGATCATCATGTTCAGGCAGATGACCACGCCGAAGTGCACCAGGTCGATGCCAAACATCTTCACCAGGGGCAGCACCATGGGCACGAACACGTACTGTATCGTGGAAACGTCCATCACGCAGCCCAGGAACAGGAACACCACATTGATGACCAGCAGGAACAGGTATTTGTTGTCGGTCAGGCCGACGACCCAGTTGGCAATCTGGATGGCCACCTGCTCGCGGGAGATGATGTAGCTGAACAGCAGGCTCGTGCCGGTCAGCAGCGCCAGCGTGGCGGTGTTGGCGGCGGTCTTTTTAATGACGTAGATCAGCTTTTCAAGACCCATGCTGCGGTACACCAGGAAGGAGATCAGCAGCGCCCAGGCGGAGGCCAGCGCGCCGGCCTCGGTGGGGGTGCAGACGCCGGAATAGATGCCGCCCAGCAGCAACACAACGGTGAACAGCGCGGGCGCGGCCACGACGGTGGCCTTCAGGAAGGCCTTGAAGCTCATGCGCACACCGGCGGGATAGTTGCGCTTCTTCGAGATGAAGAACACGTAGATGGACAGCAGGATCGCCAGCAGCACGCCGGGCACCATGCCGCCCATGAACAGCTTGCCCACGGACGCGCCGGAGAGCATGGCGTAGATGACCATGGGGATCGACGGCGGGAAGATGGGGCCGATGGTGGCGGTGGCGGCGGTGATGGCGCAGGAGAAGGGGACGTCGTAGCCCTCGGCCTTCATCTGCTCGATCTCCATCACGCCGATGCCGCTGGCGTCCGCCACGGCGGAGCCGGTCATGCCGGAGAAGATCAGGGAGATCAGCACGTTCACCTGGGCCGTGCCGCCCTTCAGGCGACCCAGCAGGCCGTTGCAGAACGAGAACATGCGGTCGGTGATGTCCGATTCATTCAGCACATTGGCCATGAAGATGAACAGCGGCGCGGCCAGCATCGTGTAGTTGGCGAACATGTTGCCGGTAAGCACCGTGGCCACCTGGCCCAGCTGGGCCGGGGATTTGATCAGGAAATAGACGATGGAGGCGGTCAGCATGGAGAAGGAGATCGGCATACGGATTAAAAAGCCCACCACCATTGCGGCGAATACGGCGAATATAGCCCAGTTCACGCTTTGGCCACCTCCTTGCTGTCCTTGCCGGTGACGGCTTTGTACTCATCCCAGCTGGCTTTCATGTAGAACAGGCAGCGGAAAGCGCATTCAAACAGCATCCACAGGAAGGGGGCGAAGACCACCTTGTAGGGCATCTTCAGGATGCCCGTCTTCATGGTGGAGGCCATCAGGCTGTTCAGACAGGGGGTGAATATGATGGCGATCAGCACCACCAGCGCGGCGTTATAGACCAGCTTGCTGATGAGCTGGCCGATGGGGGGCAGCTTGTCGTAGAGCAGGCTGAACACCACGTGCTCGTCCCGCTTCAGGGCGATGCCGCTGCCGAAGAACATGCAATACATATAGCCGAGGATGGAGACCTCATAGCTCCAGGGAATGGCGAAGCGCAGCACATAGCGGCATATGATGGTCATCATAAACGTGACGAACACCACCAGGAAAGCCACCATGGGCACGCCTTCGCTGAGCACGGTCATGATCTTGCTGCCGATTTTGGCTTGCGGAAAGGCCAGCACGGTGGCCAGCAGGATGATGCCTGCGACGATGATAACGGCGGTCGTCAATGGACATTTCTCCCTTCGTAACAGGATCACGCTGAAAAGGAGATGGGCCCGAAGGTCCATCTCCCTGTGGGCGTCTGGAATCAGGCTGCTTCCGGCTCAATTACTTGGCCAGGGCCTGAATCTCCTCGTACAGCTCCATGTTCCAGTCTGCGGTCTGCTCCGGGTGATCCGCGTAGTACTTCTGGACGTTCTCGCGGAAGGCGGTCAGGTCGGGATAGGTCACGGTGCAGCCCTTGCCCTCCAGGTAAGCCACGGCGGCTTCCTCGGAGGCGATGCGCAGGGTGTCGTTGACCTTGGCGGCGTAGGCGATGGCGTCCCTGACGGCGGCCTGCTGGGCCTCGGTCATGCTGTTCCACTTGTCCTTGTTGATGCAGGGGATGATGGAGTCCACCACGTGGTTGGTGATGGCGATGTAGGGCGCGACCTCGTAGAACTTGGCGGAGATGTCAGAGGGCAGGGGGTTGTCCTGCGCGTCGACAGCGCCGGTGCTCAGCGCGGTATACAGCTCGGAGAAGGACAGGGGAGTGGGGTTGGCGCCCAGGGCCGCGCCCAGGTTCTGCCAGGCCTCGGAGCCGGGCATGCGCAGCAGCAGGCCGGCCATGTCTTCATAGGAGTTGATCTCCTTGGCGCGGGTGTTGATCACGCGGCTGCCCAGGTAGTAGGCGCCCAGCGGCACCACGTTGGTCTTCTCCTCGATCTCGGCAAAGATCTTCTGGCCAACCTCGCTGTTGTTCAGGGTGTTGGTCATGTGGTCATAGGAGGCCCAGAAGTAGCCGGAGTTCACCATGGCGCACCAGGCCAGGCCGTCCTGGGTGGACAGGGTGGGGAAGGAGATGTAGGCCAGGTCCGCCTGACCGGTGGTGATGGCGTCCCATTCCACCTCGGAGGAGAACAGGGTGCCGTCGGCGTAGGTCTTGCAATCGACAGAGCCGCCGGAGAATTCCTTCACGGCGTCCGCGAAGGCGTTCATGGCGGTGGTGTGGCTGTCGCCGGTGACGGAGACGGAGGTGAAGATCAGCTCGGCGGCGGGATCGCCGGAGGCGTCGTATTCGCCGGTCTTTTCCATCGGGATGGAGGAGTAGTCCTGGGAGACCTCGAAGTCCTCGGCCAGGGCGGCGACGCCGGTCAGCACCATCAGGGCGGCCAGAATCAGGGCAAGCAGCTTTTTCATAGTGGGTTACCTCCTTAAAATATATCATTGATAACCTTGACGGTTATATGATCGGGATCACTTCGCGGCGAAGAAATTTTCCTCAAACATCTTCTCGCACTCGAGGAACTGGTCGATCTCAAGCCTGCGGCTGGAGGTGAACAGCGCCGGGTCCTTGGAGCGGGTGACCAGGCTCATCGGCACGCCCACCAGGTTCATGTGGTACTTGGCGTTGACGGGGTACACCTGGCACTCGATGGTGCTGGCGGCCCCGAGGAAGGCCATCATCTTCTCGGCGCGCTCGGGCTCCTTATCGTAATTCTTGCACAGCCAGGCGTAGAAGCGGGTGTGGAAGTTGGCCATGACGCCGGAATAGCCGGCGCAGCCCATGCGCAGGGATTCCAGCAGCGTCGCGCCGTTGGCGTTGAAGATCTTCAGCCCGGTGCCCTTCACGGCGTCGCACTTGGCTTTGATCTGGTCCAGCTCGCAGCAGGTGTCCTTCAGGAAGGCGAACTTGCCGGTGTCCGCCAGCCACTTCAGCATCTCCGGGGTCAGCAGGCGCTTGTAGGGGGCGGGACACTCGTAGACGCCGAAGGTGTCCGCCTCGATGTGGCTGATCAGGTATTCGATGCGCTTCTTCGCCACGTCGTCGCCCTCGTCCTGGCGGGCGAACTGGTTGGAGATGAACACATAGGCTCCCGCGCCCATGTCCACCATGGCCTGGGCTTCGCGGATCTGGTCCTCCACGTTCTCGGCCACGTGACCGGAGACCACCACGCCGATGTGCCTGGGCGTGTTGTCGATCACGAATTTCGCCAGCTCGAGGCGCTCCTCCTTGTTCAGGAAGAACATCTCGCTGGACTGGCAGACGGCGAAGATGCCGGTGACGCCTTCCCTGTCATACCATTCGATGATCTTCTCCACGGCGGCGTAGTCGATTTTGTTGACGGCGGTGAAGGGGGTGATCATGACCGGCCAAACGCCATTGGCAATCGTCTTCATAGCGCAACACCTCTAATTCTAATTTTATTCGCAGAATATCCAATATTCCTTGAAAGTAACTTCCATATTTATTATAATATTATAGAATGAGAATTGCATTTAAAATGAGATATGATACGATTTTATAATTTTCTGAAATCGGTTTTACCGGGAGGGGTGGCATATGGCGTCCAGGGGCGCGTTTGAACTGGTCGACAGCTTCACCTGGGAAAAGCGCAGCAAGATCATCACGAGGGACGTGCACGGCATCAGCGGGCTGATGAACCTGACCTATTTCAGCCATCTCGCCTCGGAGCCCTCCACGCCGATGCACTATCACCAGGGCATACTGGAGATCCACTGCATCGTCAAGGGACGCAGCGTGATGCGCCTGCAGCGGGACGACCACATCGAGACGCTGACCTGCACCGGCGGGGAGGCGATGGCGGTGTTCCCCGGGGAATGCCACGCCCGGGGCAACGGCAGCCACCAGGAGCCCTGCGAGCTCTACGCCATGCAATTGAACCTGGCGGAGGCCGACGATTTCCTGGGCCTGAATCCTGAAAAGGGCCGGGCGCTTTGCGAGCGCCTGGCCCATATGCCCGGAAGGCTGGTGAGGCTGGAGAATGCCGACCTGGCGCTGATGCGCCATGCCTTCGGCCTGTTTTCCACCCGTGACGCGGCGGATATCGACGCCGGAGTGGCCCACCTGCTGTGCTTCCTGGCTCGCTTTTTGCGCCTGCCGCCGGTGGAGACCATGATGCGCACCCCCTCGGACGAGCGCATCCAGCGGGTGCTGGACCACGTGGAGCAGAACATCTCGGAGCCCTTTTCCCTGGCGACGCTGGCCGGCCTGTCCGGATATTCGCTGTCCCGGTTCAAGACGCGCTTCCGGGAGGAAACAGGCCAGACCCCGGCGCTGTACATCTCCGCCCTGAGGGTGGAGCGGGCCAAGCTGGAGCTGGAGCGCACGGACCAGTCCATCACCGACATCGCCTACAACCTGGGGTGGTCGTCGGGGAATTACTTCTGCACCGTGTTCAAAAAGCTGACGGGCGTCAGCCCCCTGATCTATCGCAGGCAGAACCGGTTGGAGGAGGGCGATTCATGATTCCCGGGGCTCGTCCCCGCCGTCCTCCCCGTCATCCACGCGGTTCATCAGGCCGTACCAGAGCTGCTTCTTCTGGTTCAGGTAATAATCCGGCTTTTCCGTCCTGACCTTGTCCCGCTCGTGGTTCACCACCGCGTTCAGGATCTCCGCCAGCAGGCCCCTGACCTTCATTGTCCAACCGCCTCCATTGCCTGATTTGTTCGTCCTGCGGGTCTGTCATTCCAGGTGGATGGACCATCCGGTGTTGATCTTCCGGTGGACCTTCCCGAGGGTGGCCTCGTCCAGATCGGGCCAGTCCGTGACCTTCTGCGCTTTGTCCGTCACCAGGTGTGCCTTTTCGGCGCACAGGGCGAGGGGGGTGTCGGCCAGGGAATCCGAATAGAAGTTTTCGATCACCGGAAAGCCCTGATCGATGATGTAACGGGCCTTTTCCTTCGCGGCCATCAGGTTGTTGAGGAAAACGCCGTATTCCCGGTCGTATTCCGTCGCGACAAATCGCACCCCGAGCCGACGGGCGATGGGCGCGATGATGCAGTCCGGGGCGGCGCTGATGATCAGGTCGTCCGGCCGCTTCTGGGCCAGGTACCAGGCGGAGATGTTCTTTTCATGGCTGTCCCAGAAACGCTCGATCTGAACGTCAAAATCCCTGACCGTCGTCAGAAACGAGAAAAAACGGCGCATCATCAGGTGGCGGGGCAGCTTTCCCAGCTTGTAGCGGATCAGCCCGGCGAGGGCCTTCGGGAAAAAGGTGAGGTACATGGCCGGCCGTCGGTTCATGCACCAGAAGCAAAAATCGATCGAACAGTCCGGATGATAGATCGTTCCGTCAAAGTCGTAGACATTCATGCAGATCACCTCGCGACGACGTGGAGGACCGCCGCCATACGCCGGCCCCGACCCCATTTTACCATAATTTCCGGCGATCATCAACCGCTTTCTGACAGCCCTTTCGCGGGCCACTATTTCTAATCCCTAATCCCTAATCCCTCTTTCTGCCAGATCAGGACTTAAGACTGAACAGATACCCCCGCGATTGCACGGGGGTATGCGACGCCGGTGCGGCTCAATACCTGACCTTTTTGGTGTAGCGGCTGGAGACCCAGGCGCGCCGGCCGTTCCAGCTGATCATGTACCACAGCACGCCGCGGTCGTCGATGGAAGTCTCGCCCAGGAACCGGGCGTCATCGCCCTTGTGGAGCGTGCCGATGGACTTGAAATCCAGGCCAGGGCCGGTGCGGACGAAGCTCTTGCCGTTGTCGCCTTCGATGTAGCGGTGCTTGCCGCCGGCAACCTCCTCCAGCTCTTCATCGGACAGGGGGATGATCTTCTCGTTCAGCTCGTTCATATTTTCATTCATCATGGTGATAACCTCCTTGAAACGCGATGTGCTTGTCGCGGTTGTTCTCTTGAGTACGCGTGAATTATATCAGGCATTGCGTCACAGAAGCGTCATTCGCCGGGGATAGGAGCGGTCTTGCCGTGCCGGGTAAATGATGATTGTCATGAATGATGATTGTCATATGTAATGGAAAATGGCTGACAAGGGCAGGAGATTATGCTATAATGGAAAACACACCTGAAAAAACGCGGCATACGCGAAGGTGCGGGGAGGTACGGTATGGGCCGGGAGCACAGGGAGCATCGGATCGGACTGCGGACAAAGCTGGACATCATCATCACCGCCTGTATACTGGTGGTGTCGGTGGGACTGCTGCTGATCACCTATCGGGTGTATTGCCGCAAGGTGGACAGCTTTTACTATGACCAGGCCCAGCGGGCCGTCAGCGCGGCGGCGGTGGATTATACCTCCTTTCAATACGTGGAGCATCTCTGGGACATGATCAATACCGACGAGTTCCGGGCCGTGCGCGAACGGGCCGTTGCCGCGAACGATGAGCAGATCATCCGGGACTGGATGCTCCAGGTTCGCTCGGCCGACTACGATGTTCTGCATGACGTGGACGAAGCGGCGCTGGATGAGGAGGAAAAAGCCTATATCAGTAAAGCGGAATCACTCCTGGGCGACTATGAGTTTATCGCGACCGTGTTGAAGCGCATCAAGGACCTGTTCGACATCACCAGCGTGTACATACAGTATGACGACGGCGGGGTGACCTATACCCTGGTTGACCCGGACGAGAGCCTGCTGGTCGTCGGCGAGGTGGAGGAGCCCATCGCGGCGCTGTCCCAGTACGTCGGAAACGTGCACATACCGCCCACGGTCTGCCAGTACCGGGGCGACTGGCTCTGCGTCGCCTGTGAGCCCATCGTAAACACATGGGCCGGGGAGAATCACCCCATCGGCATCGCCGGCGTGGACATCGACATGAACAACGTGGTTCGGGAGCGCCACTGGTTTTTGATCAACAGCGCCATGCTCATCACGGTACTCACCGTGGCGGCGATCGTCGTCAGCATGCTGCTGATCCAGAAGCTGGCCACGGACCCCCTGAGGATGCTGGCCAAGGGGGCCACGGGCTTCGCCAAGGGGAACGAGGGGTATACGAAGGACGACGTGATCCGGCTGCCCATTCGCTCCAACGATGAAATCGGGGATCTGTACCGCGAGATACAGTCCATGCAGACGCGCATCGTGGATTACACCGACAGGCTGACCCGCATCACCGCTGAGCGGGAGCGGACCAACACGGAGCTGCGCATGGCGGCGCAGATCCAGAGCGCCATACTGCCCAGCCAGTTTCCGCCCTTTCCCGAATACACGGCGTTCGAACTGTTTGCCACCATGGACCCCGCGAAGGCGGTGGGGGGCGACTTTTACGACTTCATCATGATCGACGACGACCACCTGGCCCTCGTCATCGCGGACGTGTCCGACAAGGGCGTGCCCGCCGCGCTGTTCATGATGTCGGCCAAGATCATCATCAATTATCGCGCCCGGATGGGCGGAAGCCCCGGCGAGATCCTGACGGCGGCCAACGCCCAGCTGTGCAACGAGAACAATTCCAGGATGTTCGTCACGGTGTGGCTGGGCATACTGGAGCTGTCCACCGGGCGGCTGACCTGCACCAACGCGGGCCATGAATACCCGATCGTCCGCGGCCAGGATGGCGCCTTCCGGCTGTATAAGGACAAGCACGGCGTGGCGATCGGCGCGGTGGACATGGCAAAGTACAGGGATTATGAGATCCTGCTGGCTCCCGGCGACGCGGTGTTCGTGTATACCGACGGCGTACCGGAGGCGAACAACGTCGCGGGCGAGTTCTACGGCATGGAACGGCTGGAGGCCGCCCTCAACCGCGTCGGCGAGGCCGGCCCCCGTGAGATTCTGGCGGGCGTCAAGGCGGACGTGGACGCCTTCGTGAACGGCGCGGACCAGTTCGACGACATGACCATGCTCTGCATGGTGTACAGGGGCGGAAATGCGCCCGGGACAGGGAAGGCATGAATGGGGCCTGCGTGCCACGGGACGGGAATGGAGTGATTCAAGTGGACTATATTCATGAGCTGAGAAAAATCACCGGGCCGCGCAAGCTGATTCTGAATTGCGCGGGCGCGCTGATCGTCAGGGACGGCAAGATCCTGCTTCAGCGCCGCACGGACAACGGCAAATGGGGGCTGATCGGCGGTCTGCTGGAGATGAATGAGACCTACGAGGAGGCCGCGCTCCGGGAAATCCGGGAGGAGACCGGCCTGGAGGTCAGGCTGGAAAGCTTTCTGGGGATCTTTCACAATCACAACATGGTCTGGGGCAACGGCGACGCCGCCCATGTGATCGCCGCCATGTACACGGCCAGCATCGTCAGCGGCGAGCCCAGGATCGACGAGGAGTCCTACGAACTGCGGTTCTTTGGCAGGGATGAGCTGCCGGAGCTGTTTGCCGAGGATCATATCGCGGCGCTGAAGGCGTATTTCGACGGTGTGCGCCTTCCGCTGCTGAAGGAGAACCGGAACGGGAGGTAGATCATTCCAATCGGCCCCATCACATTCGGGAGGCCCGGGGAACACGGAGGGAAGTCGTATGCGCAGACTGTGGTATGAAAAACCGGCTTCGAATTGGAACGAGGCGCTGCCGCTGGGAAACGGGACCATGGGGGCGATGTGCTTTGGCGGCACGCTCGTGGACCGCTTCCAGCTGAACAACGACGCCGTATGGTCCGGCGGCTTCATGGACCGGGTCAATCCCGATGCCCGGGAGCGGCTGCCGGAGCTGCGCAGGCTGATCCGGGAGGGTCGGGTCCGGGAGGCCGGGGACCTCGCGGAGGTCGCGTTTATGGGTACGCCGGAGGGACAGCGGGCCTATCAGCCGCTGTGCGACCTGGTGCTGCAATTCAGGACGGACGGCCATCCCACGCGGCCGATTCCCTATCTGATGAACAACCTGTCCGGGCGGGACATGGACGGCTTCGAGCCCGAAGGCGGCGTTGAGGATTACCGGCGAGGCCTGTCGATGGACACCGCTGTGGCGGAGGTGCGCTACACGCTGGACGGGGTCGCCTTTCACAGGCAGAGCTTCATCTCCTTCCCGGACAATGTCATGGTCATCCGCATGCGGGGCGGGGAATGGCGGGGTATGCTGCGCCGGGCCGGACGGGTCAGCCGCCACTGGCAGGTCGATGAGCGCACCGTGGGGCTCGAGGCCCAAACCGGCAACGGCGGCGTCGCCTGCTGCTGCGTCGCCCGCGCCGTGAACGGCAGGGCCGTGGGGGATATGCTGGTGGGCGAGGGCGACGCGCTCCTGATCGTCGCGTCCGCCACCGATTTCCGGGAGGGGCCCGATTACGTCCGGTGCGCGCTGAAGCGCCTCGACGCGGCGGAGGGCAAGGGCTGGGACGTCCTCTACGATGAACACGTCCGGGACTTTGGCAGCCTCATGTCGGCCTGCGCCCTGTCCCTTGAAGGGGACGACGCCCTGGCGGCGCTGCCCACGGACGTCCGGCTGGAACGGATGCGCGGCGGGGCCTTCGACGCGGGCCTGGTCAACGATATGTTCGCCTACGGGCGCTATCTGCTGATCGCGTCCAGCCGTCCGGGCAGCCTGCCGGCCAACCTCCAGGGAATCTGGAACGAGTCCTTTTTCCCGCCCTGGGACAGCAAGTATACGATCAACATCAACGCGCAGATGAACTATTGGCCGGCGGAGGTGACCAACCTCTCCGAGCTGCACGGGCCGCTGTTCGACCTGATTCGCCGGATGCTGCCCAACGGGCGGCAGGTCGCCCGGGAGATGTACGGCAGGGAGGGCTGGATGGCCCATCACAACACGGATCTCTGGGGGGACTGCGCGCCCCAGGACAACTGCGTTTCAGCGACGGTGTGGCAGATGGGCGCGGCCTGGCTGTCCCTGCACCTGTGGACCCGCTATCAGTATACGCTGGAAAAGGCGTTTTTGCGGGAGGCCCTCCCGATCATGGCGGAAGCGGCCCGGTTTTTCATGGATTCCGGGGATGGCCCGGTGCGGGTCAGCCCGTCCCTTTCCCCGGAAAACACCTACCGCCTGCCGGACGGTACCACGGGCTGCCTGTGCGACGACGCGGCGATGGACCACCAGATCCTGTTTGAATTGCTTCGGGCGATCCATGCCGCCGGGGAGATACTGGGGATCGATACCGGGGAATATGACCGCTTCGCCTCGCGGCTGACGCCGGTGGCCGTCGGCGGGGATGGCCGGCTGATGGAGTGGCTTGACTCGCGCAAGGCGGAGGTGGAGCCGGGCCACCGCCACATCTCCCACCTGTTCGCCCTGTTTCCCGGCAGCCTGATCACCGAGGCGGACGGGGCGCTGATGGACGCGGCAAGAAGGACCCTGGAGACCCGGCTGGCCAGCGGCGGGGGACACACCGGGTGGAGCCGCGCCTGGATCATTCACCTGTGGGCCCGACTGCTGGACGGGGACAGGGCCGGGGAGAACGTGGCCCTGCTGCTGCGGCGCTCCACGCTGGACAACCTGTTCGACAACCATCCGCCCTTCCAGATCGACGGGAACTTCGGGTTTACCTCGGGCGTCGCCGAGATGCTCCTGCAGAGCCACGAGGGCTTCATCCGCCTGCTTCCGGCGCTGCCCCGGGCATGGAAAAAGGGCCGGGTGACCGGACTGCGCGCCCGGGGCGGCTATTCCGTGGACCTGGCTTGGGAAAGCGGCGGAAAATACAGCGCCCGGGTCACGGCAGATCACCCGGGCGTACTGAAGCTATGGGACGGACGGGAGATCCCCCACGGGGCGGGGGAGACTGTCACGGTTCAGGGGAGGCTGCATGAGTCAACAGAGCGTATTTGACACGGACAGGCTGGTTCATTCCTATTTCAAGCTGGCGCTGCCCGTGGTGTTCAGCATGGTCATCACGCTGATCTACAACCTGGCGGATACCTATTTTATCGCAAAGACCAACGACGCCATGCTGGTGGCGGGGGTATCGCTGTGCGCACCGCTGTTTACCGCGCTGATGGCCATCGGCAATATCTACGGCCAGGGCGGGAGCTCGCTGATCTCCCGCCTGCTCGGCGCGGGCGACAGGGCCAGCGTGGGGCGGGTGAGCGCCTTCTGCTTCTATCTGGCGATCCTGACGGGCGCGGTGATCGCGCTGCCCTTGCTGCTGCTGCGCCGGCCCGTGCTCGGCCTGCTGGGCGCGAGCGCGCATACCGTGGCCCACGCGGAGGAGTATTATACCGTCATTGTGGCCGGCGCGCCCCTGGTCATACTCAGCTTCATCCATTCCAACCTGATGCGCAGCGAGGGCATGTCCACGCTGTCGATGACGGGAACGGTGGCGGGATCGCTGCTCAACATCGTGCTGGACCCCATATTTATCAGCGGGCTGGGCTGGGGCGCGAGGGGCGCGGCCCTGGCGACGGTCATGGGGTATGCGCTGACGGATCTGCTCTGCCTCCTCTTTGTCGTCAAAAGGAGCGCGGCCCTGTCGGTGGATGTCCGCAAGGCCCGGGTGAACCGGGGCGAGCTGGGGCAGATCTTCAGCGTGGGCACGACCGCGGCCATCACCAACATCGCCACCAGCGTCTGCGTCGTGCTGATGAACCAGTTCCTGCTGCCCTACGGCGATGACAGGATCGCCGCGCTGGGCATCGTCCTCAAGGTGACGATGGTCGTGCAGCTGATCCTCGTGGGCTTCTCCTTCGGCGGTGTGCCGCTGTTCGGATACCTGTTCGGGGCAGGGGAGCGGGACAAGCTGGGGCGGCTGCTCCGCTTCTGTACCCGGTTCCTCTGCGCGCTGGCCCTGGCGGAGTCGCTGGCCGTGTTCCTGCTGGCGAAGCCGCTGATCCGCGCGTTTATCGACGATGCCGTCATCATCGCGGAGGGGACCGTCATGCTCCGCTGGCAGATCTCCGGGATGGTCTTCTGCGCCGTCGTGCTGCTGTACACCTGCCTGTTCCAGGCCAGCGGAAAGGCGAAGGAGGCGCTGGCCCTCTCCCTCAGCCGCCAGGGGCTGATCTTCGTAGCGGTTTTTGCCGTCGCCACGCTGGTGGCGAAGTATGACGGCTTCCTCGTGAGCCAGCCGGTCTCCGACGCCCTCAGCGCGGCGCTGGCCCTGGCGCTGTACCGGAGGGCGTTCCGGAGCTGAGGGCGGCGGAGTCAGTTCACTCCATCGCGCCCGAACACCTCCCAGGCCCGAAGGGACGGGAAGGCGGAGGGGTCGTCGCTCTTGATCATTCGCTCCAGGCGCAGCCAGCGCAGGGCGCGGCTGCCCAGGTCGATCCATTGCCGCTCGCCGGTGCGGTCCAGGTCAAAGGCGATGTCCCTTCCCGTCGAATCCACCACATGGCCGGACACCCAGTAGGCGTCGTGGGGGAAATCCGCCCGCAGGGTCAGGGCCATCCGCTCGGCGATCACCTCCCTGCCGAAATCCAGCCTGCACCAGGCGTCCTCCCGGGCGCCGATGCCCCAGCTCTCAAAGGGCCATTCACCGTGGAAGGTGTTGTAGCGGAGGCCGTCGATGACGTTCCTGGCCGCGAAGACCGATTCGCCGCGGGTCTCCACATTGGCGGTGCAGTGGGGATAGAAATCCGTGTCGCCCCGCAGGTCCAGGGGATTCCGGGCGATGTCCCGGGTCATGGAAAGCTCCCTGTCCTCCATGATGCGGGCCGACAGGATGTGCCTTGGCGCGGCGAATGCCGCCGGCGCGTAGGCCAACCGGTGTTCGCCCCAGGGAACGCGCCAGAGCGCGCGGCCTTCGGGGCAGTACACCTCGCCCTCGGGAAGGGCAGCGTCCATCCGGAGCCACAGGTGGGCCCCCTTCGGGGCGACGAGCTCCACGCAGTCGCCCTTGGCCCATTCATGGTCCAGACACAGCAGCGCCTCTGTGGGATGCCCGGCGCGGGCCAGGACCTTCCCCGTTCCATCCTTTACGATAAGTTCCATGCCACATCAACCTTTCTCACTGGGTAACTGTTCGGTCGTATGCAAATTCTGATTTATCGGGCTGACGCCCGTTTGAAGGGGGACAGGTCCCCCTTCAATACATCCTCCTCAGATTTGCCTGAAATCGCAGGCGATTTCCGGGCGGCAAATCTGCAAGGAAGCCTTTTTTGCTCTGGTC
>JAFWEL010000117.1 GCA_017512905.1 Clostridia bacterium
CTTGCCCGCCCGACTGGGAATCAATGCCTGCCAGTCAGGAAATCTGTGTCGACAGGCGCAGATTTCCGCGTTCCTCTCCCACTCGCGCAAAATCCTCAGATTTTGCGCGACAGGCTCACGCATTCATGCGTGAGCCGTGGATATTTCCCCTTGCGCAAATCCCCGGTATGGTTTACAATATATGTGTAGCAATATGGCGTCATGACGCCAAATGACAGAAACATGGCTTCAGGGGGTATGAACGATGGATGTCAGGGCATGGTACGATCGAAACAGGGATCGCCTGAACGCGCTGTACGCGGGTCAGGATCAATATGAGCGCTACAACCGGCTGGTGGAGGCGTTCCGCGGCCACTTCAAACGCGAGCCGGAGACCTTCGTGTCCGCGCCGGGCCGCGCCGAGGTGGTGGGCAACCATACCGACCACCAGAACGGCAAGGTGCTGGCGGCGGCGGTGAACCTGGACACCGTGGCGGCCGTCGCCCCCCGGGACGACAACCGGGTGGTGCTGTACTCCGAGGGCTTCCCCAAGGCCTTCGACGTGGACCTGAACGACCTCTCCATCCACGACGATGAGGAGGAGACCACGCTGTCGCTGATCCGGGGCGTGGCGGCGCGGCTGGTGCAGCTGAATTACAAAATCGGCGGCTTCGACGCCAGCGTGACCAGCACGGTGTTCAAGGGCAGCGGCCTTTCCTCGTCCGCGGCCTTCGAGGTCATGCTGGTGGGCGTGTTCGACGCGCTGTACAACGGCTGGGTGATCGACCCCCAGGAGAACGCCCGCATTTCCCGCTACGCCGAGAACGTCTACTTCGGCAAGCCCAGCGGCCTGATGGACCAGATGGCCAGCGCCGTGGGCGGCCTGTCGATCCAGGACTTCGGCAGCGACCCCACCGACGTGGAGGCCATACAGTATGACTTCGGCGCGAAGGGCTACGCGGTGTGCGTGGTCAGCGCCGGCGGCGAGCACGGCAATTTGACCGACGAGTACGCCGCCATCCCCTTCGAGATGAAGTCGGTGGCGAAGCAGTTCGGCCAGGAGCTGCTGCAGAACGTGACCCCGGAGGCCCTGTTCGAGGCCATCCCGCGGCTGAAGAACGTGGTGACGGACCGCGCGATCCTGCGGGCGCTGCACTTTGTGGACGCCACCCGCCGCGCCCAGGACGCCGCCGACGCCCTGAAGCGGGACGACCTGAAGACCTTCTTCAACGTGGTCATCCGCGCCGGCAACAGCAGCTGGGAGCTGCTGCAAAACCTGAGCGTCGCCACCAGCAGCAACCAGGAGATCCCCCTGGCGCTGGAGATGAGCCGCCGCATGCTGGAGGGCCGCGGCGCGTGGCGCAACCACGGCGGCGGCTTCGCCGGCACGATCCTGTCCTTCGTGCCCTTCGACATGCTGGATTACTATCGCTCCGTGATGGACAGCGTGTTCGGCCAGGGCGCGACCACCCCGCTGGCCATCCGGCCCGAGGGCGTCGTCTGGATCAAATGACAGCCGGGCGTTCAGAAAGGGCTTGGGGGGCAACCCCCTCCAAGCCTTGAACTCCGAACTGTGAAAAATGAACTCTGCTTGAGAGGCAAACGAATGACTTTCCAGACCCATTCCGAACAAGACACCCTCGCCTTCGCGTCGCGGCTTGCGCCGATGCTGGAGGCGGGGGATACGGTGCTGCTGGAGGGCGACCTGGGGGCCGGCAAATCGGTGCTGGCCCGGGGGATTGCCCGGGGCATGGGCGTCGAGGGCCCCATGCCCAGCCCCACCTTTACGCTGATGATCCCCTACGAGGCCGGCGGACGCCGGCTGTACCACTTCGACCTGTACCGCCTTTCGGACCCGGACGAGTACTACGCCGCCGGGCTGGATGAGTTTGTGGGCGGCGACGGCGTGGCGGTGGTGGAGTGGCCGGGCATGGCGGAGCTGGACCCGGAGCCCGCGCTGCATATCCGCCTTGAGCGCGGCGCGGGGGACGAGACGCGGCGGATCGGGATCGAAAACCGGGGCGTGGCGGGCTTCATGCCCGGGGCGCTGGATGAATGGAGGTGCGAGGATGCCAGCTGATGTGAACCTGCCGACGGTGCTGGCCATCGATACCTCCGGCCCGGTGGCGGGCTGCGCGGTGCTGAAGGGGGGCAAAATCGTCCACCTGACCGCCATGAACCACGGCCTGACCCATTCCGAGACCATCATGCCCGCGGTGGACACCGCCCTGGAGGGGGCGGGGGTGCGCTGCGGAGACGTGGACGTGTTCGCCGCCGTGGCCGGCCCGGGCTCCTTCACTGGGGTGCGCATCGGCGTGTGCGCTGCCAAGGGCCTGGCCCACGCGGTGGGGAAGCCCTGTGTCGCCGTCCACGCGCTGGAGGCGCTGGCCATGAATTTTTACGGCTTCGACGGGCTCTGCTGTCCGATCCTGGACGCCCGGCGCGGCCAGGTGTACTGCGCCGCCTTCGACATGGCCGGGGGCCGGCCCGAGCGGGCGCTGGCGGATGCCGCCCTGCCGCTGGCGGATTTCCTGGCGACGCTGCCCCGGGAACGCCGGTTGGTGTTCGTGGGCGACGGTGTGCCGGTGCATGCCGGAGCCGTGGGCGAGGCCCTGGGCGGGCGCGCCCTGATCGCGCCGCCTCACCTGCGCGACCTGCGCGCCGACGCCGCCTGCCTGCTGGCCGCCGCCAGACCCGAGGCCTGGGTCCCCGCCGCCCAATTGCAGCCCATCTACCTGAGGGCCCCCCAGGCCGTGCGGGAGCGGGAGCGGAGACAGTCGGACGCGGGCGTGTAACGTCCGGCTTACCGGGCCCGGGTGGCACGAGCGTTGCGACCATCCGGGGAATGACAGGGGTTAGGCTTCAGGGGTTAGGTTTTAGGTTTCAGGTGGTGGTGCAAATCCTGACGGATTTGTTTGATTCAATGGAAATGGCAGAGGTTTCAACGCTTCCCGGTCCCTTGAATCAAAAGAAATCCGCAAGGTTTTTCGAAGCAAAGCGGGTCCTTTAGGGCACCTTCCTTACTATGAAAATGTGGTTGCGTTGGTTTCGGACTATTGATAAACCATATTCCCAAGACATGGATACAGCCGAAAAAAGCCATTCGCAAATCCCAACAAAAGGCGTACAAAATGACACAGACAACCATTGGGCTGATGACCCTGGAGGACGTGGAGGCGGTGCATGCCATCGAGGAGGCCTGCTTCAAGACGCCCTGGTCCAGGGAATCCTTTTACCGGGAGGTCACCGAGAACGAGTGCGCCCGCTACGTGGTGCTGAGGGAGGACGGCGTGGCCATGGCCTACGCCGGGGTGTGGTTCGTGCTGGACGAGGGCCACATCACCAACATCGCCGTGCACCCGGACCGCCGGGGCATCGGCTACGGCGAGCGGGTGACCCGGGCGATGATCCAGCTGGCCGCGGACAGCGGCATGAACTGGATGACGCTGGAGGTGCGCCGCTCCAACACCCCGGCCATCAACCTGTATCACAAGCTGGGGTTCATCGACGTGGGCTACCGCAAGCGCTATTACGAAAATACCGAGGACGCGCTGATCATGGCCCTGGAGCACCTGCCCGAGGGCAACCCGGAAAACGACCCTATGCTGGTCAGGGAGTGACCGGCCAAAGCTATGTTCTTTACCGTTGTTGAAATCCTGGTCGTGACGATCGCCTGCTGCGCGGCGTCCGTCCATTACATTCACGCCCTGCAAATGGGGCGCTACCAGCTGCCGGCCTACCGCCAGTGGCTGTCCAGAAACCGCGATCGCATACTGAAGGACAACGTGCTGTGGGCCTTCGCGGCGGCGCTGGCGCGGGCCTACCTGCCGGTAGTGCTGTCGATGTTCCTGAAGGAGGAAGAATTCAGGAGCGCGCTGTCGGGTTGGCTGGTGCTGGGGCTGTTCACGGCGCTGATGGCCTGGATCACCTGGCGGGACTACACCATGCCCAGCCGCAAGCCCTTCGTGGTCACCCAGCGGGTGCGGCGGCTGATGACGGCGCTGTTCCTGCTGTCCCTGGCGGCGACCACGCTGATGGCGATGATGCGGCCCATATCGGTGTCGCCCTACTTCCTCTATGCGCTGATGCCCTTCATGGTGCTGGCGGCGGCGGCCATCATGGATCCCTACGAGGCGCGGCTGAACGCCGGCTTTTTCAAGAGCGCGAAGAAGAAGATCCGCGCCCATGCCGACCTGATCACCATCGGCATCACCGGCAGCTACGGCAAGACCAACGTGAAGTTCATCCTGCGGGACATCCTGTTGAAGAAATACAAGGTGCTGGCCACCCCGGCCTCCTTCAACACCGCCATGGGCATATCCCGGGTGATCAACGACCAGCTGAAGCCGGAGCACCAGGTGTTCATTGCCGAGATGGGCGCGACCCACGTGGGCGACATCAAGGAGCTGGTGGGCCTGGTGCGCCCGAGGTACGGCATACTCACCAGCATCGGCCCCCGCCACATGGACACCTTCGGCTCCATCGAAAATATCGCCAGCACCAAGTTCGAGCTGGTGCAGGGCCTGCCCCGGGACGGGCTGGCTGTGTTCGGCTGGGGCGACGATTACATCAACCGCCTTTACGCCCTGTGCAGGCATGAGAAGTGCCGCATCGGCATGGACGGCGATTCCGGGGCCTTCATGCGCGCCGAAAACCTCTCCTACAGCGACCGGGGCTCCGCCTTTGACATGGTCTGCGCCGACGGCGGGACCGTGCGCTGCCGCACGCGGCTGCTGGGCGTCTACAACGTCAAGAACATCCTGCTGGCGGCGGCCCTGGCCCGGAAGATGGGCCTGGAGATGGCTCAGATCGCCGAGGCCGTGAAGGGACTTTCGCCCGTCGAGCACCGGATGCAGCTGATCCCCGGCGACCTGACCGTCATCGACGACACCCTGAACGAGGACGCCGACAGCGCCTTCGAGGCCCTGCGCGTCATGGCCCAGATGCCCGGGCGGCGCATCGTCGTCACCCCCGGCCTCGGCGATCAGGGGGGCAGGGAGAGCGACGTCAACTTCGCCCTGGGCACCGTCATGGCCGACAGCGCCGACGCCGTTGTCCTGGTGGGCCGCCGTCCCTTCACCCGCAGCATCGTCCGGGGCATGATGCAGTCCGGTTTCTCCCGCTCCAACCTTCACTCCGCCGACGACATGGACGACGCCTCCGAGATCCTCCAGGAGATCTCCGAGGCCGGCGACAGCGTGCTGTTTGAAAGCCGGATCCCGGAGTACGAGGAGGAGTAGGACCGGGGTAATGCCATCAATGTGCGCAACGGGCGTGGAACCCCTGCGCCGTTGCGCGGCATCTGCCCTTTTCAGGCAATGTCATCAACTCGGGAATTTTATAACGCGCCATGGTATGGCACAGACGCTGCGACCTGTGTTTCATTCAGGGTGGTCCCACTCGGTGGGATGGCGATTTAGCGCCATACCCGCCCTGATGAAGCGAAACATGCGCACCGCGCCCAGATAGTACAGCTCCTCGGACCGCCCCAGCGCCTCCTCCAGGGACATGGGAGCGTCCACGGTGGTCATCAGCGACGCGATGCCGTGATCGAAGATCCGGGAGGCGTCCCTTCCCAGCGAGCCGCTGAGGCCCACGGCCAATACGCCCTTCCTTGCGGCGCGCTCACCCACGCCCTGCATCACCTTGCCGAAGCAGCTCTGCCAGTCGGTGCGCCCCTCGCCGGTGACGACCAGGTCCGTGCCCTCCAGACGGCCGTCGAAGTCGATCAGGTCGAGCACCGTGTCGATGCCGGACTTCATCTCGCCGCCCAGGAACACCGTCAGCGCCGTGCCCAGGCCGCCCGCCGCCCCCGCGCCCCGGATGGCGTCGGGGTCGATGCCGAACTGCCTGCGGATGACGTCCCGGTAATTGACCATGCCGGCCTCCAGCCGCGCCTGCATTTCGGGGGTCGCGCCCTTCTGGGCACCGTAGGTCCAGGTCGCGCCGTTTTCGCCGCACAGGGGATTGGTCACGTCGCACATCACGGTGATCTTCGCCCCGGAAACGCGGTGATCCAGGCCGGAGACGTCGATGGCGCTGACCCTCTCCAGGTCCTCGCCCCGGCCCTCCAGCGCCCGCCCGCCGGCGTCCAGGAAGCGCACACCCAGCGCCCGGGCGCAGCCCATGCCGCCGTCGTTGGTGGCGCTGCCGCCGATGGCGATGGAGATGTCGGTGAAGCCCGTATCCAGGGCATGGCGGATCAGCTCGCCGGTGCCGTAGCTGGTGGCGCGCAGGGGGTTGCGCCTGTCGATGGGCACCCGCTCAAGCCCGGAGGCCGCCGCCATTTCGATCACCGCGCGCCTGTCGTCCAGCCTGCCGTAGCGCGCGGAGACCCTCTCCAGCATCGGGCCGCAGACCTCGCATTCGATCCACCGGCCGCCTTCGGCGGCCACCACCGCGTCCGTGGTGCCTTCGCCGCCGTCGGCCACCGGCACGCCGCTGTATTCGATCTCGCCAAAGACCTCCTTCGCGGCCTTTGCCAGCAGTTCAATGGTCTGTCCGCTGGTCAGGGTGCCCTTGAAGGAATCCGATGCAAAAAGGAATTTCATTGCCGTTGCCTCCCTGTTGTTTATCTGCTGAGCCCATTGTAGCATTTTTTGATCCATTGTGATATTAAAAAACAGCAATATGAGGTAACTGTTCAGTCGCTGGCAAATTCTGATTTGTCGAGCTCAGCTCGCCAAATCAGAATTTATGCCTGTATAGCCACCAAAAATGTGCCAGATGGAACGGGACGGCGCCCGTGTTCGCTCGGATTCGCAGTTTTATGGATAAATATGGCGGATGACCGTTGCCAACGCGGCCATAAACGGCTATAATAAAAAAACAGGTGTGCTCATTGTTATACATTTGGGAAGAAGGTTGGCCATGATCGACAGTTTGCTCTCCATTGCCCGGGACAGTCAGTCCCGGGGATTTGTGCTGGAATACCTGAACAATTCCACCTACGACGACATGCTGGGCATCGACCTGAAGGAGGATCGCTTCAAATTCCTCTACAACATCGAGGGCAAGTACCAGATTCCCGCCACGGAGGGGAGCTTTCGGAACTTCTACAGCTACGCGGTGGATCACCTGGTGCACGAGGAGGACCGGCAGGTCTACGCCGGGGCCATGGAGCCGGACACGCTGGCGGGCCGGTTGGACCGGGCCGAGCTGCCCGGTGTGCTGGACTTCCAGTACCGGGTGCCCAACCTGGAGGGCGGATGGCGCTGGGTGGAGCAGGTCGTGGTGGGCGGCGCGGCGAACGGGCTGCCGGAGGGGCTGGTGTACTGCTACATCTACGACGTCCAGAACATCAAGGACCGGGAGGCCGGCGTCACCCGGGTGCGCAGCCACGGCCGCGCCGTCCACGATCCGCTGACCGGGCTGCTGCGGGACGACGACTTCTTCAGCGCCACCAAGCCGCTGCTGAACAACCGCAGCATGAACTGGATGCTGATCGTCATCGACCTGGAGCAGTTCAAGCTGTTCAACGAGTGGTACGGCCGCAAGGCGGGGGATATGGTGCTGGCCCGAATCGGCAGCGGCCTGACCAAGGATGCCGAGGCCTGCGACGGCATCGCGGGCTACATGGGCAATGACGACTTCTGCCTGCTGGTGCCCGCCGGACGCATCGACATCCAACAGCTCTATGAAAACGTGCACCGGGTGATCGTGCGCTTCGGGGTGTCCATCGGGTTCCTGCCCTCCTTCGGCATCAGCTGCTCCAACGGTAGCACCTCGATCCTGAACCTGTTCGACCAGGCGTCCCTGGCCTGCCGCCACGCCAAGCAGGATTTCAAGAACCGCATCCGCACCTTTGAGCCCTCCATGTACAACAAGACGGCGGAGGATTACCGCATCCTCTCCGACTTCCAGGACGCGCTGAAAAACGGCGAGATCACCTTCTGGCTGCAGCCCCAGGTGCGTGCCTCCACGGGCAGGGTGGTGGGCGCGGAGTCCCTGGCCCGCTGGATCAAGCCCAACGGGCAGATGGTGCCGCCCTCGGCCTTCGTGCCGGTGCTGGAGAAGTACGGCTTCATTCCCGACCTGGACAAGTTCATCTGGGAAAGCGTCTGCCGGTGGAGCCGCAGCTGCCTGGAGCGGGGGCTGCCGCTGATCCCGGTGTCGGTAAACGTGTCCCAGGTGGACATCTTCACCCTGAACGTCACCGACCACTTCTGCGCCCTGCTGGAGCGCTACGGCCTGCCCCGCTCCACCGTCAAGATCGAAATCACCGAATCCGCCTGCGGCGAGGATTCCCAGAAGGTGCGCGACACCGTCCAGCAGCTGCGGGAGCAGGGCTTTGTGGTGCTGATGGACGACTTCGGCAGCGGCTATTCTTCGCTGAACATGCTCCACGAGCTGAACATAGACATCATCAAGCTGGACGCCTACTTCCTGCACCTGGACAACACCAGCGACAAGAAGGGCATGCGCATCCTGGAATCCATCGTGAACATGGCCAAGACGCTGACACTGCCCATCATCGTCGAGGGCGTGGAGACCGAATCCCAGAAGGACTACCTGATGAGCCTGGGCTGCCGCTACATGCAGGGCTTCTTCTTCCACAAGCCCATGCCGGTGGCGGACTTCGAGGCGCTGATCGCCCGGCCAGGCCAGGTGGACGACAGGGGCTTCATCTTCAAGGCCAACGACCAGTTCCGCATCCGGGAATTTATGAACGACGCCATCTATTCCGACGCGATGCTGAACAACATCATCGGCCCCGCCGCCGTCTACGCCTGGCACGACGGCGCAGTGGACATCGTGCGCTTCAACCAGCAGTTCTTCGAGGCGGTGAACGTGCCCGACTTCGACCAGCGCCTGGAGGGCATCCAGCAGTTCATGCCCGAGAAGGACCGCAGGCAGCTGTTCGAGCTGCTGGCCCAGGCCGACCGGGACCGGCTCAACGGCGCGGCAGGCGTGATGACCTTCGGCCGGGTGGACGGGGACTTTTCCCGCTTCCTGATCCACTTCTACTTCCTGAACGAGACGGATGGCAGCAAGCGTTTCTACGGCGCGGCCCGGGACGTGACCGAGATGGCCACCCTGGGCCGGCACATGGAGCTGCTCGCTCGCCATTCCTCCAGCAGCGTGATCTTCCTGATCCGCCAGCACGGCAAGTACAGCTACGAGGTGGCTGCCCACGGACTGGCGGACAGCATGAAGCTGTCGAAGGATCAGCTGCAGGCCGAATTGAACGACGGCAGCTTCTACAAACGGGTGTCCGAGGAGAGCCGCGCCAGCCTGCTCAGGCAGGAGAATACCCTGGGCAGCGCCCGCCAGGGCTTTTCCCAGCAGCTTTCCATGCAGGCGGGGGACGGCGGTTGGGTGCAGCTGTCCCTGCGGGCCGACCCGGTGGACGAGGCGGACAGCGACGTGCGGTGGATCTTCTCCATCCGCCGCGCGGACCAATAGAATTGATTCCAGAGGCGATCATTCCATGAACCGTAAAAGCATCTCCAGGCTGGCCTTTGCCATCGTCATACTGTGCTTCTGCCTGTCCACGTTCGTGTCGCTGTGGTCCCTGCGGATCATGGCGCAACAGAACCTGGAGGCGATGGGCGAGACCATCACCGGCCGCATATACGACGCCATCAGCGGCGAGCTGTCCGAGCCGATCACCGTGGCCCGGACCATGGCCAGCGACACCTTCCTGATCGACGCGCTGAAGCGGGAATCCCGGTTCAGCGAGGGCAAGGCTGAGAAGATGATCGCGGACTACCTGTCCGGCATCAAGGACGGGCTGGACTGCGAGGCGGCCTTCGTGGTGTCCGAGGCCAGCCGCCACTATTACTCCTATGCCGGCGTGAACAAGCGCATGGACCTGGAGAACAGCGCGCGGGACCAGTGGTACGTGGACTTTGTGAGCAGCGGGGCGCCCTACGCCCTGGACGTGGACCGGGACGAGGTCAGCCAGGACGTGTGGACCGTGTTCGTGGACGCCCGCATCGCGGATGAAAACGGCGCGCTGCTGGGCGTTTGCGGGGTCGGGGCCCACATGACCGGCACCCGGGCGCTGTTTTTGCGGCTGGAGAAGGATTACAGGGTGAAGATCAACCTGGTGGACGCCGAGGGGCTGATCCACGTGGACACGGATGAGAGCCGGCTGGAGACCGACCGCCTGGAGGGCCTCACGTACAGCAAAAACGAGGATTATACCTTCCAGGACCTGGGCGGGGGCAAGGCCGTCGTCACCAAGTACCTGGACAAGCTGGACTGGTATCTGGTGGTCCAGAGCGACAGCAGCAGCGCCAGGAGCCAGATCATCAACATGCTGCTGCTGAACGTGGTGATGTGCGTGGCGGTGCTGGTCATCATGATCCTGGCCATGCATATCATCGCCAACCGCACCCGGGCGCTGCACGCGGCCTCCTTCACCGACCAGTCCACCGGGCTGCTGAACCGGCGGGCCTTCGAGGAGGAGAAGGCGCGGCTGTCGATGTCGTCACTGCGGGAGGACTTCGCCTATGTCACCGCCGACGTCAACGGGCTCAAGACCGTGAACGACAACCTGGGCCACGCCGCCGGGGACG
The DNA here is from genome assembly GCA_017512905.1 of Clostridia bacterium. Lineage (GTDB taxonomy): Bacteria > Bacillota > Clostridia > Christensenellales > Aristaeellaceae > UBA2862. Next base: position 10,503 of record JAFWEL010000117.1, read on the forward strand.
AGCTGATCCAGGGCGCGGCGGAATGCCTGCGGGGCTGCTTGGGCCGCTATGGCGACATCTACCGCATCGGCGGCGACGAGTTCGCGGCCATGCTTTACCTGTCGCCCGAGCAGCTGGAGAACGCCGTGAAGGCCCTGGACGAGGCCACGGCCCGCTGGTCCGGCAAGCTGGTGCCGGAGCTGTCCATCTCCTGCGGTTACGCCACCAGCCGGGAATTCCCCTCCGAGAACATCGCCGAGCTGGGGCGCATTTCCGACGAGCGCATGTACGCCGCCAAGGAGGCCCACTACCGCCGGACCGGGAAGGCGAGGAGAATATAAAGAGGCGGGCGTAACCGTTCAGTCACAGGGATAAGATCCGGTATTTCGCAATGCCTTCGGCGAAGTGGAATCGTGGCCAAAAGCATAGCGAAGTGCCTCAGAGCTTTCCTCCGGGACTGAATAGATACAGACGGTCGGAAAACGGCCTACAGCGCCCCGTCCCCGATGCCGAAGCCCTCAGGCAGGGGCTCGGTCCGGATGAAGGTGAAATCCGGGTTCCGGAGGATGGGCAGGAACGCCCCATAGGGGATGCCCGGGAATTCCATGCCCCAGCTGTTGGCCCCGAACCAGCCGCCCTCGTGGGCGCGCAGGTTCAGGCCACGGGCGAACTTGGTGGCGTTGCAGCAGTCGTGGATGGCCATGGGCCACGCTTCCTCCGCGGCCCGGCGCATCAGCTTCAGCGTCAGCTCGTGGCTGGAGATGGGGGAGAGGTAGCCCAGCCGGTACATGTACATATCCTCGCCCCAGTAGTTTTCCAGATTGTTGGGGTTCAGGTGCAGCTCCGCGCTGTTCATAAAATCCACGCCGGTGGCCAGTATGGCCGCCTTTTTTTGCAGGAAGGCGTCATAAAGTGTCGGGGTCATGGGGGTTTCGATGCCCACCATGGGGATGTGACGCTTTGCCTCGGTGATAGCGTCGATCACCCTGTCGGCGCAGCTGCTGGCCCCCAGGTTGAAGCGCAGCTCGTCCAGGCCGGCTTCGCCCAGCGCCTTCAGGTTTTCGGGCGTGGCCAGCGTGCCGTTGGTGTACATGTGCTGGTAGATGCCCGCCTCGTGGAAGCGGCGGATGACGCCGTAATACTTCTCGATCTCCATGAAGGGCTCGAGGTAGACGTAGGCGATGCCGGTGGGCTTTTTCGATGTGGACAGCAGCAGGTCGAAGTCCTCCTCCCGGTAGCGTGTGCCGCCGATCTCCCAGTAGCCCTCGCCGATGGGCGGCTGGCAGTCCATCTCGCCGTAGTCGTAGCAGAACGGGCACTGGAGGTTGCAGCGGTTGGTCTTGCGCACGGCGCTCAGTCCCGTGCCCAGCAGGCACGAGCGGCAGCCCTTGGGGAAGCGGGCGTCGTCGCCCACGTAGCAGCTGCGACCGTTCAGCGATTTAAGCCCCGGGATCTCTGATTTTAACCGATCGATGCGCGCCGCCTCGGCCACCTCAATCTGGGAAAGTGTCGCCAGCGCGATCTCCTGCTGCATGGGGGGAAGGGGCTCGTCCTCCGGCAGTTCGGCGAAGAATTCAAACCAGGCCAGGGCGTCGGATTTGGATATGAGCATGGGTGGTAACCTCCTGTAGTGGGGATGGAAAATGGAATGAGGGGACGGTTCCTTATTCCACTTCGCGGAGGGTGAAAACGGAACGGGGAACCGTCCCTACGTTCCGTGGAATTAGGGGACGGTTCCTTATTCCACAACGTGGAATGTGAAAATGGAACGAGGAACCGTCCCCGCGTTCCGTTTTCGTGACGTGGGGAATAGAATGGGGGGCGGTTCCTTATACCACTCAGAGGAAGGTTAAGTTGGAATGAGGAACCGTCCCCTCATTCCGTTTTTGTGAAGCGGAATACTGTGGTGGTGGGCAGGCCGGTGACGCGGGAAATCTGGGCAATGGACAGATGCGCATTGCGCAGCTGCATGACATATTCCCATTGCACAGGCCTTTCCAGCCGACGGAATTCCTCCGGGGATTGACAGCCCGTAATCTCTGCGGCGATACCGGCGCATTTTTCATCGGTGATGCGGGGCATCCTGGGGCGTTCATCCATGACGCGGTCCTCGTTTAGCTGGCAAAGGTAAGCCAGCAACGCCCTGCGGTCGGGGAAGAAACCGTCGGCGAAGGCTGTGTCCGTGATAAAGTCCTCGCCACCGTTGTAGTGGGCATAGCTGCTCCAGGGCCATCCGCCGAGGGTGTCCGCCAGCCCGGCCTTCACCGGGTTCTGCATGATGTACCGAAGCACGGTCAGAAAGTAGGTGTCGTTTTCCACGGGCTCGCTCCTGTACCGGTCCTGAAACAGATGGCCGACGCGCTCGTATTTCATGTTATACCACCAGACGAAACGGCTTCCGATGCGCTTAACGATCAATTCAAGGGGTTCTTTTTGAACGTGTATCAGCAGATGGATGTGGTTGGGCATCAGACACCAGGCGTAAAGCCTGAAGCCGCTGATCTGCTTGCAATCCGAGAGGGTCCGCAGAAAGCGGCGGTAGTCCTCGTCGTCCTGGAAAATCTCGTTCTTGTTGATCCCCCTGAGCATGACATGGTAGATGTCCGTTGCGCTTTTCTTTCTTGCGGCCCTGGGCATGGCAATTCATCCTTTCTTGGTGACGTGGGATAGGGGACGGTTCTTCATTCCGTTTTGTTGGGGTGTCGAACTGGAATAAGGAACCGTCCCCCTATTCCACTTTTTAAAGGAGCTGTCAAAGACAGCCCCTTCGGGTGATACTTGCCTTGCGTCAGTCGCCGAAGCTGATGCCCAGCATCTTGGCTTCCTTGATAATGGAGGCCTCGGGATCGACCATCTTCAGCTTGCCGGCCACGTCCTTCAGCGGCACCTTGACGATCTCGCGGTTCTTGTAGCCCACCATGAAGCCGTATTCCTTCTTGAGGATCAGCTTGCCGGCCTCGGAACCGAGGCGGCTGGCGAACACGCGGTCATAGGGGCAGGGCGCGCCGCCGCGCTGGGTGTGGCCGGGCACGGTCACGCGCACGTCGTAGCCGGTCTTCTTGGTCAGCTTCGCGGCGATCTCATAGGAGACCGACGGATAGGGGCTCTCGGCCTGCTTCTTGGCCAGCTCCTTCTTGGAAAGCTTCGCGTCCTTCTTGGAGATAGCGCCCTCGGCCACGGCGAGGATGGTGAAGGATGCGCCGCGGTCGTGGCGCTGCTTGATCTTCTCGGCGATCTTGTCCAGGTCGTAGGGGATTTCGGGGATCAGTATGATGTCCGCGCCGCCGGCCATGCCCGCGTTCAGCGGCAGCCATCCCACCTTGTGGCCCATGATCTCCACGATGAAGATGCGGCCGTGGGAGGCGGCGGTGGTGTGGATCATGTCGATGCACTCGGTGGCGATGTCCACCGCGCTCTGGAAGCCGAAGGTCATGTCGGTGCCCCACAGGTCGTTGTCGATGGTTTTGGGCAGGGTGACCACGTTCAGGCCCTCCTCGCTGAGCAGGTTCGCCGTCTTGTGGGTGCCGTTGCCGCCCAGGATCACCAGCACGTCCAGCTGGAGCTTGTAGTAGGTCTGCTTCATGGCGGCCACCTTGTCGATGCCGTCCTCCTCGATGACCTGGATGGTCTTGAAGGGAGTGCGGCTGGAGCCCAGGAAGGTGCCGCCCTTGGTGAGAATGCCGGAGAAATCATCGTAGGTCAGCAGGCGGAAGCGGCCGTGGATCAGGCCCTGGTAGCCGTTCAGGAAGCCGTAAAGCTCAACGTCCTCGCCGGAGTTGTACAGGGTTTTCGCGACGCCGCGCATGGCCGCGTTCAGGGCCTGGCAATCGCCGCCGGAGGTCAGCATACCGATGCGAATCATGGGGACACCTCTTTCTTGATTATTGGCAGCCGGTTAAAACAGAAACATGCCTTTAACATATTATAGCGCTTTTTGCCGCCCTTGACAAGGGGCAATTCGACGGAATTCCGCATCTTATTGTCATCGGTCAAACTTGTCCTTGACAATCGGCGGGCCGTCTTGGTACAATAAACTGATTAATTGTATTTATCGGCCTGGAGGTTTTCGAATGTATGTGATCGTGGGCCTGGGCAATCCGGGCAGGAAGTACCAGCACACCCGCCACAACGTGGGCTTCGACGTGACCGAGGTGCTGTCCCAGAAGTACGACATCCCCATGCAGCGCCTGCGCTGCAAGGCGGCGGTGGGCGAGGGGACGATTCGCGGCCAGCGGGTGGCCCTGTGCCAGCCCCAGACCTTCATGAACCTCTCCGGCGAAAGCGTGGTGCAGCTGGTGAACTGGTACAAGCCCGAACACGACCAGCTGATCGTCTGTTATGACGACGTGGACCTGCCCGAGGGCAAGCTGCGCTTTCGCCCCAAGGGCTCGGCGGGCACCCACAACGGCATGCGCAACATCATCTACCTGCTGGGCTGGGACGACTTCCCCCGGGTGCGGGTGGGCATCGGCCGTCCCCCCGAGGGCTGGGACATGAAGGACTGGGTGCTGGCCACCTACCAGACCAAGGAGCTGCGCCAGGCCATGTTCGACGCCTACATGGGCGCGGCGGACGTGGTGGCCGAGCTGATTGAAAACGGCGTGGACGCGGCGCGGCAGCTGGTGGGGAAACTGAACGGGTGATGATCGTTCTGTTAGTGGCAGCGGCATACAGCGGCGGCGCCCGAGCCGCCATCCCGGCCGCCGTGGCCTCTCGGAATGACAGGGCAGCGCCCAAGTCATTTCGAGCGAGCAAAGCGAAGTCGAAGGATCTTAAGCACAGCTGATTTGGGCATGGAATCAGGAGGCATATGCAGGACACGAACTGGAAGCTGAATTGTCTGTTTGAGCCGATGGCGGGCCTGACCGCCTTCGGTGAGCTGACCCGCGCGCTGGAGATGCCGGGGGTCTGTTCCGCCTACGGTCCGGACGATTCCCAGCGGGCCCATCTGCTGGCTGCGGCGGCGCTGAAGCTGGACCGGCCGTTGCTGGTGATCGAGCCTAACGACGTGGCCGCGGCCCGCATGGCCGAGGACCTGAACGTGCTGCTCTCCGGCGGGGCGCGGCTGCTGCCGGCCCGGGACATCACCTTCCTCAAGACCGCCGCCTCCAGCCGGGATCTGTCCATGCGCCGCATCGAGGCCCTGGGGGACAGCCTCAGCGGGAAGGTGAAGGCGCTGGTGACCCCGGCGGACGCCATGCTGTTCCGGCTGGCGCCGGCGGGGGAATTTGACAGGCGCATCATCGACATATCCGAGGGGGCCCAAATCGAGCCCGCCGACCTGGTGGAAAAGCTGACCCTGGCCGGCTACGAGCGGGTGCAGCTGGTGGAGGCCCGGGGCCAGTGCGCCCTGCGAGGCGGCATACTGGACGTGTATCCGGTGGGCGGCCCCAGCGCCCTGCGGGTGGAGTTCTTCGACGACGAGGTGGACTCCATACGCACCTTCGACGTGATGACCCAGCGCTCCATTTCCCGCCGGAGCGCGGTGCGGCTGTACCCGGCCCAGGAGATCCCGCTGGACGCCGACGCCCGCGGTCGCGCTTCCGAAGCCCTCCAGGCGATGCTGGACGCCCACGACGACGGCAGCAGCCGGGACCGGCAGGCGTCCATCGAGAAGGAGTTCGACCTGATCCCCTTCGAGGAGTTCCTGCGGATGTCCGCCGAGGCGGAGGCGGAGGAGGCGTCCGCGCCCAGGAAGAAGGGCGGCAAGCGGGGCGTGGTGGCCCTGCCGAAGCAGGTCACCCTCGGCTCGGCGCTGAAGCGCAACTTCGGCGGCGTGCTGGAGGCGCTGAAGCACGGCCTGACTCCCGACGGCGGCGATTCGCTGCTGCCGCTGTTGCTGGATTATCAGGACACCCCGGCAGATTACCTGGACGACCCCATCGTGGTGTTCGACCAGCCCGAGCGCCTGCGGGAGCGCTGCGAAAACCGCTTCCTGGAGTTCAGGGAGCGCTATATCGCCGCCCTGGAGCGCCAGGAGGCCCTGCCCTGCCAGGCGGAGGTCATGCTGACCTACGACGCGCTGCTGTCCCGGCTGTCGGGGAAGCGGATACTGTTGACCAACCTGTTCATGCGCACCGAGCCGGACTTTAAGCCCACGGCCCTGGTGAAATTCGAGTGCCGCAACGCCCCGGCCTACCAGGGCAACGTGAAGGCGCTGGCCCGGGACCTGGACCGCTGGAAGGCGGAGGGCTGGCGGGTGGCGCTGCTGGCCGGGGGCACGGCGAGGGGCGAGCGCCTCGAGGGCGCGCTGACCACCCAGAACAGCCCCGCGCCCTTCGTGACCGAGCTGCCCCAGGCGCTGACGCCGGGAAAGCCCGTCATCTTCCCCACCACCGTCAACCGGGGCTTCGTCTACCCGGAGATCCAATTCGCTGTGGTGGCGGAGTCGGACATCTACGGCATCAACCGCCAGCGCGCCCGGGCCCGGGCCGCCAGCGGCGAGAAGATCGCGGCCTTCACCGACCTGAAGGTGGGGGATTACGTCGTCCATGAGAACCACGGCATCGGCCAGTACATGGGCATGGTGCGCCTGGCCAGCGACGGCACCTACCGGGATTTCCTGCACATCCGCTACCAGGGCAGCGACAAGCTGTACGTGCCCACCGACCAGCTGGACCGGGTGCAGAAGTACATCGGCAGCGAGGGCGAAGCCCCGAAGCTGAACCGGCTGTCCGGCGGCGAATGGCAGCGGCAGAAGAGCCGGGTGCGCCAGTCCATCCGGGAGATCGCCGGGGACCTTTTGAAGCTGTATGCCCAGCGGGAGTCCATCCCCGGCTACGCCTTCGACCCGGACACCCCCTGGCAGCGGGAGTTCGAGGACAGCTTTCCCTTCGAGGAGACCCCGGACCAGCTGGCCGCCATCGATGACATCAAGCGGGACATGGAGAAGCCGAAGATCATGGACCGGCTGCTGTGCGGCGACGTGGGCTACGGCAAGACCGAGGTGGCGCTGCGGGCCATATTCAAGTGCGTGATGAGCGGCAAGCAGGCCGCCATGCTGGCCCCCACCACCATACTGGTGCAGCAGCACTACGCCACGATGCTGAACCGCTTCGCCGGCTTTCCCATCCGGGTGGAGACCATCAGCCGCTTCAAGACGGCGGCGGAGCAGAAGCAGATCATCCAGAAGCTGAAGGACGGCGAGCTGGACGTGGTGGTGGGCACCCACCGGCTGCTGGCGAAGGACGTGGCCTTCAAGGACCTGGGCCTGCTGGTGGTGGACGAGGAGCAGCGCTTCGGCGTCACCCACAAGGAGGCCATCAAGCAGATGAAGCGCTCGGTGGACGTGCTGACGCTGACGGCCACGCCCATCCCCCGCACATTGCACATGAGCATGGTGGGCATCCGGGACATGTCCCTGCTCCAGTCCCCGCCGGAGGAGCGTTACCCGGTGCAGACCTATGTGGTGGAATACTCCGACGGCCTGGTGCGCGACGCCATACTGCGGGAGCTGGGCCGCGGCGGACAGGTGTACGTGCTCCACAACCGGGTGCAGACCATCGAGATCATGTTCTCCCGGCTCAAGAAGCTGGTGCCCGAGGCGCGCATCGCCATCGGCCATGGCCAGATGCGGGAGCATGCCCTGGAGGACGTGATGCTGGACTTCTACGACGGCAAGTTCGACGTGCTGCTGTGCACCACCATCATTGAGGCCGGGCTGGACGTGCCCCGGGCGAATACGCTGATCGTCTGCGACGCCGACCGCTTCGGCCTGTCCCAGCTCTACCAGCTGCGGGGCCGCGTGGGCCGCAGCAACCGTCTGGCCTATGCCTACCTGACGGTGAACCCCAGCAAGGTGCTCACCGAGGCGGCGGACAAGCGCCTGGCCGCCATCCGGGAGTTCACCGAGTTCGGCTCCGGCTTCCGCGTGGCCATGCGTGACCTGGAGATCCGCGGCGCGGGCAACCTGCTGGGCAGCGAGCAGAGCGGCTTCATGGCCTCGGTGGGCTACGATCTGTACGTGAAGATGATCGAGGAGAGCGTGCGAGAGCTTCGTGGCGACGTGAACCTGGAGGACATCGAGACCCGCATGGACCTGAAGATCGACGCCTACCTGCCCCAGGAGTACATTCCCAACGACCTGCTGCGGGTGGAGATGTACAAGAAGATCGCCTCCATCCGGGACAGGGACAGCCGCAACGACTTGATCGACGAGCTGATCGACCGCTTCGGCGACCCCAACCGCCCGGTGATGAACCTGATCGAGACCGCCCATTTGAAGGCCCTGTGCGCGAGGATCGGCATCGACTACGTGACCCTGCGGGGCGACGAGCTGATGATGCGCTTCTCCATGGCTGCCGATATCGACGGCATCCGGGTCCTCACCGCCCTCAAGGGCTTTCCCCAATACCTGCGCGTCAAGCCCATCAACCCCATGGAGGTCTATTACTACGAGCGCGGCAAGGACGCCGAAGCCCTGGTCAGGGGCTGCGTGAAGGTGATGGAAGGGGTTGTGGAGCGGTTTGAGGCGGAAGGGACGGAGGAGCAGCCGTAGCGGCGGCAACCTGCCGCCACCGTTGCATTGTAGCGGCGGCGCCTGCGCCTGCATTGTTCCGACGAAAGGAATCCATAATGAAAACCATCTCTGAAATCATGGCAAACATGATCGCCTTCTCCAACGGCAACATTCACGACATCGACCACTTTGTGCGCGTGTGGAACTATGCCCGCACCATTGGGGCGCTGGAGGGGCTGGACGCGGATACCTTGTATATCCTTGAGGTCGCGGCCATCGTCCACGACATCGCCTGCCCGCTGTGCCGGGAAAAGTACGGAAACACCAACGGCAAGCGCCAAGAGGAGGAAGGCGCGCCGATGGCGGCGGATTTCCTGAAGGATTCGGGCATGAGGCTGGAACAGATTGAGCGCGTGGCGTACCTCGTCGGGCATCACCACACGTTTACCGGCATCGACGGCATCGATTACCAGATCCTGATCGAGGCAGACTACATCGCCAACGCCACCGAGAACGGGTACTCCCAAAGCAACGTGCGCAATTTTGCGAAGAAGGTTTTCAAAACTGACGCGGGCGTGCGGTTGTTGAAGTCGATATTTGTGATGTGAAAACAGAGGGAGGAACCGCACATGTCCAACGGCTTTCTGCCGGTCAACGCGGGGGAGGCGCGCGCCCTGGGCTGGGACGCGCCGGACTTCGTGTATGTCACCGGCGACGCCTATGTGGATCACCCCTCCTTCGGGCTGGCCATCATCAGCCGTGTGCTGGAAAAGGCGGGCTACCGGGTGGCGATGCTGCCCCAGCCCGACTGGCACAGCTGTGAACCTTTCAAGGGCTACGGACGTCCAAAAATTGGCTTTTTGGTCACGGCGGGGGTCATTGATTCCATGGTGAACCACTACACCGCCGCGAAGAAGCGGCGTTCGGAGGACGCCTATGCCCCCGGTGGGCAGGCGGGCCACCGCCCCGACCGGGCCACCATCGTCTACTGCAACCGCATCCGGGAAGCCTATGGAGACATTCCCATCGCCATCGGCGGCGTGGAGGCGTCCCTGCGGCGCTTCGCCCACTACGACTACTGGGACGACCGGGTGCGCAACTCGATCCTTGTGGATTCCGGCGCGGACGTGTTGATGTTCGGCATGGGGGAGCGCAGCGTGTTGAAGGTGGCCGAGTGGATGGCCTCGGGCCGGGACTTCGCCGAAATGCGCGTTCCCGGCACCTGCGTGATGGCGGGGGAGGTGCCTGGGGGCTTCATCGAAATTCCCGCCTGGGAGAGTGTGGCAAAGGACAAGCGGGCCTACGCCGAGGCGTTCAGGGTGCAGTACGACCAGCAGGACCCGGTGCGGGGCAAACCCATCGCCCAGAAGCACGGCAGGAAGTGGCTGCTGCAAAACCCGCCGGACCTGCCCCTGACCCAGGGGGAGCTGGACGCGGTGTACGCGCTGCCCTACATGCGAACGTACCATCCGATGTACGAAAAGGACGGCGGCATCCCGGCCATCGAGGAAGTGAAGTTCTCCATCGCGTCGGTGCGGGGATGCTTCGGCGCTTGCAGCTTCTGCGCGCTGACCTTCCACCAGGGGCGCATCGTCACCGCCCGCAGCAAGGCGTCCATCGTCGAGGAGGGCAGGCTGCTCACCCGGCAGCCCGGCTTCAAGGGCTACATCCACGACGTGGGCGGCCCCACGGCCAACTTCCGCCGCCCCGCCTGCGACAAGCAGCTGAAGGTGGGGGCTTGCGCCCACCGCCAGTGCCTGTTCCCGAAGCCCTGCCCGAACCTGGTGGCTGACCACCGGGAGTACATCGACATCCTCAAGGCTTTGAGGGAGCTGCCCGGGGTGAAGAAGGTGTTCGTGCGCTCGGGCATCCGCTACGACTACGTGATGGCGGACAAGAAGGGGCACTTCCTGACGGAGCTGGCGAAGCACCACATCTCCGGCCAGCTGAAGGTGGCCCCGGAGCACATCAGCCCCCGGGTGCTCCACTACCTGGGCAAGCCGGACGTGGAGGTCTACGACGCCTTCGTGCACAAGTACCGGCAGATCAATGAAAACCTGGGACTCAGGCAGTACCTGGTGCCCTACTTCATGTCCAGCCATCCCGGCTGTACGCTGGACGACGCCATACTGCTGGCCCAGTACATGAAGCGCACCGGCCAGCACCCGGATCAGGTGCAGGACTTCTATCCGACCCCCGGCACGCTGTCCACGGCCATGTTCTTCACCGGCCTGGACCCGCGGGACATGACCCCGGTCTACGTGCCCCGGGATCCGAAGGAGAAGGCCATGCAGCGGGCGCTGATGCACTACTTCAAGCCCTACAACCGGGAGCTGGTGCTCGCGGCGCTGAAAAAGGCGGGCCGGGAGGACCTGATCGGCTGGGGACCGGAATGCCTGATAACGCCCTATGAGCGCAAGTCGAAGGGCGAAAAAAAGCCCGCGCCAAGGGAGCGGGGCAGGGAAGCGCCGGGCAAACCCGGGAAGCGCCCGGACAGTGGCAGGCACAGGACGGGCGCAAAGCACAACGATGCCGGAAGACATACCGCGAACGGGAGGAAAACACGATGAAAAAGGGCGATATCAGGCGCGTGCAGATACTGGACGCCGCCGAGAAGCTGTTCTTCGAGCAGGGCTACGACCGCACCTCCGTGCAGGACATACTCGGCGCGCTGCAGATGTCCAAGGGCGGCTTTTACCACTACTTTGACGCCAAGGACAGCGTGCTCAGGGCGGTCAGCGAGCGCCGCGCCCAGGGGCGGTTTGACCAGCTGAACGCCGCCGTCTACGGCTCGCGCCGCAGCCCCGTGGAAAAGCTGAACATGGTGCTGGGCATGGCGAACCTGTTCGAGGCGGAGGAGACGCCCTTCGCCGCGCTGATGCTGAAGCTGTGCTACCGGGACAAGGACGCCGCGATGAACGCCCACCGCCGCCGCGTGCTGGTGGACCGGCTGCTGCCCACGCTGAACGACGTGATCGCCGAGGGCGTGGCCGACGGCAGCTTCCACACCCGCCGCCCGATGGAGATCGGCCGGCTGCTGCTGCTGCTGGCCTGCGACGTGAACGACGAGGTCTGCGGCATGCTGGCGGACAACCCGGACAACCCGGACGTGATGCTGCCCATGATCGAGCTGCTGAACACCTGGCGTGAGGGCACGGAAAGGCTGGTCGGCGCGCCCTACGGCACCGTCGTGCTGTTTGAGGCGGGCAAACTGATCGACGCCTGGCAGGCCGCCGCTGCCATGCTGGACAAGGAGGAGGAAACGGAATGAAAAAGTTTATTGTTCTGCTGCTGACGCTGCTGCTTTCGGCGCTGCCGGCGCTGGGCGAGGCAGAACAAACGCAAGTTCCCGTCGCGAGCGGGGCCGTGGCGGGCGAAGCGCCCGCCTGGGACGACACCATCCAGCAGGCCGCCGGCGACCCGATTCCCGGCGGGGAGCAGGACCCCGATGACCCCGACGCCACCCTCCCGCCGGTGCCCAGCGTGGTGATGGAGCTAGTGGAGTCGCAAAAGCCGCTGACCGGCGTCAAGATCGGCATCGACCCGGGGCACCAGGCCAAGGGCAACAACCAGAAGGAAACCGTGGCCCCCAACAGCAAAAAGACCAAGCCCAAGGTGTCCTCCGGCACCGCCGGCGTCAAGACCCGCATCCCCGAATACAAGACCACGCTGGAGATCTCGCTGAAGCTGCGGGACGCCCTGGTGGAGAGGGGCGCCGAGGTTTACATGACCCGCGAGACCCATGACGTGAACATCTCCAACCAGGAGCGGGCGAAGATGATGAACGCCCTGGGGGTGGACCTGGTGCTGCGCATCCACTGCGACGGGGCGGACAACCGCTCCAAGCACGGCATCGCCGTGTATTGCAGCAAATCCAACGCCATCGCCGCCGAGAGCTATCGCGCCTGCGAGGCCATACTGCCCGCCGTGTGCGAAGCCACCGGCGCGAAGAACAACGGCATCGTCTCCAACGATAACTATACCGGCCAGAACTGGTCCACCGTGCCCTGCCTGATGGTGGAGTGCGGCTTCGCCAGCAATCCCGAGGAGGACGTGCTGCTCAACACCGAGGATTACCAGTGGAAGCTGGCCGAGGGCCTGACCCAGGGCATCGTCGATTATATCGCGGCCAGGGACGGGCGCTCCAATGGGGAATGAGGAATTAGGAATGAGGAATTAGGGAAATACCGCAATTTCCTCCACTACTGAACCACTCGATTATGCGGTATTTCCTTAGAAATGCAGGATACGGGTGTCCCACTGTGTTATTTTTTCACTATGCGGGGCATTTAACCTGGCATATAATTGACTTTTGACACCCGAACGGGTATAATAACTCGGTAAGCCGCTCGAAACCGGCTTAAAATGTATGTTCGGATGGTTTTCCCTAAGGGACGAGTTCCGCTATGGAACCTCCGGCTGCTGCCAAGTTTCGGCGAGATTTTTGTATAGGAGGTGCAACGCGTGTACGCAGTCATTAAGACCGGTGGCAAGCAGTACCGTGTTCAGCAGGGCGACGTTATCTTCGTAGAGAAGCTCAACGCTCAGGCGGATGAAGCGGTTACTTTCGATGAGGTTTTGCTCGTCGGTGATGCGGACCAGTCCAAGGTCGGCACGCCCGTGGTCAAGGGCGCGAAGGTCCAGGGCAAGGTTCTGGCTCAGGTGAAGGGCAAGAAGATCGTCGTCTATAAGTACAAGGCCAAGAAGAACGAGCGCAAAAAGCAGGGCCATCGCCAGCCCTACACCAAGGTTGAGATCACGGCCATCGTCGGCTGATGAAGCGCCTTGGAAACGCCGTCACCTTTTTCAGGAGGGCGGACGGCACTCTGATCGGATATCGCGCACAGGGGCATACGGGTTATGCCGAGGCCGGCCAGGACATCGTCTGCGCCGCCGTGTCGGCGCTGACCCAGAGCACGCTCAACGGCTTGCGCAGTGTGCTCAAGGCGCCGGTCATGTTCGACATCGACGATCAGGGAGCGACTTTGGAAGCGGAATTGACGCCCGAAGCCACCGGCGAACAGGTGAAGCAGGCACAGCTGCTGCTTGTGACCCTGCTGGAAGGGCTTCAGGCTATCGAGAGGAGTTATCCTCGAAACGTTCGCATATTCTTCGAAGAACGGAGGTAAAGCATATGTTCATGATGAATCTTCAGCTCTTCGCTCACAAGAAGGGAATGGGCTCCTCCCGCAACGGCCGCGACAGCCATGCGCAGCGCCTCGGCGTGAAGCGCGCAGATGGCCAGTTCGTGCTCGCGGGCAACATTCTCGTTCGTCAGCGCGGAACGAAATTCCATCCCGGCAAGAACGTGGGCATCGGCGACGACGATACCCTGTACGCGAAGCTGGATGGCGTCGTAAAGTTCGAACGTCTGGGCAAGGACCGCAAGCAGGTCAGCATCTATCCCAAGACGGAAGTTGCGGCGGAATAATCCAATAGGGATTGAATGGGCGCGTCAAAGCAATCTTTGACGCGCCTTTGCCATTGTTGGCGGGTGTCGGGCTGACGCCCGTTTGAAGGGGGACAGGTCCCCCTTCAATACATCCTCCTCAGATTTGCCTGAAATCGCAGGCGATTTCCGGGCGGCAAATCTGCAAGGAAACGATTTTTGCTCTGGTCGACAGGCTCCCTGCCGC
>JAFWEL010000118.1 GCA_017512905.1 Clostridia bacterium
AATCCAAGCTCTGCTTGGTTTCCGGTGACAATAGCCTGAGGGATCCACCTGTTCCCATCCCGAACACAGAAGTTAAGCCTCAGCACGCTGATAGTACTTGGCTGGAAACGGCCCGGTAGGGTAGGTCGTCGCCGGATCTCATTGGGAGTCATTCTTTGAATGACTCTCTTTTTTTATCGACTTTGGTACGAACAGCTTCTAATACTAATCTACAACAAACCTGTATCCGGTTCCTCTAATCGCACTTATCATTTGGCTGCATTTTCAGGCTTTGATCCAGGATATGCTTATGCGACCCGATGGTGATTCTCTTTCATTTCGTACATTTTTGCATCCATTTGTTTCATGAATGCGTCTATGTCCCTATTTTCGATGACGCCGATTCCATATGACAAATATAACCGGTAGGGATGTATCCCTCGATTATAAGCGTCCAGTTGTGTGTTTACTCTGTCCATATAGGCTTCCAGCTCTCCTGTGGCGGCCGTGCGCTTCAGTATGATAAACTCGTCGCCGGCAAAGCGAAAGACCCATTCATTGCTTGTCCGGCTGTTCTTTAAAATAGCGGATACTGTCCTTAAAGCATTGTCCCCTTCAGAGTGTCCGAACTGGTCATTGATGTGTTTGAAATAGTCAATGTCCAGCATGATTCCGGAAATACCGTACCCCCTGCTGATCCATGCCGACAGTACGTGATTCAGGTATTGCCGGTTATAGGTATCAACCAGAGAATCAATGTAGGCCATTTCATTTTGTTGCATCATGAAGAGCCCCACAAGGCCGATCGCTGACGCTATCCATGCAAGGGAAAGACCATAGAACATAAACTGAAGGGCGGCCCCGATCAGTATGGGTACCAGGAATGCATTGATGTTGAAAAAGGCACGGGCGCCGTTCTCCTTTTCGTAGCGCTTCGTGGTGAAATAGCTGGTCAGGCAGAAATACAGGATTACGAAATAATACGCGTAACCGAAAGGCCGGCGCTCATATACATTCTGTTCAGAGATAAAATAAGAGACAGGCACAAACAGGGTCAGAACAGTCATTGAAAGCATTATGCAGCCAATGATGATCTGCGGTTTGTAGCATTTCAAAATGCGGTCAGTATCGCCGTACAGACCGAGGTCGACGTAGATCATAACGCAAAATGGCAGCAATATATTGACCGAGAAGAGGTAAGTGTTGGCGATGTAGTTGAGAATTCTTGATCCTGGAAAAACCTTGCCATCGAGCGCATAGGAGAAGGCCTCCATAAAGCATCCTATCATGACGCCAATGACCATATACGTATAGATTTTATCCTCGGTTCGATGCCGCAATATCCTGGCCCGAGAGGCATACAAAAGCATGCCGAGAAGAAAAATGCCAATACCGTTAGAGACAAAAATAGACCGCAGGTCCATTCCGAAATACCTCTTTTCTATTTGGACGTTGCCTCCCGGCAGTTGCTCATGCCTGGATGAAAAAGGTCTTTTCAAACTGATCTACCGGAACAGGCTTTGAGAAGTAATATCCCTGGAACAGTTTGCACCCCATGGCCTGTAGCATGTTGAATTGCGCCTCGGTTTCCACGCCCTCGGTGAGGGAGGACAGCCCCAGGTCGTTCGTCAGGTTCATCATGTTGAGCAGGATCGTCTGCCCGCGGTCATCCTGCTGGGTCTGGCGCAGGAAGAGCATGTCGATTTTGATCACGTCAACCGGCATGTCCTTCAGCATATTCAGCGATGAATAACCGCTGCCGAAATCATCCATCTCCACGAGGAAACCGAGCTGCTTCAGATGGTTGAGGATGTCGATGCGGTTCTCATTGTCCTGCATCATGACTGTTTCCGTGATTTCGACGCGCAGCCTCGAAGGCTCAATGCCGTATTCCTCAACGATTTTCTGAAGTTCCGCAACAACATCCATGAAGTAAAAGTCCTTGGGAGAGATGTTGATGGATATGAACAGGTCGTTGTGCCACGTCCGAAGAATTTCACAGGCACAGCGCCACATGTGTCGATCCATGTCGGCGATCATGCCGTTCCTTTCAAATATCGGGACAAACATTGCCGGAGACAGGAAGCCGTGGACGGGGTGAATCCAGCGCACAAGCGCCTCAGCGCCCACTACAGTGCCGCTACGATCCACAATCGCCTGTAGATATGGACATATCTGGCCTTCTCGCAGAGCGCTTTCCAGCTGGGAGCTGAGCTGTTGATCCCACAGCATCTGTTCGCGCATCCTGGCGTCATAGAACGCCACATGCCGCTTGTAATCCCCCTTGATGGTCATCAGCGCCATATGGGCGCGGTCGAACATGACGGAGACGTCCAGCTCCGGTTCCGCGACTTCATAGATCCCCTGGTGCATCAGCAGGGTATGGGTGATGTTGTCCCGCTGGACCGTGAAGTCGGATACCAGCATCCTGGCAGCGTCGGCATTGAACAGCGGGGCGGGAATGCACATGCCGAACGTGTCGCCGGACAAACGCCCGAAAAGGCTGCCGTTGGGCATGTGTTCGCGCAGCGATTGGGCGATGCATTGCAGGACGTAATCGCCGAAGGACTTGCCGAATACGTCATTGAGCATCTTGAAGTCCTTGACATCCAGATAACAGATGAAGTGATGGGTGTCCTTGGCGCTGTCCAGCGCTTCCCGGATGCGATCGAACAGGTGCTCACGCGTATACAGGCCGGTGAGGCTGTCGTGGGTGGCGTTGTATATCTCCCGCTGGAGGGCGAGCTGCTGCTCCGTTTCATCGCGTACACTCAGGAACATGCCCATGAGCCGGTTCTTTGAGTCGGTCATGGTATGTTCTTCAAGCGCGTAGTATTTTGTCCCGCCATTGGTGTTGACAACCCGGCGGCTGGCCCATTCGCCGCTTTCGATAGCCATATCCCCGAAGATTCCCTTCAAAGCCTCGGCACACTGTTCATAATCCCTGGTTCCGGTGAGGGCGATGCCGGGCCTGTTTGCCCATACACAGCGGCCGACGGCATCGAAAAAGAACAGCGCTTCCTGCATCTGCGAAGCTATGTTGGCCAGCATTCGCTCCAGCAGACGCACGGGCCTGTAGTACAGGGAGAAGTAAAAAACCAGCAGGCCGAACACGCCGAAGCCAATCATGGAACGGTCGATGGGAGTCCGGGAGAAGATGTAATAGGTCTCCCACAAACCGGTAAACACCATCGTGAAAAAGATGACCGAATAGCGCTCGTAGTAGACGCGGGGGACGCTTCGCATTTTCAGGAAAAAGGCGATCAGTACGGCAAAGAAGATGCCGTAATCCACGACGCGGTGAAAGGACTGCCCGAAGTAGGGGATGAGCCGGTAGTAGGCCGCGCCGTCCACCATGATCAGCTCGGTATCAAAGGCATGGTGAAACAGCGGATTGCACAGCAGCTGGATGCCATCAATGACCAGCAGACTGTATACGAGACGCTGGACCGTTTTGCTTGGCCAGGAGAGATCACAGTATTTCAATGTGAATTCCAGCAATGCGAACATGACCAGATCCATGCCCAGAAAATAGATATAGCAGCCGACCGTGGACAGCCCTTTGCTGGTAGAACTGATGATGATGAGGTTCCCGATGACCGGGGGAATCAGAGCCCCCAGCAACAGCGCAACCGAGGATGCGTTGGTTTTGCGCGAGCGACGCGCGATTATGGCGCATACGGCCAGGGCCAGCGTCAGAGCCAGCACAACGATGGCGATTAGATTTCTCATGCGCGACATCCTTCCTGGCGCAAAGCGGTGGTGTGGGTTACAGACTAAGCCCATATTAAACACGCAGTGTTACATAAATTATAACATAATATCCATTGCCTGGCAATGATGCTGATAGGGGTTTTGAATGAAAATGTTCCGGAGGAATAAGACCACGTGATCGGGAAGTATCTGTATTACAATAAGATGAAACGTCTATAAGATGAGGATATGACCGAGCTCTCACATGAATGAGGGCAGGCAAGCACCCCATGGCTATGAGGCTGTGGGCAGCTTGTCTGTTTTTAGATTGAGCTCAGTATAACCAAGGGGCTGCCTCGTTTTGAGACAGCCCTTGGTTAAACCGGGGTGTACGATCAGTCATCCACCTTCAGGGAATCCACGATCGCGCTGATGGCGTCGTCGCGCTCCTGGAGGACGGCCTCGTCATCGATCTTGCTCGTGCAGATCTGAACCGTCAGCAGATCCTCGATCTCCTTGCCGTCGTCATCCTTTACCGGGACGGTGAAGAAGCTCTCGGTGGCGCCGTCTTCCCGCTCAACGGTGTACATGAGCACGTCCGTGTAGCCGTTCCAGTCGCCCTGGGTAACGGTGGTGTCGTGGGCATCGGTGATCTCCTGCATGGTGGGGAACTTCTCGCCGTCATTCAGGTCCTTCAGGTAAATGCCGACGAAGGTGAGGCCCCAGGCTTCGTTCTTGCCGTACAGCACAACGTTCGTCTCGTCGTCGGTGCGGTCGTCCACGGTGATTTCAAAAGCCTTCTCGTCGTATTCAAAGGTGATGTCGTCGGAGCGGTAGGTCTCGGCAAGGGCAACGGTGCTCAGGGCCAGCAGGGCGGCCATCAGGATGGCAATCAGTTTCTTCATGATAATAACCTCCGTTTTCTCTGTTCGTACTCTGTCGGGGAGTGTGCTGTGTAGGTCGCGTCCATTTGCCTGAGGACAGGCTTATTATATCTCCCGCATAGTCACAGAAGCGTCACACGCACCGCGGTGTAGCGGGTTGGGGGTGGATTCTGATTTATCGAGCTGGGCTCGATAAATCAGAATCCAGGTTATAGGTTTTAGAGATTAGGTTTTAGGTGATGGTTCCCTAAAGGGCTAGCTTCGCGTCGCAAATCCCTTTGGGATTTGTTTCAATTCAATGGAAACGGCAGAAGTTGCCTCTCTGAATACTCAACTACAATAAATAGTTGCACAAATGGTATTTTACAGGTATAATTCCAATATACACCAACAGGAAGAGTACGTGCTTCACGAAAAAAATGCTAAATACTAAATACTGAATTCTGATTTGTCGCGGAGCGACAAATCAGAATTTGCTGACCGCATATCTACACACGAACTTCCATACCGCCGTCGGGGATGGCGGGGGGACTGAAGCGACGCAAAGGGGTGAACGCGATGCCGGGGGTCTGTTACCACCTTCCGGGGTTGTTTGAGTTTTACGAGCTGTACCGCGTCTTCCTGCCGCTGTTCCGGTCGCACCGCGAATATTTCTACGACTGGTGCGAGATCGGGTCCGTCTATGGCGCGCCGGGGGACTGCCTGTGGGGCGGGGGCCGCGTGGGCTTCGGCGACGCCCGACCGGCGGACGTGGCCGCGTTGATGGGGGAATACGGCATCTCCGCCCGGCTCACCTTCAGCAATTCCCTGCTGCGGCCGGAGCACCTGAGCGACCGGCGCTGCAACGCCCTGTGCGCGCTGTTTGAGAAGGGCCCGGTCTCCAACGGGGTGATCCTCAGCTCCGAGGTGCTGCTGGACTACCTCCGCCGGGAATATCCCGGGTTTTACTTCGTCTCCTCCACCACAAAGGTGTTGCGGGAATTTGAACAGCTTCAGGCCGAGCTGGACCGCCCGGAGTTTCGCTATGTGGTGCCGGATTTCCGGCTGAACCGGGAGCGCGAACGGCTGCTGGCCCTGCCGGAGAAGCAGAAGAAAAAGGTGGAATTCCTGTGCAACGAGTGCTGCTGGTTCGGCTGCCCCGACCGGCGGGCCTGCTATGAGAACGTCAGCCGGAAAAACCTGGGGGAGCCCTGTGAGGACCACATCTGCGCGTCGCCCACCGCCGGTCGGGGCTATCGCTTTTCCGACGCGATGGAAAATCCGGGCTTCATCGGCGTGGGCGACATCCGCGATGTTTACCTGCCGGGAGGCTTTTCCCACTTCAAGATCGAGGGGCGGAGCCTGGGCAGCGCCGTCGTGCTGGAATGCCTGCTGTATTACATGACCCGGCCGGAGTGCCAGCTGAAGGTCCGGGAGGCGATCTACCTCGACAGCGCCCTGGACCTGTTCTGACGGTTCCGCGCCGCCTGAGCGGAATTTTCCCCTGCAATAATATGAAAAATAAACCAATCATAGCATGAACGCGAAAAATATGTGATAATATATTCCATAACTGCGGCTTATGCCGCCTGGACTATCGGCGAGTGACGCATATGTGACGCTTCCGGTGCTATACTGCGCTTACAGGACGGGGCGGAAGGGAATGGCCCCGGTCCGGGACCCGGCGCGAAGGGCGTCGGGCGGTATCAATCCGACAAACGACGGTTCATACCGCATCTTCGAATGTGGAAAGGAGAATCGCTATGAAGAAGCTGAAATGCCTGCTGGCCATGCTGCTGGCGCTCATCCTGGGGATGAGCACGACGGCTTCCCTGGCCGAGGCCGTGGAGACGGCCGTCGTCGAGGCCGCGCCGGAGCATGCGCTGACCCTCGATGATCTGGACAAGCTGAACGGCGGCGCGGCGAAGGTCGTCACCCGGGACGGGCGCGTGACCTTCGTGGAGGGCGCCTGTACCGACGCCCCCGTGACCAACATCGCGGACGCCGCCAGGGTGGTGGACGCCATGATCCCGCTGATGGGCGGCGACGAGAGGACCGTGTTCGAGCCCTGGCGCACCCTCACCGACACCAAGGGCAACCGCTACTACGTGTTCCAGCAGATGTACGACGACGTCACCGTCTCCGGCGGCGCGGCGAAGATCATCACCGACGCCGACGGCGCGATGCTGGGCCTGGTGTGCAGCGTGGAAACCGAGCTGCCCGAGACCGACAAGGCCGAGGGCATCGACGCCGCAAAGGCCGAGGCGCTGGTGAGCGCCCACATCGAGGAGATCTCGGGCCAGGCCCCCGAGGTGCTGCAGGGCTACACCACCAGGATCGTGCTCCCCGTCAACCTGGTACTCGACATGGAGTCCGAGGAGGAGACGGAGGAGGACCGCTTCGTGTGGGTGGTCTACACCAACAACCCCTCCGCCAACCTCAACCGGGGCTCCGAGCTGCCCTACCTGGCCCACTACGTGGACATGAGCGGCGATTACCTGTACAACCTGCCCACGGTTATCCCCGGCGACGACGCCGGCACCTCCGGCTACGATGCCGCCTACGTGTTCGAGTTCATGGAGCCGGTGGATTACACCGGCACGGTGACCCTCGCCAACGGCACGCAGCGGGAAATCAGCCTCCAGCTGATGCGCGACAGCCGCACCGGCATGACCTACCTGGGCAATATTGAGCGGCGCATCGTCGTGGCCGATTGCTGGGAGTTCCTGTACAACAACGGCAATGTGGTGCTGGAGGCCTCCAAGGACAACGCCGACTGGGACGAAAACTGCCTGATGGCGCTGTACAACTACTGCCGCGCCTGGGACTATTACGACGCCATCGGCTGGAAGGGCGGCGACGGCCTGGAGACGCCGATCCTGATCCTGAAGGACTTCTGCGACATGGACCACCAGCCCATGGACAACGCCGCCTACGCCGGCAAATACTACGGCTGGCAGCTGTTCCTGTCCAGCAGCGTCAACAATTACTCCCAGTGCCTGGACGTGCTTGCCCACGAGTTCACCCACTGCGTGACCCAATCGGTGATGACCTACAACGCCTACATGAACGACTACGGCGCTATCAACGAGGCCATGAGCGACATCCACGGCAACATCTGCGACGCCATGTATGTCGACGAGGACGAGCTTGAAAACGAGGACTGGCTGATCGGCGAGGATGTCGGGGAAGCCATCCGCAGCATGAGCGATCCCCACAGCTACAAGCAGCCGGAATACACCTGGGATCTGCACTACGTGCCCGAGGTCAGGGACCCCACCGAGCTGAACGACCGGGGCGGCGTGCACGGCAACTCCTCCCTGTTGAACCACCTGGCATGGCAGCTGTACAATAAGGGCGGCATGCCCCTGGAGGATGCCCGGGCCTACTGGTTCGCCGTGGATTGCACCATGGTGCCCGGCACCGATTATCCCCAGCTGGCCGACCTGATGCCCTGGGTGCTGAAGAACCTGGGCATGGAGCAGTACGAAAACGCGCTGACCGCGGCCATCGACGCCACCCGCATCCGCACCGCCGATATGCCCGACACCTTTGACGACGACCGTGCCCTGCTGACCATTACCCTGCCCGACACCGAGCAGTTCACCGACGGCAACTGGGCGCTGGGCATATTCAGCATCAACCTGGACGGCCTGCTGCAGCGCTGCATCGACATCATCGACGGCGCGCCCGGCTACGAGACCGCCCTGGACGAGCTGGTCCACGCCTTCGACCCTGAGGGCGAGGTCAGCGCAAACGACCTGCCCGGCATGATCGAGGCGGCGATCAGCGGCTTCTTTGAGACCGGGGACGGCGAGGCGGCCGACGACGCCGGGGAAACCGATGAAGCCGCGCCCGTCAGCGCGACGCCCATCGCCGATTCCGAGCCGGTGAAGTGGCTGAGGCAGTACTTCGGCGACATGATCTTCTCGGGCCTGGGCGCTGCCGGACAGGACGGCCGCACGGTGCAGATGATGTGCCGCCCCGGCATGACCATCCCGGTGCTGGTGCGCCTGGAGTTCAAGCCCAACTCCATGCAGCTGAAGACCTCCGCCCTGGCGGTCTACATCGGCCGCTGGATCGACCTTGGCCCCGCCCTCGGCGAAGTATTCGCCAAGATGAACGCCGGCGAGGACGTGCTCGACGCGGCCGGTGACGTGGCCGACGACGCGGAAACGGACAAGATGGATGACTTCCTGGCCATGCTGGAGGCGTACACCGCCCAGCTGGAGACCGAGGAAGCCGAGGCCCAGGAGCAGGTGCCGATGACCCTCGAGGAGCTGCGCGACATGCTGGTGGATGTCCGGGCGAAGCTGGACAGCTATTCCTGGCTGCAGCACCTGTTCCTCTACGAGATCAAACCCGGCCAGGTCAACACCCTGCGCGACACCGGACTGAATGACATCACGGTGCTGGACGAGGACCATTCTCCCGCGCTGTTTGAGATGATGCAGCTGAGCGAGGACGCGGAGGAAGCGGAAAGCGCTGAGAACGCGGAATGACCGACCCTTCAGAACAACTGGGATTGCCGAACGGCCCACGCCGTTTCGGCAATCCCCTTTAGGGTTTATAAATGGTTGGACGCAGGCAAATTCTGATTTATCGAGCGTCAGCTCGATAAATCAGAATTGTCCTGTCCAAACAAAAACCGGGTTTTCCAACGCGCGGCCATTTACCGAAGAAGGAGCAAACGCTGTGGCACCCATTATACTCATCGCCATCTACATAGCACTGTCATTTCTGGCGGCGTACCTGATCGATACGCGCCTGCGGCACTGGCCGTTCACCTCTGACAGGGCCGGGAAGCTGCGCCATTTCTGGCTGACGGTCTACATCCTGCTGTCGATGCTGCCGGTGGCCGGGGCGTTCCTTCCGGACAGCCCCGTCAAGTTCGCCCTCCAGGCGGCGGGCAACGTCTGGCTGGGCTTTTACCTGTACTTCGGCGTCATACTGCTGGCGCTGGTGGGGCTGGTGGCGCTGGTCCGGCTGGTCAGCCGGGCGCGGCTGGTGGGAAACTGGTACGGCGGCATGCTGATGCTGTCGCTGGTGGCGGCGCTGGCGGTGACCGGCTACGGCCTGGTCCACGCCCAGAACACGGTGGTGGAGCGCTACGAGATCCAGGTGGACAAGCCCGGCGAGGATATGAAGGTCGTGTTGATCGGCGATCTGCACCTGAGCGTCAATTCCCGGCTGGACACCACCCGGCGCATGGTGGAGCTGATCAACGCCGAGAAGCCGGACGCGGTGGTGATCGCCGGCGACATCTTCACCAGCAGCTACGGCGGCCTTGCCCATCCCGAGCAGTATGCCGAGGCCCTGCGAGGCATCCGGGCGAAGTACGGGGTCTATGCGGTGTACGGCAACCACGACGTGGAGGAGACGCTGTTCGGCGGCTTCCCCATCTCCCCGGTCAGCCAGGCCTTCCGCACGGCGCAGATGGAGCAGTTTTTCCGGGACTGCCATTTCACCGTGCTCTATGATCAGGTGGTGGACATTGGCGGCGTCCAGCTGGCGGGCCGCGTGGACGGCGAGAAGGCCGGCGACGGCACCACCAACCGCATGACGCCCGCCGAGCTGCTGGCGGACATCGATCCCGGAAGGCCTGTGGTGGTTCTGGAGCACGAGCCCAAGGAGTTCCAGGCGCTGAAGGCGGCAGGCGCGGACGTGGCCCTCTGCGGCCACACTCACGCGGGCCAGATGTTCCCCGGGAACCTGGTGGTGCCCTTCTTCAATGAAAACGCCTGGGGCTACGCGAGGGTTCACGACCTGGAGACCGTGGTCACCGCCGGCGTGGGCTACTACGGTCCGCCGATGCGGGTGGGCACCAACAGCGAGGTGACCGTGGTCAACCTGAAATTCAAGCATTAAAGGACGTAGTTCAATGACAGACCTGAAGATCATCCGGCAGAGGGCCCGGGGTACCGTCAAGCGCCACTATGTGATGCTGACCCTGCTGTGCGCCCTGTCCATATTCGTGGGCACCGAGTTCAACAACGTGCTGAACAACGCCCAGACCTGGTACGAGATCCTGCGGGGGCGGCAGATCCAGATCGCCCTGGAGGGCCTGGGCAACGACCGGAGCGCGTGGCGCAAGGTGCTGAGCGACGTCATCGAGGACAACATCGAGGCCGGCAACATCGAGGCTTCCCAGCGCATGGCGCTGTTGAAGCAGGCCAGCAACCCCAAGTCGATCCTCGGCCGCCAGAGGGGCGTGCTGGCCGCGGTGATGAACAACGTCACCTCCGGCAACCTGGTCGCCATGATCAGCACGGCGGTGAGCAACGCCATTCACTCCCGGCGGTTCTTTTCGCTGCTGCTGGTGGTGTTGGGGCTGCTGGTCTACCTGGCGGTTTGGGCCTACCTGCGCAACACCTACAAGGCCGTGCTGCGGCGGGGGATGCTGGAGGCCCGCTGCTATGAGACGGTGCCCACCAGCCACCTGCTGCATGTTCGCCTGGTCAGGCGCTGGACCCGGGCGGCGCTGACGCTGCTGCTGCACACGGTGTATGAATCCCTGTGGAGCCTGACCATCGTGGGCGGCATCATCAAGCACTATTCTTACTTCCTGGTGCCCTTCATCGTGGCCGAAAACCCGGACGTTCGCCCGACGGAGGCCATCACGCTGTCCCGGCGGATCATGAACGGCCACAAGTGGGAGTGCTTCAAGCTGGAGCTGTCCTTCATCGGCTGGTTCCTGCTGGGCTTTGTGACCTTCGGCGCGGTGGATGTGCTGTGGGGCGTGCCCTACCGCGTGGCCAGCTACAGCGAATACTACGCCCTGCTGCGCCGGGAGGCCCTGGGCAACGGCGTCGAGGGCGCGGCGCTGCTGAACGACGAGTGCCTCTATACCCCGGCGGACGGCGAGACGCTGAGGGAGCGCTACGACGACATCGCCCGCAACGAGGACATCATCATGCAGGACATCGTCGAGCTGTCCCCCAAAAAGCGCTTCTTCGCCCGAAACTTCGGCGTGTGGCTGGGTACCCTGAACGAGAAGAAGATCTTCGGCCGGCAGGCGGGCCTGCGGCAGCAGACCCGGGTGGAGCGGCTGGAGATGAACGGCAGGGCCTATCCCCGGCGGCTGAACCCCCTGTGGAACAAGGCGCAGTCCAGCATCGCGGGCCACATCGACTACCTGAACCCCTCCACCGTATGGACGCTGGTGGTGGTGTTCTTCGCCTTCTGCATGGTGGGCTGGTTTTGGGAGGTGGCCCTGGACCTGGTGCGCTACGGCAAGTTCGCCAACCGAGGTATGCTCCATGGGCCCTGGCTGCCCATCTACGGCACGGGCGTGGTGATGATCGCCGTGCTGCTGAACCGGTTCCGCTCGAAGCCGGCGCTGGAGGCGGTGATGATCGTGCTGCTGTGCGGCTTCGTGGAGTTCATGACGTCCCTCGTCGTGGAGAAGCTCACCGGGATGCGCTGGTGGGATTACTCCGGCTACTTCTTGAACCTCCAGGGCAGGATCTGCGGCGAGGGCCTGGTGGTGTTCATGCTGGGGGGCATGGTGGCGGTCTACTTCCTGGTGCCGCTGATCGACAGCATGACCATGCGGGTCAGGCCGAGGCTGCTGGTGGCCGTGTGCCTGGTGCTGGCGGTGTGCTTCACCGCCGACCTGATCTATTCCTGCGTCCACCCCAATACCGGCGACGGCATCACCAGGGAACGGGACATGATCCAGGCCGACGAGGCCGCAACGACAGAAGTCAACCCACAAACAGAACAGTGATGACAGGGGAGGTCATATCGATGAAATCGGAAGTGTTTATGCTCAACAGCGACGCCGGGCGCATGGCCGCGGCCCGCTACGTCACCGAGGAATTTGCCCGCGGGCTCGGCCTTGACAAGCACGAGTCCCTGCGGCTGGAGCTGCTGACCGAGGAGACCCTGGGCATGGTCAAGGCCCTGGTGGACGACTTCTACGGCCAGATCTGGTTTGAGGGGGAGGGCAAGCGCTGTGAGATCCACCTTCAGGCCACGGCGGACATGAACACCGACCGCCGGGAGGAGCTGCTTTCCATCTCCAGCAGCGGCAGGAACGCCGCCGCCAAGGGCTTCATGGCCATGCTGAAGGACGTGGTGTCCGGCGCGATGCACAGCTTCGGCCGCTCCATGAACGACTATGGCCGCGAGGTGGCCCGCTACGGCATCGTCAATCCCGCCGACGTGGGCGGCTTTGCCGTGGACGCCATGGTTCCCATCTGGTCGCTGCAAACCTACCGCACGGGCCTGGAGACCCAGCGGCTGGACAACGCCGAGGCCGACGCCGCCTGGGACGAGCTGGAAAAGTCCATCGTGGGCAAGCTGGCCGACGACGTGGTCGTGGGCGTCAAGGGCGACCGCATCGAGATCGTGATCACCAAGGACTTTGCCCGGTGACGGACGGAGGCAAAAGGCCAACAATTACCCCACCGTGTTCATGCCTGGTTCATAATTGTCTGATAACATGAAATCACCGACAGGACCGGTACATATAAAAAAATCACTGACTCCCGGCTGGCGTAGCGACAGAGCACTGCGCCGGTTGGGGGTCAGACGATTTTTGGAGGCGGCGCGAGCGCCGCTATATGTGCAGGGCATTGGCTGTCCGGTCGGGGAAATTCTGATTTGTCGAGCTGACGGAACCCCTCCGACGCTGCGCGCCGCCTCCTGCGGGCTTGGCGTCGCAAGGGTGGCATTGGGCTAACTTACCGGGAGTATCGGGGGAGGACCGTACCGATCTATAATCGTACGCGGCGACACGAAGATAGTCCTACGGGTTGAGAAATAGCCCGACTTTGAAAATGTCTCCAGGCACCCCCAGAGGTGTGCGCAGCCACGCCCTTGGGTAGAGCTGGCTGGCTGACAGGCCAGACTGAGGGAGTCCTCCCGGGTAGGATTGAATAGTGTCATTAAATTGTAGCTAAAAATCAGTCTAACACATCCCTGGCGGAAATGCAAGGGATATTTGAAATAAACCGCGTGCCCCGTCCCATTGCCGCGAGGCGGACGAACGGCGCGAAATTTCGTTCCATTCCCTTCCCGTGGCGGTCCAGGGGGTGTCATGATTATGTGGTATGATAGGCTTGGTATTTTATACGGGAGGGTATACGATGATCAGAAGGATTGTGGCGGCGCTGATGGCAGTGCTGCTGGCGATGGCCCCGGCGGGAGCGCTGGCGGCGAAAAAGGCGAGCATATCGTTTCCGGCGAAGGTGGGCCTGATGTCCGAGGGCGGGTCGGTGACGCTGAAGCCGAAGCTGAAGGGCGTGAAGGCCGCGGAGGTGGTCTACAGCAGCTCGGACCCGGCGGTGGTGGCCGTCGAGGGCAGCGTGGCCCGGGGACTGAAGCCGGGCCGGGCGGTGGTGACGGCCACGGGCGGCGGCGCGTCGGCGAAGGTCGGTGTGGTGGTGCTGCCGGTGTCCGTGTCCCTGGCGGTGGGAAGCAAGGTCAGTCTGCCCCGGGGCGGCGTGGAATCCTATAAGATCAGGGACAAGGGCGTGGCCACGGTCAGCCGGAAGGGCGTCGTCACCGGCGTCGGTGCGGGTCAGACCGCCCTGCAGGTGCGCTATGGCAAGCAGCGGGTGACCGTCGCCGTGACGGTGGCGGACAGCCCCCGGGGGAGCGCCGCGGCCGCGCTGGACTGCGCCGCCGAGGCCGACCGGATCGTGCTGGTGGAGTATACCGGTGGCAGCCGGGCCGAGCTTTCGGTGCATGAAAAGGTGGACGGCGTGTGGGTTGAGTTGGCGGGCTGCGACGCCTACGTCGGTAAAAACGGCATCGACAAGGTTCGGGAGGGGGACGGCCGCACCCCCACCGGTACCTTCAACCTGACCACTCCCTTCGGCATCAAGGATGACCCCGGCGCGGCCATGCCCTATACGAAGGTGACGAAGTACCACTACTGGTGCGGCGATTCCGACAGCGCCTATTACAACCGGTTGGTGGACGAACGGGTGGTGGACCGGAAACACACCTCCCGGGACGAGTACCTGATCCGTTACAAGGGCAGCTATAACTACTGCATGTTCATCGACTACAACGCCGAGGGCGTCCCTGACAGGGGCAGCTGCATCTTCCTGCACTGCACCGGGAAGAGCAAATACACCGCCGGGTGCGTCGCCGTGCCGGAAAAGATGATGAAGCGCATCGTCTGCTGGGCCGGAGAGGGCACCAAGATCGTGATACGGAAGAAGCTGTGAGGCGTTGCGCGCCGATGTTATGAGTTTGACAGAGTTAACTTGACACAGTTAGATCGTGTTATTATACTTGAAGGCAAGGGGAATTCTGATGGCGTTAGTCAGAATATGGGGTGACGGACTCCTTCCGGCCCCTACGGGGCCACCTCCCTCTGAGAGGGAGGCTTTGGGGGAAGTGCTGGAAACAGGGCCTTTTTATGGCTCCCTCCCAGAGGGAGCTGTCAGCCGCAGGCTGACTGAGGGAGTCATCACCCTACTTCCCGACTAACACCATTCTGATTTATCGAGCTGATGCTCGATAAATCAGAATTCCCACACCGAAAACGAGAAAGCGTGACGCATATGACATTACGGGAATTGCAGATCGGGCAGCTGGGGCGGATTGATGCTGTGCGGGGCGAGGGCGCCCTGCGGCAGCACTTCCTGGACATGGGAGTGATCCCCGGGGCGGAGGTGGAGGTCGTGCGCCTGGCGCCGCTGGGGGACCCGATGGAGCTGCGCATCCACGGCTACGAGCTGACGCTGCGGCTGGCGGACGCGGACCACATTGTCGTGGAGCCCATCCATCATCCGGTGCAGGAACCGCGGAGCAGGCCGAAGGCGCGGCGGGAATCGCCCCACCTGGGCCTGGGCGAGGACGGCAAATATCATCCCAAGGGCAGCGGCGACCCGCTGCCGGAGGGCACCCTGCTGACCTTCGCGCTGGTGGGCAACCAGAACAGCGGCAAGACCACGCTGTTCAACCAGCTGACCGGCTCGAACCAGCACGTGGGTAACTTCCCCGGCGTCACGGTGGACCGGAAGGACGGGGCCATCCGCGGCTACGCCGACACCCGGGTGACGGACCTGCCCGGCATCTATTCCATGTCGCCCTATTCCAGCGAGGAGCTGGTGTCCCGGGATTTCGTGCTGCGGGAGAAGCCGAAGGCCATCATCAACATCGTGGACGCCACGAACATCGAGCGCAACCTGTACCTGACGATGCAGCTGCTGGAGATGGGGGTGCCCACGGTGGTGGCGCTGAACATGATGGACGAGATGACCGGCAATGGCGGCAGTATCGACATCAACGGCATGGAGGCGGCCCTGGGCACCCCGGTGGTGCCGATCTCGGCGGCGAAGAACCAGGGCGTGGACGAGCTGGTGAAGCACGCTATCCACATCGCCCACTACCAGGAAAAGCCGATGCGACAGGATTTTTGCGGCTCGGACGACAACGGCGGCGCAGTGCACCGGTGCCTGCACGCGGTGGTGCACCTGATCGAGGACCACGCGAGGGACGCCGGCATTCCGCCCCGCTTCGCAGCGTCGAAGCTGATCGAGGGGGACAGGCTGATCCTGGAGCAGCTGAAGCTGGACCAGAACGAGCAGGAGACGCTGGAGCACATCGTCCTGCAGATGGAGAAGGAGCGCGGCCTGGACCGCAGCGCCGCCATCGCCGACATGCGCTTTTCGTTCATCCAGAGTGTGTGCGACGAATGCGTCACCAAGCCCCGGGTGAGCAAAGAGCACGAGCGCAGCCAGCGGCTGGATCGGATATTGACGGGCAAGTACACGGCCATACCGATGTTCATACTGATCATGGGGTTGGTGTTCTTCCTGACCTTCAATGTGATCGGGGCCTGGCTGCAGGGGATACTGGAGATGGGCGTGGGGGCGGTCACCAAAGCGGTGGACGCCGCGCTGACCGCCGGGGGCGTGAACCAGGCCGTCCACGGGCTCATCATCGGCGGTATATTCGAGGGCGTGGGCAGCGTGCTGAGCTTCCTGCCCATCATCGTGACGCTGTTCTTCTTCCTTTCCCTGCTGGAGGACAGCGGCTACATCGCCCGGGTGGCCTTCTTCATGGACAAGCTGCTGCGGCGCATCGGGCTTTCCGGGCGCAGCATCGTGCCGATGCTGATCGGCTTCGGCTGCACGGTGCCGGCGGTGATGTCCACCCGGACGCTGCCCAGCGAGCGGGACCGGAAGATGACGATACTGCTGACGCCGTTCATGAGCTGCACCGCCAAGCTGCCCATATACGCCTTCTTCGTCCAGGCCTTCTTCCCCAAGAGTGGGGGACTGGTGATGGTGGAGCTGTATGTGCTGGGCATCGTGGTGGGCATACTGGTGGCGCTGCTGTACAAGAACACGCTGTTCAAGGGCGAGGCGGTGCCCTTCGTGATGGAGCTGCCCAATTACCGCCTGCCCAGCCCCCGGAACGTGGGACTGCTGCTGTGGGAGAAGGCGAAGGACTTTTTGCAGCGGGCGTTCTCGGTGATCCTGATCGCGTCCATCGTGGTGTGGGTGCTGAAGAGCTTCGACCTGCGCTTCAACCTGCTGCCGGAGGAGAACGGCGAGGCCAGCATACTGGCCATGGTGGCCGGGTGGATCGCGCCGGTGCTGCGGCCCCTGGGACTGGGCAACTGGCGGGTGGCCACCGCGCTGATCTCCGGGTTCATGGCCAAGGAGAGCGTGGTTTCGGTGTTGAAGGTGCTCTACGCCGGGGGCGTGGCCGCCGCGATGACCCCCCTGGCCGCCGGATCGCTGCTGGTGTTCAGCCTGCTGTATACCCCCTGCGTGGCCGCGGTGGCCTCGATCCGCCGGGAGCTGGGTGGCAAGTGGGCCGTGGCCGTGGTCGTCTGGCAGTGCGTCGTCGCATGGTGCGCGGCGTTTTTGGTCAGGATAATCGGGGGGATATTCTGATTTATCGAGCTGATGACGAACTCCCCTTTGGCTAACTTACCGGGGGTATCGGGGGCGGTAGCGCCCCGATCTTTAATCGTACGCGGCGGCGTGTACGCCGCGGGCGGGGCCTTTTTTGCGGCAGGGAGCCTGT
>JAFWEL010000119.1 GCA_017512905.1 Clostridia bacterium
ACAGGCTCCCTGCCGCAAAAAAGGCCCCGCCCGCGGCGTACACGCCGCCGCGTACGATTAAAGATCGGGGCGCTACCGCCCCCGATACCCCCGGTAAGTTAGCCAAAGGGGAGTTCGTCATCAGCTCGATAAATCAGAATCTACCGTACAACATTCCTGCATGCACTTACACCGTAGCGGCGGCAATTTGCCGCCAAGGCATTTCAATGGCGTGAGGAAACGATGGCGGCAGATTGCGACACGAAGTTAGTCCTTTAGGGCCGCCGCTACGGAGATCATACCACCTCTATAGATCAGATTTTATCTAAATATCCATCCGAACCTGTCCGCTGTCCTGGGCGTTCGCCGGCTTTGGCATTCTCAGGCCCATGTGATCATAGGCGGCCTGGGTGCAGACGCGGCCCCGGGGGGTGCGCATCAGGAAGCCCAGCTGGAGCAGGTAGGGCTCATACACGTCCTCGATGGTGCTGGCGTCCTCGCCAGTGCTCGCGGCCAGGGTGTCCAGGCCCACCGGCCCGCCGCCGAACTTTTCCATCATCGTGCTCAGCATCGTGCGGTCGATGTGGTCCAGGCCCAGCTCGTCCACCTCCAGCATGTTCAGCGCCTCCCGGGCGATGTCCACGTCGATCCTGCCGTCGCCCTTCACCTGGGCGAAGTCCCGCACCCGGCGGATCAGCCGGTTGGCAATGCGGGGGGTGCCCCGACTGCGGCTGGCGATCTCCAGCGCGCCGTCGTGGTCGCACTCGATCTTCAGGATGTTCGCCGAGCGGCGCACGATCACGGCCAACTGCTCCGGCTGGTACAGCTCCAGGCGGAAGGTGATGCCGAAGCGGTCCCGCAGGGGGCTCGTCAGCATGCCCGCCCGGGTAGTGGCCCCGATCAGCGTGAACTTGGGCAGGTCCAGGCGGATCGACCGGGCCGAGGGCCCCTTGCCGATCATGATGTCCAAGGCGTAGTCCTCCATGGCGGGGTACAGCACCTCCTCCACCTGGTGGGAAAGGCGGTGGATCTCGTCGATGAACAGCACGTCGCCGGCGTTCAGATTGGTCAGTATCGACGCCAGGTCGCCGGCCCGCTCGATGGCGGGGCCGCTGGTGACGCGGATGTTGTGGCCCATCTCCGCGGCGATGATGCCCGCCAGCGTAGTCTTGCCCAGGCCGGGGGGACCGTAGAGCAGGATGTGGTCCAGCGGCTCGTGGCGGCTGATGGCGGCCTGCATGTAGACCGTCAGGCTCTGCTTCAGCTTGTCCTGGCCGAAGTATTCCGCCAGCGAATGGGGGCGCAGCGACAGCTCCGCGTCGTCCTCGTCCTCGCGGTAGCCGGTGGTGATGATGCGTTCCTCGTCGTTCATGGGTATCTCCTTTGATGATTATCTGCGTCGGCTCACGATGCCCTGCACGAATTCGGTAAAGGTATTGACACGAAACAGCAGGCAGCAGACGGCGTAGGCCACCAGCGACGCCCCGGCGCAGACGGCCAGCCGGACAAACACCCGGCCGGTGCCCATGGCCTGGGGCAGCGCCCGGTCCAGCAGCAGGCACAGCGCCGCGCACAGCAGCGAGGCGGCGACGATCTTGATCAGGTCGGACAGTAGGTGCCTGAAGCCCAGGTGTCCGAAGCGCCTTTTCAGCGCCAGCAGCAGGATCACCATACCGGTGGCTCCCGCGATGGAGGTGGCCAGCGCCAGGCCGTTCGCTCCCAGGAAGACGCGCAGGATCAGGTTCAGAAGGATGTTCAGCGCTACCACCACGCAGGAGACCCAGAAGGGGGTGGTGGTGTCCTGGAGGGAGTGGAACACCCGGTTCAAGAAGTCCCTCAGCCCGAAGGCGGGCACGCCCACCACGTAGCACATCAGTATGCCGGCGGTGACCTCCACCGAGTGCATGTCAAAGCGCCCGCGCATGTAGGCAAACTTGATCACGTCGAAGCGCAGCACCACCGCGATGGCCACGATGGGCAGCGCCACCAGGGCGATCACCAGTATGCAGCGGCGCAGCACCTCCAGCATGCCCTTCTGATCCTTCGCGGCGGCCAGGCGGCTCATCTTCGAGAACATCACCGTGGTCAGCGGCACCATCAGCACGCCCAGCAGGAAGGTGATCAGCCGGTAGGCGTAGCTCATGGAGGAGATGTCGCCGGGGTTCAGCCCCGAGGCCAGCGCATGGTCGATCATGTGGTTCAGCTCGCTGATGCCCATGGACAGCATCGCCGGCCCGGCCAGCATCAGCAGCCGGTGGAAGCGCTTATCGCTGAAATCCAGCACCGGGGTGTAGTGGAACCAGCCCCGCAGGAAGGGGATCAGGATCAGCGTTTGCAGGATATTCGCGGCAAACACGCCCCAGCCCACGGCCACGATGCCGTATTTTTCCGAGAAAAGCACCGAGGCCAGTATGATGCAGGCGCTCAGCGGGAAGCCGGTCAGCTGGGCGGCGATGTACTGCTCCGCCGCGTTCAGAAGGCTCGCAAGCCCTATGGAGGTGATGTTGAACACCAGCGACAGCAGCATCGTGCGCACCAGCTGCACGGTCAGGTCGGTCTTGGCGGGATCAAAGCCCACGTAGATCAGCCGCACCAGCGGCCGCGCCAGCGCGAAGAACAGCGCCGAGATCACCAGCGCCGCCAGGGCGAACAGGTTCAGCGTGTTGCTGGCGAAGTGGTTGGCCCGCCTCAGGCTGTGCTGCTCCCGCTCCTGGACATACAGGGGGATCAGCGTGGCCGAGATGCAGGAATTGAACAGCAACACCGGCAGGTAGAACAGGCTGTAGGCCGACACATAGGCGTCGTTGGCCATGCCCGTGCCGAAGTAGTTGGCCAGTATCATGTCGCGCACGAAGCCGAACACCTTGCTGAATATGATGACCCCGGTGACCAGCATCGTCGCCTTGAATGCCCGTTGCGTTCGAGCCAAAGACAAGACCTCCCGAATAAATTTCCAGGTTAAGTATACCATGACCGGGTTAAGATGATATGTTCTGCGAGAAGGAAAATTCTGATTTGTCGCGGAGCGACAAATCAGAATTTTTCCCACCAGAACGCACGACAGGGGCGACAGCTCGTCGCCCCTGTCGTTTTACCGCGCTTCATCTGCGCCGCCGGGCCATCTTCTCCAGGAATTCCGGGCCGTAGCCGTACTTTTCCACCACGAAGTCCAGGTCCTTGTCGCCGCGTCCGGACAGGTTGACCAGGATCGAGCCGGTCTGCCCGCGACGGGCCACGCGGATGGCATAGGCCAGGGCGTGGGCGCTCTCGATGGCGGGGATGATGCCCTCATGCCGTGACAGCAGGAACAGCGCCTCGATGGCCTCGTCATCGTCCACGGTGACGTATTTGATTCGGCCCATGTCATGCAGCAGGGCGTGCTCCGGTCCGGCGGCGGGATAATCCAGGCCGCTGGCATTGGAATAGACCGGGGCCGGGTTGCCGTCGGCATCGGCCAGCATGATGCTCTTGAAGCCGTGCATGATGCCCTCGGTGCCATAGGTGATGGACGCCGCGTGGTCGCCCAGCTCGGGGCCGCGGCCCAGGGGCTCCACCCCCGCCAGCTCCACCGGGTCGGCCAGGAAGGGCGTGAACATGCCGATGGAATTGGAGCCGCCGCCCACGCAGGCCACCACCTGGTCCGGCAGATGGCCGGTCTGCTCCACAAACTGGCTGCGCGCCTCCTCGCCGATGCAGAACTGGAAGTCCCGCACCATCAGCGGGAAGGGATGGGGACCCGCGGCGGTGCCGATGCAATAGACCGCGTCCTTATACTCCTTGGCGTAGGCCATGAATGCGGCGTCCACGGCTTCCTTCAGCGTCTTCAGCCCGAAGCTCACCGGCACCACGTTCGCGCCCAGCAGCTTCATGCGGGTAACGTTGGGGGCCTGCTTGGCGATGTCCACCTCGCCCATATAGATGTCGCATTCCATGCCGAAGTAGGCCGCGGCGGTGGCCAGGGCCACGCCGTGCTGGCCCGCGCCGGTCTCGGCGATGAGCTTCTTCTTGCCCATGTACTTGGCCAGCAGGCCCTCGCCCATGCAGTGGTTCAGCTTATGGGCCCCGGTGTGGTTAAGGTCCTCGCGCTTGAGGTAGATCTGCGTCCTCCCCAGCAGGTTGGAGAGGTTCTGGCAGTGGTAGACCGGCGTGGGCCGTCCCTGGAAATCCCTGCGGATGCGCCGCAGCTCGGCGATGAACTGGGCCGACTGGGCGATGGTGTTGTAGGCCTCGGCGTATTCGTTGAAGGCCTTGATCAGCTCCGGGTCCTCCAGGTAGTTTCCGCCGTATTTCCCGAAATAGCCCTCCGTCGACGGGTACTCCTTCAGGTAGTTGTCATAATCCCTGTACTTATTCAAGCGGTCGGTCCCCTTTCTGTATTGCATGGATGTTCCTTGGTTACTTCCCGGCGGTGGCCGTGACGGTCACCGTCCTGATCTCCCGCTTGCCGCGGTAGATCTCAAAGCGCAGCGTGGCGCTGTAGGTCTGTCCCGCCTCCGGGGGCGCGGCGACGCTCAGCGTCAGCGCCTTGTCCCCGTCGCAGGCGTAGCCGCACACGCAGGGCTCCATCCGGGTGGGGGTATAGAAGGACGGGCACTGGATCTGGAGCCACGAGCCCTCGTCCACTTCGTCATAGTCCACCTGGGTCAGCCGCCAGTAGTAGTTGCTGTTGACGGTCAGGGTGAGGGGCGTTTCGGCGTCCAGGACCAGCGCGCCGGCCTTCAACACATCGGTCATGCCGGTCTTCCCGTCGCCGGAGCGCACCGAAAATTTCAGCGCGGGCTCCTCATAGGCCTTGCCGGTGTGGTTTTTGTAGATCCTCCGGCCCTTTTCGTAGCGGGTGCCGGGCCAGGAGTTGGTATAGCGCTGGCTGGGCCGTTCGTAGCGCATCACGGCCCATTCCGCGGCGTCGTACAGCGTCTTCGTGGCCTTGAGGGTCTTCATGTCCAGCTCCTGGCGCATGAAGTCCATCTGGGTGTCGAAATCCCACACCAGGTCCCCGCTGCCCCGGGCGCTGGCAAAGCGCAGCAGGGCGGCCTTGCGCCCCGATGAGGTCCACTGGCACAGGCCGAAGCCCACCGCGTCCTGGGCATCGTAGAGGTATTTGCCCCGATCGTCCGACCCGCCCATGCCCTGGGCGTTATAGGGACTGAAGCTGCTCTCCGCAAGGATGCTGCTCATCAGGCCGGCGGCCTGGTAGCCGGTCAGGCCCCATTTGCCGGTCATGATGTCCCAGATCTCCGTCTCAAAGTTGATCTTGTCCTTCGGATAGTGGACGGACGTGATCCAGGGCGGCGCCGGTGTGGCCGTGGGTTCGGGCGTGGGCGTGGCGGTGGGCGTGGGCGTGGGCGTCGGGGTATCCGCGGGCGCCACCGTGGGCGCCGTCAGGTCCATGGAGAGGTCGCCCAGGTCCAGTGCGTCCAGTCCGTCCGCGGCCATGTCGTCGATGGTCACCGTCTCGTCCGACTCGATGACCACCTCTCCGGCCTCCGCCCTGGCGGTGCCGGTCGCCACAGGCCCTGCCGTCAACGCCAGCAGGGCCGAGAGCCCCAGCGCCGTCAGCGTGCGTAGTTGATATCTCATGTGTGTTCTCCCAATGATAGCCTGTCGTGTTTCCCGGATGTCCCGGCGGCGCGTTACAGCACGTCGCCCTCCTCGTCCACAGACCGGACGGCCTCGGCGGGATTGGCGGTCTCCCCGGCATCCTCGGCCTCCACCACCAGTTTCTCCCCGTCTTCGTCGAAGGCTTCCACGCCGGATTTCAGCAGATCGCGCATCTGATGGCCGAAGCTGCTGCGCAGGTCGGCGCTCTCCCCCTGGAACAGGGCCGCGCCGGTGCGGGTGGCCACGTTGCCCAGGGCGTCCATCAACACCTTGATCTGGTTCAGGTAGTAATTGTAGCTCTCGCCGAAGGTCTTGACCGTGTTGGCGACGTACTCCTGGTTGGCCTGGCGGTTGTCGCGGATCTCGTTCTCCAGGTTGTGGCGCTGCAGCGCCTGGTCCCGGGCAAAGCGCTGCTCCTCGCCTTCCTTGAACTCGTCGAATTCCCGGGTCTTGCGGGTATACAGCTCCTTCAGCCCTTCATACTCCGCCTGGGAAGCCCTGGCATCCTCCTTGGCCCGCTCCAGGTCAAAATCATTCAGCTGGGCCTCCATTCCGGCAATGCGGCTTCTGGCGCTGTCAAGCTGCTGGGTCAGGCTGGCGTTTTCTGCCTGCTGCTTGCTCAGGCTCTCCGTCAATTCGGCAACCCTGGCCTCCAGCTCCTGTATCTTCTTGCTTCCGAACATGGGGTGTCCTCCTTTACAAATATGTAGCTAACCCTATTTTAAACCTATAAAGCCCCGGTCGTCAAGACCATCCCGCAATTTCGGGAGTAATTTCCTCGACTTTTGTCGCCGCAAACGATTTACAGCGGCAACCGGCGGAACGTCCTCAAACCCTCCCGCTAAAGCGCGAACGGCCCCGGCCCCCGGGTGGAAGGCCGAAACCGTTCGCGCAGACGCTTTTATTCGGGGAATTTACGGCACGTACGTCCGGTCGATCCGCACGACCCTGCCCGACCGGATGGTCACGGTGGTGTTGCTTGCGGAGAAATCAGAGAACGTCGCGCCCTGGATGGCGTCGATGATGCCGTCGTATTGGGCGGTGACGGGCTCGCTTTCGATGTCGGCGGAATCGGTGAACACCGCCGATTCGTCCACCGCCAGCGAGGTCACGCCCAGCTCGGTATAGGTGGGCAGGTCGTTAACCCCGTCCACGCGATAGCCGCCCTCGTCGTCCCGGGTGAACTGGCAGCCGTCGGCGGCATCGAGGCCGCCGTTGACCAGGATGTCGTCGCCGCGCTTTTCAACGCTTTCGACGGCGACCATCCGGCCCTCGACGAGTACGGTGTCCCCCGCCACCAGGTTTTCCAGGTCGGCGGCGGCGTAACGGTCCATGCCGTAGATGTGCACACCGTTCATGTAGGTGCCGGAGGCCAGGCGGGCCGCGTCGCCGCGGTCAAAGGCGACGGGGTATACGCCGTCGGGCAGGTGGTTGACGTCCAGCGCCACCGGGATGGGCTTGACCTCCCGGGCCTCGCCCGCCGGGGCAACGGCCAGCTCCGCCGCGCCGGCATCCGCCGCGTCGTCGTCCGCCACGTCGGCGGTCCTGACGATGTAGCGGCTGGCCATGTAGCCGGTGTTGCCGCTGGCCGGGTCGGTCACCTGGAACCAGTCCTCGCCCTCGGCCAGCACCTTCAGGGCCGAACCGTTCACCAGGTGCAGGATCAGCTGGCCGGCCTGGGTGGGCCGGCGGCGCAGCGCCACGGTGCCCCGCTCGGTTTTGGTGACCACCTGGGCGTCGTAGGGCTCGACCGGACGCATGGTGTCCAGCACCCGCTCAATCTCCTTCGTGGAGGAGGGCGTCACGGTCGCCGGCGTGGTCTGGTTGCTCTTTTTCTTCTTCGAGGGCTTGGTGGTGCTCAGGTATTTGGCCTGGATCCAGCCCAGCGTCTGGCCGTCGCCGGCGGGGTCCTCCACCAGTATGGCGTACCAACTGCCGCTCTTTTTCTCGATCAGCACCTTTTCGCCCCTGGACAGCTTCTGGTAAACCTTGGCGCCGGTGCTCTTTTTCGCGTAGACCTTCACGCCGCTCTGGGTCACGTACAGGGTAAAGGCATCCGCCACTGCCGGCAGCGCAATGGCCGCGAGCAGCGCGATGGCCAGTATGACGGTAATGGCTTTTTTCATCGTTTCCTACCTCCGAAGGGATCAGTAGCTCACCACATTGCTGTTCCACACGTCGCCGGTGCTTTCAACCACGGCCATCGCGCTGAAGTTCAGCCTGCCCTCGCCCCATTCCGAGGCCACGGTAAAGCTGCCGGAGGCGCTGTTGGCGTTGTTGGGCTTCAATTCGACGCCGTCGATGACCACGGTCAGGGGATTCTGCCTGAAGTCCGGGTCGTCGCCGTAGCAGAGCAGCAGCGCGTTGAACATGCAGGTCTCGCTGCCCATGTTGCTCAGGGTCCAGTTGTAGGTGACCATGTCGCTTCCCGCCTCGGCCTCCGAGGCCGGCGTCACGGTCAGCGCCAGGTCGACGGGCGTGTTGACGTCGCCCTCGCCCTTGAAGCTGTCCGGGCTGGTGCTGGCCATCCACACGTTCACCAGGGCGTCCACCTGGGCGGGCCAGAGCCTGCCGGGCTGGAAGTCCACGTCGTTGTTGGCGGCGAAGGCCGCGTAGGCGGTGTCCAGCTTCGCGCCATAGATGCCGTCGTAAGCGCCGGGATTGTAGCCCAGGCTGCCCAGCAGCTGCTGGATGGCGCGCACGTCCTCGCCCCGGCGCTTCTTTTCGATGGCCCCGGCGTCGACGACCTCACGCTGCTCAAAGCCGCAGTCCTTGCACACCCGCACGCGCTCGCCGTTGGAGGCGCGGGTCAGCGGTATGGAGACGGTCCAGGGGCCGAAGTCGTGGTTCAGGCGCTGGAGGGTCTGGGGCCAGCCCACGCCGTCGGGGGTGAGCCCCTGGTCCTTCTGGAACTGCATGAGGGCCTTTTCCATGCCGCCGCCGAAGATGCCGTCCACGCCCTTGGCGGTCAGATAATCCTGGTCGGCCAGCAGCTGCTGGACCCGGCGCACGTCGTCGCCGCGAGCGCCCCGGCGCAGCGTACCGTCGGGATCGTAGGACACCGCGGGCTCGGTGTGGCCGCAGGTCTGGCAGACCTGCTGGCGCTTGCCGGCGGAATGGTCGGTGGCCTCCTCGAGGATCTCCCACTTGTAATCGTGGGGCAGCTTTTCGATGCTCTGCTTCTCTTCATAGCCGCAGTCCCGGCAGGTGCGGGTGCGGGAGCCCTTCTCGGTGCAGGTGGCCGCCTTGTCAACGGTCCAGCTGCCGAAGTCGTGGGGCAGCTTGTCCATCGTCTGCTCTTCCCTGTAGCCGCACTCCCGGCACTTGCGGTATCGGCTGCCCTTGGCGGTACAGGTGGGCTCCTTGGTCACGGTCCACTTGCCGAAGTCGTGGGCGATCTTCGCCACCGTCTGGGTCTGCTTGTGGCCGCACACCCTGCAGGTGCGGGTCCGCTGGCCCTCCCTGGTGCAGGTGGGCTCCCGGGTCACCTTCCAGCTGCCGTAGGTGTGATCGGTCTTGGGCATCTTCTCGTCGTCCAGTATGCCGCACTTGACACACTGGCGCTGGCGGTAGCCGGTCCGGGTGCAGGTGGGCTTGTCGATGACGGTCCACTTGCCCCACTTGTGGTTGCAGGGCGCGGTGGCATCCAGGTGCTTGCTCAGCATGAACCCGGTCTTCTTCTTGCCCTTGACCTTGATGGTGACCGCCTTCCACTTGCCGCGCATATCCACGATGTCCGTCACGGTCACCTTGTCGCCCTTGTTGAGCTTTGCGATCACCTTGGAATCGGTATTGTAGTCGGCATAGACCTTCGCGCCGTCCTTGTTGACGTACTCCGTCCAGCCCGCCGCAAGGGCGCAGGCGCCCACCGCCGCCAGCAGCGCGACGGCCAGAAGCATCATTGCGATCTTCTTCATAGCTCTCCCTCCTGTGGATGGTTCATCGTTGCCCGTCCGGGCCCGTTGTCATGGCGTCCGGCCGTTGTCAAAATGGTGTTTCATTCCCCGGTCACGTCCGCGCTTTCGTCGGTCTCGACCGCGTCCGCCCCTTCGGCGTGCTCCTCAGTCCCGGCCACGGGGCTGACGCCCAGCGTGCGGATGATGGCATCGGCCTCGGCGTCGGCGTTCTCGCCGTCCAGCCAGAAGCAGATTTCCACATACTCCTCGCCGCCGTCCAGTATGTAGGTCAGCGTATTGAATTCGGCGTCCTGATAGGCCTCGACGGTGCGGTACCAGGCCGCGGGAACGCCATTGATCTCCCCGTCGGTCACAACCTCGCTGACGCTGTTGTAGCCCGCCGTCTCCTCCTCCACATAGGTCGCCAGGTCGTTGGGATAGCCGTCCTTGCTGAACTGGTAGACGTCGAAGTCCAGCAGGGTCTCGTTGCTGTAGTAATAGGCCACCTGGTCGTCCTCGATGTCCTCCTGGGTCATCTCGCCCTCGGTAAAGCCGGCGGGCACGACGATGGTAAACGGGGACGTGCCCAGCCGCAGCGTCCGGGTCGCCGCGCCGTCCGCGGCGGTCTCCTCCGGCAGGGCCTCGGCGGCACCGGCCTCCTCCGGCTCGTCCTCCTCCCGCCACAGGGACTGGAGGATGCCGTCGGCCTCCGCCGCGGCGGTGGGACCATCCAGCCAGAACACGACCTTGATGTAATCCCCGCCGGCGTCCATCGCGCAGGTGAGGGTCTCGTAGTCCTTGCCCTCATAGCTCTCCACGGCGCGGTACCAGCCCACGGGGATGCCGTTGACCGTCGCGTCGGGCTCCACCGCGCTGGCGTTGTATTCCCGGGCCTCCTGGGTCACGTAGTCCGCCAGGTCCCCGGGCAGGCCCTCCTTGTCGCGCTGGTACACGTCGAAGTCCAGCAGCGTCTCGTCGCTGACCCAATAGGCCACCTGGCCCTCGGCCACGTCCTCGCTGGTCATGCCGCCCTCGCGGAAGCTGGCGCTGCAGAACACCCAATAGGGGGACGTGCCCAGCCGGACCGGAGCCAGGTTATCAAAGTCCAGGGTGCCGATCATGCCCTGGGCCAGGGCCTCTGCATCCTCGCCGTCCAGCCAGAACACCACCTCGACATAGCCGTCGCCGTTGTCCAGCACATAGGTGAGGGTCTGGTATTCCCCGCCGTCATAGCTCTCCGTCGCCCGGTACGAGCCCACGGGAATGCCGTTGATCTCGCCGTCGGCGACAATTTCCGAGGCATCGGGATGGGCCGCCGCCGCCATGTCCACGTATTCCGCCAGCGTCCGCGGATCGCCGGGGACGCTGTGCTGGTAGACGTCGAAGTCCACCGCGAAGCGGTCGCTGTACAGATAGGCCACCTGGCCCTCCTCCACGTCCGCCGCCGTCACATCCCCGTATTGAAAGCTTTCATCGATCTCGAGGGTATAAATCGAGCTGCCCAGCCGCAGCCTGCGGGTTTGCGTCGGGGCATCCGCCTCACCCAGGGCGAGGGGAAGCGCCGCCATCAGCAGCGCCAGGCAGAGCGTCAGGCATAGCGCCTTCGTTTTCATCATCATGGTTCGCTCCTTTCCATAGAGGATAAAGATCCCATTACAATTATACCACAAACCGGGCCGCCCACAGCTGCCCGACGAAGATTGTAAAGAATATTTCATCAATTGGCTTCAATGTCGCCACAGTTTTCCTGGCCGCCATTGAAAAAGGGCTTCCCATACGGAAAGCCCCCTTTTCATAAGTCGCGCTCGGGTCAGATCCTGGTGATGTTCTTCAGCTTTTCGATCTTCACGAAGGCGTACAGGCCGCGCTCGCTCAGGGTCTGGATCAGGGCCCATTCACCCTTCACCTTGCAGATCTGCACGGCGCAGCTGCTCTTCAGGGTGTAGCGGTTCGCGCCGGTGTTCGCCCGCTGATACACCGCGGTGCCCCGGTCCAGGGTAGCCACATAGTCGCCCAGCACGGTACGGTTCAGGAGGGCGGAATCGCTGACGTAATAAACCTTGCCGTTGATATAGACGTCGGTATAGGAATCGTTGGAGCGCACCACCAGCGCCGTGTACGCCGGGATCGTGCCCACATAATCCGTCATCGCCGGATCGGCATACAGCTTGGCCGCCTTAACGGTGAGATCGCCATGGCTGGCCAGCGCCGTCGCGCAGAACATGGTCACAAGCAGTGCCACCGCCAAAGTTGTCACGATAATCCTCTTCATTTGTATATTCCTCCCTGCCACATACTATAAATGTATTAAGATTATAGCACCACAAAATGACAAGAGGCAATAAATCGTCGAATTGTACACAGTAATTCTATACTTTTGATATATTCACGGATTTTATCA
Organism: Clostridia bacterium; assembly: GCA_017512905.1. Classification (GTDB taxonomy): domain Bacteria; phylum Bacillota; class Clostridia; order Christensenellales; family Aristaeellaceae; genus UBA2862. The sequence continues at coordinate 11,878 of JAFWEL010000119.1, forward strand.
ATACCAAAGCCTGATTTATGCCTTTTTTTCGTCACTAATCGACAAAATTGTGACCGTATCTCCGTTTTTTTTCACAATCCAGAGCGTCGACAGCGGCATTTTGAAATAAATACCCGGGGAAACGGGGCTTCGGTCCCCCTCGCCGACCGGAGTCGCCCGCACCCGTGAATTTGTTACAATCGATGACATAAACTGTATACCACACGCTGTATATACACTGTATGCCCTATGCAGGAATCCACACTGTCCACACAGTTATCCACAGAATCAGGGGACAAAACCCCGGTTTTATCGGGTTTCTTCAGCTTTTTCCACATCCTGGGCGGCTATGCATAATTTTTATCCACAGACTTTAGTCTGTATTTGTCATATTTCCACCCGATTCAAGGCTTATTTGTGACTAATTGACCCTTTTGTCTGCGATTTCACGTCATATTTACCGTTTCCGAGGCCCTCAACCCCCTCGTTAACCCGACGATAATCATTACTTTTTTATTCGTTTATTGCATAATTATTTCACTAATATGACGTTTGTATCATTCCTGAGACATCCCTCCACTTCCGCCGGAATCGGGATTGAACTATTCCCGCCAATCTGCTATACTCGATATCGGGGGCAGGCGCGGCCACGCGCCTCAGGCACCGGGCAATTCACAATAAAAAGGAGGCGGCCACCTTGATTCAGGTCATTGACTGGACCACCATTACGAATTTTGTCACCGAAGTCTTCATTAAATACGGCGTCCCGGAGGCGGACGCGGCCATCTGTGCCGATGTGCTGCTGGAGAGCGACCGGCGGGGCATCGAGTCCCACGGCTGCAACCGCTTCAAGCCCATCTACCTGGACCGCATCAAGTCCGGCGTCCAGAAGCCGGTAACGAACTATGAGATCCTGAAGGAAACCCCCACCACCGCGGTGGTGGACGGCCACGACGGCATGGGCCAGGTGATCGGCTACCGCTCCATGGAGCTGGCCATCAAAAAGGCCAAGGAATACGGCATGGGCATGGTGGTCGCCCGCAACAGCTGCCATTACGGCATTGCCGGCTACTACACCTCCATGGCCACGAAGGCCGGCTGCATCGGCATGACCGGCACCAACGCCCGCCCCTCCGTCGCCCCCACCTGGGGCACCGAGGGCATGTTCGGCACCAACCCCTTCACCCTGGGCGTGCCCACCGACGAGCCCTTCGACTTCAACTTCGACTGCGCCACCTCCATCACCCAGAACGGCAAGTTCGAATACTACGAGCGCATCGGCCACGACGTGGTCCCCGGCACCGTGATCGGCGAGGACGGCGAGCCCGTCACCGGTGGCGGCGGCGACGCCCTGAAGCGCATCCGCAACAACACCGCAGCGCTGGTCACCGTGGGCGGCATCGGCGAGCTGCTGGGCGGCTACAAGGGCTACGGCTTCGCCCTGTTCGTGGAATTCCTGTCCTCCGTGCTTTCCGACGGATATTACGGCAAGCAGCTCAACGGCGTGGACGAGCACGGCGAAAAATGCTCCCCCCGCCTGGGCCATTTCTTCATTGCCATCGACACCGACCACTTCATGGGCGAGGCCCTCTGCCGCAAGAAGGCCGGCGACATCATCCGCGAAATCCGCGCCTCCCGGAAAATGCCCGGCGCCGAGCGCATCTACACCGCCGGTGAAAAGGAATACGAGATCCGCCTGGCCCGCAAGGACGGCGTGCCCATCAACGACTCCGTGCAGGCCGAGCTGAACCAGCTTCGCGCGGAGACCGGCCTGGAGGACAAGTACCGCTTCCCCTGGGACTGATCGCGTCAATGGAATGGGGGGAGGTGGAATGAGGGGACGGTTCCTTTTTCCATAATCTGGAAAAAGGAACCGTCCCCTCATTCCACATTTCGCTGTTGGGAAGGTCGGAATCGGAAAACGCGGGAAGCCCCGTCTTTTTCCCTCTAAAACACTTAAACCCATTTTCGAGGTTGCCATCGCGCGGATACCATGTTATGATAGACCTGTGAATCCGAGATTCACGATACAACCAGGGAGGATAAATTTGATGAAAAAGATGAAAGAGGCTGCGGAGGCATAGCGACGGCTATGTGAATCCCAACACCATATAGCCGTCGCTTTCCTCGTGCATGACACAACAGGAGGGTCGACATGGGCTATATCAAGGCGGACGAAATCCTTCCGCAGGACTTGCTGCGGCGCGTGCAGGATTATGCCGAGGGCCGGCTTCTGTACATCCCCCGGCGGGACGACAGGCGCAGCGGCTGGGGTTCCCTCAGCGGCACCCGGGCGCGGCTGAGGGAACGCGACGCCCGCATCCGGCTCGAACGCCGGGCCGGGCGCAGCGTGGGCGAGCTGGCGGAGCGATACTATCTGTCCGAAAAGAGCATCCAGCGCATCCTGCGGGACAGCGCACCCTCCGAATCCGACGCGGACAAGGAGGGAATCCAGTGAACCGTGAAAACAAGCGAAGGACCTTTGAGAAGGGCTACTACAAAAGCCATCCCTGCGACGAGCGCTTCACCTGCCGCCACTGCGGGCGACTGGTGACGCCGGACTGCGCGGGCACCCGCCACAGGAACCACTGCCCCAACTGCCTGACCAGCCTGCACGTGGACACTACACCCGGCGACAGGGCCGCCGACTGCGGCGGGCGCATGGAACCCATCGCAGTGTGGGTAAAGCGGGGCGGCGAGTGGGCGATTCTCCACCGCTGCAGCCGCTGCGGCAAGATCAGCGCCAACCGTGTGGCGGCGGACGACAACCCCATGAAACTGATGTCAATCGCCATGGGGCCGCTGACCCAGCCGCCCTTCCCACTGGAGCGCATCGAGGAGATGACGCGCCTGATGGGCGGGGACGGGCGGATGGAATAATTCCAATCGCAACCAGCGAAGGGACCGGATTGCCACATCGAAGGCTGTGGCAATCCGGTCCTATGATTTATTATATGAAGCACATTCCTCACTCTCTTGTTCGCGCCACGAATGGAATAGGGGACGGTTCCTCATTCCACCATCTGGAATGAGGAACCGTCCCCTATTCCATCCATTGCGATCTCCACGCACTGCCGGATATCCGTAATCTGATAATCGGCACGAACGCCCTCAGGCAATGGCTTCCCGGATGGATTGAGCCAGCAGGCGTCGATGCCGGCGTTGTTCGCACCGCGGATATCGCTGTTGACGCCGTCGCCCACCATCAGCGCGTCCGAGGGCCTCACCCCCAGGCGGTCGAGGGCGATGGTGAAGATGCCCGGGCGGGGCTTGGAGACGCCCACCTCCTCGGAGATCACCACCTCCGTCACATAGTCCTTCAGCGGCGACAGGCCCAGTCGGCTGCGCTGTATCGCGGTGATGCCGTTGGTCACGATGGCCACCGGCAGCTTTTGGGCGATCCGGGAGACCGTCTCCAGCGCGTGGGGCAGCAGTATGCTCTGCCGGCCCAGCAGCTCCACGAAGCGCTCCGCCGCCCACCTGGGATCCCCAGCCACCGGATAGCGGTCGAAGAAGCGCACGAAGCGGGCCAGCTTCAGCTGGTTCTGGGTCAACAGTCCCGCCTCCAGCTCCGCCCAGCACTTCAGGTTGATGGCCTCGTACTGCTCGTAGCGGTCGGAGTCATGATAACCCAGCTCGTCCATCAGCTGGTTCACCGCATTGTGATTGCCGGTCTGAAAGTCCAGCAGCGTGTCGTCCACGTCGAAGAGTATGGCCTTGTAACGCATGGCAGGTCCTCTCGAATTCTGATACTAATCTACTCAATCTAAAATGCAACCCTCTGCGGGCATCTTTTCCGCCCTGCCGTTGCTTCGCTTCGGTCAACGATGCGCTGCATCGTCTCCCTCTACTCCGCTTAGGCAGAACGAAAAATCTGCTCCGCATAGGTTTACTTTTAGATTGAGCTTAGTATGATTTGTCGGGGTGAAGAGATATCCAAAAGCCTTCCCCTTTGGGGAAGGTGGCGCGAAGCGCCATAAGAGGTCCCCTTACGTCGCACCTCGCGCCTGTGTTTCACGCGACGTTGTCCCAGCGATGAGGACCTCATCCGTCTTCGGCAGTATTTATTCAGTCTGATAAATTCTGATTTGTCGGGCTGATGCGCAGGGATTAGGGATTAGGAAAAGCCGTGCACCAACGTAGTACGAGGGATAAAATAACCGTTATCGCGAAGGAACAGAGCCTTTTCACGATTTATAAGATAGCATTTGTTTCTGCCACGCGGTAGCCACTATTTCTAATCCCTAATCCCTCTCCCCGCCAAATCAGAATCTCACAGTATCTTCCCCAAAAACTCCTTCAACCGGGCGTTTTCCGGGTGCTCGAACACCTGCTCGGGGGTGCCCTCCTCGATGATGCGGCCGCCGTCCATGAAGATCACCCGGTCCCCCACCTCCCGGGCAAAGCCCATCTCGTGGGTAACCACCACCATAGTCATGCCCTCCCGGGCCAGCTGCTTCATCACGTCCAGCACCTCGCCCACCATCTCAGGGTCCAGGGCGGAGGTGGGCTCGTCAAACAACATCACGTCCGGCTCCATGCAAAGCGCCCGCACGATGGCGATGCGCTGCTTCTGTCCGCCGGAGAGCTGGCCCGGATAGGCCTGGGCCCGGTCCAGCAGGCCCACGCGCTCCAACAGCTGCTTGGCCATGGCCTCGGCGGCCTCCCTCGTCTTTTTGCGCAGCGTCACCGGGGCGACGGTCATGTTCTTCAGCACCGTCATGTTGGGAAACAGGTTGAAGTGCTGGAAAACCATGCCCATCTTCTGGCGGTGGCGGTTAATGTTCACCTTGGGGTCGGTGATGTCCACGCCCTCGAAGGTGATCGTGCCCGAGGTGGGCAGCTCCAGCAGGTTCAGGCAGCGCAGGAACGTGGATTTGCCGGAGCCCGAGGGCCCGATGACCACCACCACCTCGCCCTTGCGGATCTCGGCGTTCACGCCGTTGAGCGCGTGGATGCTCTCGCCGAACTTCTTTTCCAGGTTCTCCACGCGAATCAGCACGTCAGTGGTCACTGTTCCTCAGCCTCCTCTCCACCCGACCCACGATCCAGGTCAGGAACATCACCAGCGCCAGGTAGATCAGCGCCACGGCGATCAGCGGCATGAAGGGCGAATAGGTGCGCCCGCGGATGGTGTCCCCCGCCTTGGTCAGGTCCATCACCGCCACGTAGCCCGCGACGGAGGTTTCCTTCAGCAGCGCGATGAATTCGTTCATCAGCGAGGGCAGCACGTTCTTGAACACCTGGGGAATGATGATGTGCTGCATCGTCTGGAGGTAATTGAAGCCCAGGCTCCGCCCGGCCTCGAACTGGCCGTTGTCGATGGCCATGATGCCGCCGCGGATGATCTCCGCCACATACGCGCCGGAGTTCAGTCCGAAGGCCAGCCCCGCCACCACCAGCTTGTTGCGCACGGAGCTGAATATGACGAAGGCGAATATCATCAGCTGCACCACCACGGGCGTGCCGCGCAGCACCGTCAGGTAGACCTTGCAGAAGCCGTTGAAGAAGCCCAACACCTTCCTGCCAAAAGTGGGCCGCGCGCCCTCGGCGGTCTTGTCGTAGGTGGAGCGCACGGCCGCGATGACCATGCCAATCAGCAAACCGATGGCCAGCGCCATCAGTGTGATCTTCAGCGTGTTGCCCAGGCCGTCCACCAGAAATTTCCAGCGCCTGCCCTGGATAAAGTTCAGGTCAAATTCCGCCTTCAACTTTTCAAACCAAGCCTGCAATTTTCCTTCCCCCTCATTCTTCCCTCTGGGGTTTCATACGCGCAAACAGGGCGGCGAACGCCTCCCTGTTTGCGATTGATGCTTCTGTTACCGGTTATTCCGCGGGGATGAACTGATCGACGATGCCCTTCAGGGTGCCGTCCTCCATCAGCTCCTTCAGCGCGGCGTTGAAGGACTCATAGACCTCGGAATCCAGCGGGAAGGCCATGGCGTACTCCTCCTCAGTGTAGGCGGAGTCCAGCAGCTTCAGGCCCTCGTTCTTGGCGACGAACGCCTTGGCGGGCTCGTTGTCGATGACCACGCAGTCCACCTGGCCGCTGGTCAGCGCCAGCACGGCGTCCGCGCCGGCCTTGAAGCGCTGCACCTCAGCGGTGCCGGCCGTCTCAAACTCGTCGGAAATGTAGATGTCGCCGGTGGTGGATTCCTGAACGCCGATGGCGATGTGGCCGCCCTTGGACTCGATCAGGGCATAGATGTCAGCCGCCTCGCAGTCGGCGGGCACGATGACGGCCTGGACGCCGACGGCGTAGGTGTCGGTGAACTGCACGCTCTGCTTGCGCTCCTCGGTGACGGTCATGCCGGCGGCGGAAAAGTCGTAGGAATGGGCGGCCAGCGCGGGGATGATCGCGCCGAAGTCGATGTCCACGACCTCCAGGTCGTAGCCGATCTTCTCGCAGATGGCCTTGGCGATTTCGATGTCGATGCCGGTGGGCTCGCCCGTCTCGTCGTCGTAGAACTCATAGGGCGGGAAGTTGACGTTGGTAGCCAGGGTCAGGGTGCCGTTCTCGGCCAGCGCCGCGAAGGCGGTCAGGGCAAGCATTGCGACGATGACCAGTGCGATGAGCTTCTTCATTTTATGTACCTCCATTTTATCGCGGAGTATTCTCCGTTTGAATCGACCCGATTATACATCCGTATGCGATAAAATGCAAGTAATACGCCTGATAATTAACGTAATATGCGCAGTATATGTATATTTATGCACTCTAAAGGCGTACTTATGCAGGATTGGGCGTTTCCGGGCGGCAAAATCCGGTCCGGCGCGTCCCCCGTCGGCTCAGAGCGTATCCAGCAGGTCAAAAATATCCATCTGCTGGGCGCGGGAGGCGCTCCAGTGGCGGCTCATCGCTTCGAAATCGCCGTCCCGGAGGGCATGGAAGGGGCGTGCGCCCCGGCTGAGCAGCGGCCGGTTGCCGGCGTAGTCCTGCCAGGCGTAGATCCACTCGCAGGTCCGGTTCGCCAGCGCGTCCAGCTCGCCCCGGCGGCCGTCGGTATTGAATATGAACGCGGCGTCCGCCAGCGCGAAGAGCAGCTTGTTGCGGGCGATGGCGTGGTTGACGGTGAACAGGGCGTCCGGGTGCTCCGTGGACAGTATCGCGGCCCGGTTTTCGGCCACCAGCCGGGATATGCCGTCTTTCTTCAGGTGCTCCCGCAGCCCGCCGCCCAGCACGTCCACCAGCCGGCCGCCGTTGTCGGCCGCCAGTCCCGCCGCGAGGCGCGCCACGCCCAGCTCGCCGCCGGTGACGATGGCATAGCCCTGCCGGGTCGCCCCCTCGACGAGGACCTCGATCTGCCTGCGGGCCTCGGGGGTAGTCCTGACGCCGCTGATGCCCACCACCGCGATGGCCCGCTGTCCCGGCAGCGCGCCGTCGCCGCAGCGGTACAGGAAGGGCGGCGCGGCCTCGTTCAGGATCTGGGTCAACCGCCGGGGGTATTCGCTGTCATACTGGGTGACGACCTCGATGCCGTCCTCCAGGAAGCCCCCCAGGGCATAGCTCAGCTGCACGTCCCGGTGCAGCAGCGTGTACACCCGATAGGCCTCCTCGTCGCTCAGGCCCAGCAGCATCACCAGGCCGCTGATGTCCACGTCCAGCAGCGCGCCGATGCTGCCGTAGCCGGAACTTCGGGCCAGCGCCTCCACGCGCCGGAATTCCGGGGTGCTCAGGGGCCGGGCGTATTCCTCCCGGTTGGGCGAGAGCGCCATGGTCAGCAGCATCGCCGCGTATGCGTTTTCGGTGTGTTCCATGCCCAGCGCCCCCTATATCTGATGTGCTCCTATTGTAGCATGGATGGGGGGGATTTGCAAGGCGGCGTCCCCGGTCACGGCCGCGCCCCTTTCCCTCACACCACCCGCCGGATGGCCTCGTGCTTCTGGCCGGTGATCCAGTCCACGTCGTCGGTCAGCCAGTCCATGATCTCCAGCTGCCGCGTCTCCCACTCGACGGTGGACGCCCGCTCCGCCTCGGTCATCTCCCGGTCAAAGGCCTTCACCTTCTCGCAATAGCCGAAGATATAGCCCCCGCCGAACCAGATGGTGAAATTGCTGTCCGGACCCTCGGAGACGGCGTCCCCCCGGGCGGCGATCAGAGCGTCGTGGCGGCGCTTGTACTCCTCCTCGCAGCCCGGCTTCAGCCGGGTGACGAACACCCGGTGGCGGATCAGCGACTTGTCCTCCCGCACGATGCCGATGTCGTGGTACATCAGCCGCATGGTGCCCGGCGCGCACAGCAGCGTACCGTCCGCGCCCACAGCCTCCGTCAGCGACGAAGGCAGTCCCGGGACCTCGCCCGTCCCCGCCCATTCGCCGTAGCCGCAAAGCAGGTCCTCCACGCCCCAGAGCGAGAAGTTGTCCAGCCCCAGTCCCGCGGCCTCCCCGCGGATCGCCTCCGCCTTCGCCGCCAGTCGCCCCGCCACCGCCTGTCCCTTCCCGGGCAGCAGGCGAATGATAAATGTATATCGATTCATTGCGCTCCATACCTCCGATTCCTGTCTGTAGTTTGGTGCAGCAAATTCTGATTTGTCGCAGCGCGACAAATCAGAATTTACTTATACCCAACCATCCACTCTCACATCACCAATTTACCACGATGCCCACCGTTTGTCAATCGCCATCACCCGGCGCCACCAGCGCGGCCATCTCCCCATCCAGGGCCTGATAGAACCGGGCCAGGTGCATGCCGTCCACCAGGGCGTGGTGGACCAGCAGCGTCACCGGCATCATCAGCCGTCCCCGGAAATCCGCGGCGTATTTCCCCCAGGAGATGCGGGGGTTGGACTCGTCCCCGCCCGCCGTGGGCTGGATCAGCTGGGTGTAGCGCAGCCAGGGCAGGGATGTGATGAAGTACAGCCCCTCCACGTCCTCATCCTCGTCGATGGAGGCCACCTCCCGGCAGCGCAGGCGCTCGGCTTCGGCGTATTGGATGTATTCCCGGAAGGGCCGGTCGTGATACAGCGTACAGTAGCCGTAGGTGCCGTCGGCGCGAAGCTCCACGTGGCTGGTGCCGCAGGCGTCGTATTCCACGATACCCCCGTCCCGGATCCGCTGGCGCAGCTGGGGCACGGCGTTCGCCGCCCGGGCCGCGCAGCGCATGAAGGCCAGATAGAAGGAGCAGCCCTCCGCCCCGCAGAAATCCCGCAGCGCCGTCACGTCCACGTCCACCGTCACGCCCAGCATCGGGTTTTGCAGCGAGCGGAAGTAGTCGAAGTGGGCCCTGCGGGGATAGGTATTCATGTCAATGGTTCTGTATTTCATGGCGCTTCCCTCAAATCCTTCAGCATGATCAGCTCCGTCGGCTGGGCATAGCCGGGAATGTCGATGTCAAAGCCGCCGGCATCCCTGTAATCCAACGCCCGCCAGAAGTATTGGGCGTCCTCGTCCGACTGGGTGGAGGTCATGGCCATGCCGTGTCCCAGGGCGCGCATGTCCGCCTCCCAGCGCGCCACCAGCGCCCGGCCCAGGCCCCGCCCCCGCCAGGCGTCGTCGATATACAGCAGGGTACAGAAGGGCACTTCGTCCCAGAACCGGTTCCAGCGCAACAGCCCCGCCGGCGCACCGTCCCCCTCGGCGACATAGCACTCCCCCGCCGCCGCCTTGCGCAGGAACAGCTCGCGGGAAAGTCGCCCATCCAGCCCGTGCCAGAAGTCCCAGTCGTCAGCCAGGGCAAAGCGAATCCGGACCATGGAAAAGCCTCCTTTCATAATTGTGATTTGTCGCGCAGCGACAAATCAGAACTTGCCCTCTCCCATTATACCATATATTACATTAAATTTGCACACCGCGCATGAAAAGCCGGGGAAATCTGATATAATGGACGTGTATACCATTTCAACGAACCAATCAAGGAGGCTACCCTTATCATGGACGACCCGTTCGGTCCGAGTATTGTCATCTTTATCGCGCTGTCACTGGCGGCCGTCGTGCGCATGGCCGAGGCCGCCGTTCCGTTTATCGACGAGGGCGAGGCCGCAAAGCGGGCCGACGCCGGCGACGCCAAGGCCCGCCGCGCCCTGCGGATGGTGGCCAGGGCCGAAAAGCCCTTCGGCGAATTTCGCATGGGCTGGATCTGTCTGGTGCTGATCGCCTTCACGGCCCTGTGGGCGCTGTTGAAAAGCCGGGTCAGCGGCATCCCCGCCTTCGCACTGTACGGGCTGCTGCCCTTCACGCTGGTCAGCCTGATCCTCGCCGGGGCGATCCCCGGCCACCTGGGCGCTCACTTCCGCGCCCCGCTGCTGGACGCCATCGCACCGGTGGCGGACGTGACGCTGACGGTGCTCTCCCCCGTCACCCGGCTGAGCATGGCCCTGGGGGCGCTGGTGCTGAAGCCCTTCCACATCAAACCCGCCGACGTGGGCGACGCCGTGACCGAAGAGGACATCATGCAGATGGTGGACATCGGCGAGGAAAAGGGTGCCATCGAAGCCGACGAGCGGGATATGATCGAAAACATATTCGAGTTCAACAACATGAACGCTGGCGACTGCATGATCCACCGCAAGGACATCACCGCCATCGACATCGAATCCACCGACGCCGAGATCCTGGAGACCATCCGCCAGAGCGGCCTTTCCCGCTTTCCCGTCTACGAGGGCAGCATCGACAACGTGCTGGGCATACTGACCACCCGGGACTACCTGCTCAGCCGGGCGGACGGGCGCAACGTGCCCCTCCGGGCGCTGGTGCGGCCGGCCCACTTCGTGCCGGAATCGGTGCGCACCGACGTGCTGTTCCAGGAAATGCAGTCCCGCAAGCAGCACATGGCCATCGTGGTGGACGAGTACGGCGGCACCAGCGGCCTGATCACGCTGGAGGACCTGCTGGAGGAGATCGTCGGCAACATCTACGACGAATTTGACCCCAAGGAGGAGCCGGAGATCACCCGTCTGTCCGGCGGCCGCTGGCGCATCTCCGGCGCGGCCGACCTGGAGAGCGTGGCCGAGGCCCTGGACATCCGGTTGCCCTCCGACCTGGAATACGACACCCTCGGCGGCCTGGTGTTCAGCCGCCTGACCGAGATCCCCTCAGACGGCGAGCACCCGGTGGTGGAGTGCTTCGGGCTACGCATCAGCGTGGAGCAGATCGCCGACCGCCGCGTGGAGTGGGCGGTGGTCGAAAAGCTGAGCGATGAACCGAAGGACGACGACGGGACAGAGAAGGAGAACAAAAACGAAAGGCAGTGACCAACCATGGAATTGCTCAAGCAGAGGATATTGAAGGACGGACGGGCCCTGAGCGACCAGGTGCTGCTGGTGGATTCGTTCCTGAACCACCAGGTGGATGTGCACCTGATGAAGGCCTGCGGCGAGGAATTTGCCCGGCGCTTCGCCAGCGCGGGCGTCACCCGCATCGCCACCATCGAATCCTCGGGCATCGCCCCCGCCACCATGACCGCGCTGACGATGAACCTGCCCCTGGTGATCCTGAAAAAATCCATTTCCAGCATACTGAAGGACGGCATCATCCAGCGGGAGGTTTTCTCGTTTACCAAGAACGCGCCCTACCTGCTGACGCTGAAGGCCCACTTCATCAACCCTGGCGACCGGGTGCTGCTGATCGATGACTTCCTGGCCAACGGCGAGGCGGCCTTCGGCGGCATCGCCCTGCTGGAGCAGGCCGGGGCCACCGTCGCCGGGGTGGGCGCCGTGATCGCCAAGGCCTTCCAGCCCGGCATGGACAAGCTCCGCGCCGCCGGCTACCGCGTAGAAGCCCTGGCCCCGGTGAAGGCCATGAGCGAGGGACACATCGAATTCTGATTTGTCGAGCACTGCTCGATAAATCAGAATTTCCCAAGGAGGGACACCCATGACCCTATCCAACGTCAAGTGCTTCCTGCTGGACATGGACGGCACGTTTTACCTGGGCGGGCGGCTGATTGAGGGCTCGCTGGAATTCATCGACAGGGTGCGCGCCACGGGAAGGGACTTCATGTTCCTGACCAACAATTCCAGCCATAATGCCAATTTCTACGTGCAGAAGCTGAAAAAGATGGGGCTTTCCATCGACCGCGGCCGGGTGCTGACCTCCGGCGAGGCCACCTGTGAAAAGCTCCGGCAGCTCTACCCCGGCAAGCGGGCCTTTGTGCTGGGCAATGAATTTCTTGTGGAGGAATTCCATGAGGCGGGCATCCCGGTGGACATGGAGCGTCCGGAAATCGTGGTGATCGGCTTCGACACCACCCTGGATTATGGGAAGATGCAGTCGGTGTGCGACTTCGTGCGCGCGGGTCTGCCCTACATCGCCACCCACCCGGACTTCAACTGTCCCACCGAGACCGGCTTCATGCCGGACATCGGCGCGATCATGGCCTTCATCGAGGCCTCCACCGGCCGCAGGCCCGACCTGGTCGTCGGCAAGCCCAACACCGGCATCGTCGAGGCGGTGCTGAAGCGCACGGGGCTGGCGGTGAATGAGCTGGCCATGGTGGGCGACCGGCTGTACACCGACATCGAGACCGGCAAGCGCAGCGGCATGCTGTCCATCCTGGTGATGAGCGGCGAAACCACCGAGGAAATGCTGGCCGAATCCGCGACGAAACCGGATCTGAAATTCGGCAGGCTCTCGGACATGATACCCCTGTTATAGGAGGTTGCACCCATGAGCGGCGAATACACCGAATTCCGTTACGACACCCAACTGCTGATCGAAGGCCACGGCCTGGACGAGGACGCCATCCGCGAGCACTTTGAAACCGCGTTTACCGGCGACAGCCTTCTGGCCGTGGGCGACGACGCGCTGATCAAGATCCACTACCACACCAACGAGCCCTGGAAGGTGCTGGAATACTGCGCGACGCTGGGCGAGATCTACGACATCGTGGTGGAGGACATGGACCGCCAGGCCCGGGGGCTGCAGGGATAGACAATGCCACAAAAAAGTGGTGAGGGGCCGGTTCCCCTGCCTGCGGATTTAACCCCATCGAAACTTGACAGAGCGTGACTGCCATGCTATCATCAAATTATAATCAAACATTTTGCGATGATGGGAACAAGTAACCCGCGAAAGCCGGATCCAGAGAGCCCCCGGGCGGTGAGAGGGAGCGATGGCGCGCGGGCGAATACCTCCCGGAGCCGGCGGTTGAAACGGCAGTAGGCCGCCCGGGCGCGCCCGAAACAGCGCATTCGAGGCCATGCCCCGCGCATGGCGAACGGAAGTGGTACCGCGATTCACAGTCGCCTTCCCGATGGGGAAGGCGACTGTTTCATTAGGAGGCGAAAAAAATTATGCAATTCACCGAGGAAATGTTCGCAAAGCACATGCGCCCCATCACCGGCAGCGCCATCCGCGACATCTTCAAGCTGCTGGCCCGCCCCGGCATGATCTCCTTTGCCGGCGGCAACCCCTCCAACACGTCGCTGGAGCCCGAGGTCATCTCCCGGCTGGCCGTCGAGGCGCTGGACAAGTACGGCACGACGCTGCTGCAATACGGCGCGACGGAGGGCTTCGGCCCCTTCCGGGAAAGCGTGGCCGAATTCCTGAGGGGCGACGGCGTGAACTGCGATTCCACGCAGATCCTTCCGGTGCAGGGCGGCAGCCAGGCCTTCGACCTGCTGTTAAAGGTGCTGGTGGACCCGGGCGACGTGGTGCTGTGCGAGAGTCCCACCTTCCTGGGGGCGATCCAGGCCATGCGGGAATACAACGCGACCATCGTCGATATGCCCACCGACGACGAGGGCGTGATCGTGGAGGCGGCAGAGGCGCTGATCAAAAAGCACCATCCGAAGCTGATGTACGTCATCCCCACCTTCCAGAACCCCACCGGCATCACCCTGTCCCTGGAGCGCAGGAAGGCCCTGGCGGCGCTGGCCTCAAAATACGGCGTGGTCATCGCCGAGGACGACCCCTACCGCGACCTGCGCTATGCCGGCGAGGCGCTGCCGCCGATCCAGTCCTTCGATGCCGAGGGCTGGGTGGTGTACATGTCCTCCTTCTCCAAGTACATTTCCCCCGGCCTGCGCTTGGGCGCGGCGGTGGTGAAGAACCCGCTGCTGCTGCGCAAGATGGTCATCGGCAAGCAGAGCGTGGACGTCCACTCCCCCCTGCTCAACCAGGCCATCGTGGACGCCTACCTGCGTCAGGGCCTGATGCCCGGCCACCTGGAGCGCATCTGCCGGGAGTACCGCAAGCAGCTGAACGCCATGCTGGCGGGCTTCGACCACTTCCCGGTGGGCACCCGGCACACCGTACCCCAGGGCGGCCTGTTCGTCTGGGCCGAGCTGCCCGGGGAGATGAGCGCCGTGAAGGTCTTCGACGACGCCATAGGCGAGAGCGTGGCCTTCGTGCCCGGCATCCACTTCTATGCCGACGGCGGCCACGAAAACACCCTGCGCCTGAACTTCTCGATGTGCGATATACCGACCATCGAGGAAGGCATGAAGTGGCTGGGCAAGGTCATTTCGGAGAAGGGATAGCGGGATAGATCGGGGAAACAGGTAAATTCTGATTTGTCGCGGGCTTGCGCCCGCTTGGCGGGGGAACTGCTTCCCCCGCCAATACCACCCCTTTGACAGATTTGCCTGAAATCGCAAGCGATTTCCGGGCGGCAAATCTGCAAGGAAGCCTTTTTTGCTCT